>NZ_CP014335.1:2403902-2752804 GCF_001610955.1 Geobacillus thermoleovorans
GCGGCTTCTTCCTCGATCGGTTGCTCCCGCTCCGGCTCATCGTATGTAGCTTGTTCCATCACTTGTTTTTCTCCTTGCTCCATCGCTTTCACCTCCCTGCCGGGGCTCTTCCCTTTTATGTATCAATGGCCACAAGGAAAGGATGGATGCGCGATCCATCCGTTATCCAATATGGCCATTCTTATTGACTTTGATACCATTTCGCGAGCGCGGCCGACAAATCGGAAGCGACACGGTTTAAGACAGTGATGACGCGCGAGTATTCCATGCGCGTTGGACCAAGAATCGCGATCGCCCCGAGCGGCTCATCGCCGACCGAATACGTCGCTGTAATCAAGCTGCAGTTTTCCATGCCGCGCAGTTCGTTTTCATGCCCGATCGAAACCCGCACTCCTTTTTGGGTTTGCTTGCGGAGCAGGCGATAAATGTCTTTTTCCTGCTCAATGATGTCCAGAAGCGGGCGCACTTTTTGGATGTCGCTGAACTCCGGCTGGTTGAGCATATTCGCCTTGCCGGCGAAAAACACTTTTTCTTCTTCAGGGGCATCGAGCGTCTCAATGAGCGTATTGAGCACGCTGTCGTAGTTGCGGATGTGCCGGCGCAATACGTCGGCCACTTCCGTCTCCATTTTTTCTTTCAAATCAATGAGCGGAACGCCGTTCAACCGCTCGTTGAAAATGTTGACCATTTTTTCGAGGTCGCCTGCGTCCATCGATGACGGAATCGTCACGACCCGGTTTTCAACATGGCCGGTGTCCGTCACGACGATGGCGACGGCTGTCTGTTCGTTGAGCGGAACGATTTGCATCCGCTTCAGTTTGCTTTCTTTAAACGTCGGCCCGAGCGCGATGGATGTATAGTTCGTCAGCTCGGATAAAATTTGCGCCGACTTTTGCATCAGTTTTTCCAGCTCATAGATGCGCTCGGCAAACACGGAGCGGATTTTTTGAATGTCCGCCCTTGTCAGCCGCTGCGGCGGCAGCAAATGGTCGACGTAGTAGCGGTACCCTTTTTCCGACGGCACACGGCCGGAAGAAATGTGCGTTTTTTCAATATAGCCGAGCTCCTCCAAATCCGCCATCTCATTGCGGATCGTCGCCGAGCTGAACGCGATTTGATGCTTTTTCGATAACGTCCGCGAACCGACCGGCTGCCCAGAACGAATGAAATCGTCGATAATCACCTGCAAAATCAGCAGTTGGCGGTCCGTTAGCACGTGTCTCACCTCTGTTAGCACTCGAACAATTCGAGTGCTAAATCTACTACTAGGGTAGCAAATCGCCCGGCAAATGTCAATGTTTACATTTCGCCGAGGAACGCGGCAAACACTTCATTGCCGAGCAGCTTGCCTCGTTTGGTCAAGCGGATGTGAGTCTCCGTTTCCTCGAGGCGTCCGTTTTCGATTTCCCGGCGGATCGCCGCGCCAAATATGTCGTGGAGGTCGCGGCCGAACTTTTGCCGAAAGCAGGCTTTGGACACCCCTTCCGTTTTGCGCAGCCCTAAAAACATTTCCTCTTCCATCTGCTCGCGAGTGGTCAAGCGGCGCACGTCGCGGTGCGGCCATTGGCCGCGTTCGATCGCGCTGATGTAATGCCGGATGGGACCGATATTCGCCCGCCGCACCCCGTGGATATAGCTGTGCGCCCCAGCGCCGATGCCGTAGTACTCCTCGTTGTTCCAGTACGTCAAGTTGTGCCGGCTTTCAAATCCCGGCAAAGCATAGTTGCTGATTTCGTATTGCCGATAGCCAGCGGCAGCCATCTGCTCCATCGCTGCTTCGTACATCTCGGCTTCCATCTCTTCGCCCGGTAGACGGAGCCGCCCTTTCCGCCATTCGTTATAAAAAATCGTCCTTGGCTCCAAAATGAGGGAATAAGCAGAAAGATGCGGCACATGAAGCGAAAACGCCGCTTCTAAATCGGCCGTAAACTGCTCAAGCGTCTGCCCCGGCAAACCGTACATTACATCAATGCTGATGTTCTGAAACCCGACTTCTCTGGCCAACGCTACAGCCCGTATGACGTCGCCTCGCCGGTGCGTGCGGCCGATCGTTTGCAGAAGCTGATCGTCAAATGTCTGCACCCCCAGGCTCAGCCGATTCACTCCGGCATCGCGCAAAATAGCGAGCTTTTCTTTCGTCAAGCCGTCCGGGTTGGCTTCGACGGTAAATTCGGCCGTTTGCGGGTCAAACTGAAAATGGCGGTGGATGCTCGCAAGCAAACAGCCGAGCTGCGCCGGCTCAAGCACCGTCGGCGTGCCGCCGCCGATAAACAGCGTCTTGAGTTGGCTGCCAAATTCCGCCGCCGTCCACACCATTTCTTTGTCCATCGCCCGCAAATAGTCGTCAATCGGCTGGCCGGCGGCGAATACTTTGTTAAAATCGCAATAATGGCAAATATGGGCGCAAAATGGAATATGAAAATACGCTGAAACGGCCATCGGTCCTCCTCCTTTCAGCCGGCGGCGCCGCAGGAAACAAACAAGGCTATCCCCAACGGAGACAGCCTTGCTCGTTATTTTTTCTGGTCGTCGATTTTCAAGACGGCCATAAACGCTTCTTGCGGCACTTCGACCGACCCGATTTGTTTCATCCGCTTCTTTCCTTCTTTTTGCTTCTCAAGCAGCTTCCGCTTCCGCGACACGTCGCCGCCGTAACATTTTGCGAGCACGTTTTTGCGCAACGCTTTGATTGTCGAACGGGCGATGACCTTGTTGCCGATCGCCGCCTGCACCGGCACTTCAAATTGCTGGCGTGGAATCAAATCTTTCAGCTTTTCAACGATCGCTTTGCCGCGCTCGTACGCAGAGTCGCGGTGAACGATAAACGATAAGGCATCGATTTTTTCGCCGTTTAGCAAAATATCCATCTTGACGAGATTGGACGGCCGGTAGCCGATCAATTCGTAGTCGAATGACGCGTACCCTTTTGTGTTCGACTTTAAAGCGTCGAAAAAGTCGTAGACGATCTCGGAGAGCGGAATATCGTAAATAAGCATGACGCGCTTTTCATCCAAATATTGCATATCGACAAACGTGCCGCGCTTTCCTTGACACAGCTCCATCACCGGACCGACATAGTCGTTTGGCACCATGATCGTCGCTTTCACATACGGTTCTTCAATGCGGTCGATTTTTTGCGGGTCGGGCATGTTCGTCGGGTTGTCGACGTCAACTTCCGTTCCGTCGGTCAAATGCACCTTGTAAACGACGCTCGGCGCGGTCGTGATCAAATCGATATGAAATTCGCGCTCGAGCCGCTCTTGGATGATTTCCATATGAAGCAAGCCGAGAAATCCACAGCGGAAGCCGAACCCAAGCGCCTGCGACGTTTCCGGCTCAAAGTGGAGCGCCGCATCGTTCAATTGCAGCTTCTCGAGCGCCTCGCGCAAATCGTTGTAGCGCGCCGTATCGATCGGATACATCCCGCAAAACACCATCGGATTGAGCTTCCGATAGCCCGGGAGCGGTTCAGCTGCCGGCCGTTCGGCATCGGTGATCGTATCGCCGACGCGCGTATCTTTCACGTTTTTAATCGAGGCGGTCAAATAGCCGACATCACCGACCGTCAATTCGTCGACGACTTTTTGCTTCGGCGTGAACACGCCGACTTCCGTCACTTCAAACTCCTTGCCGGTCGACATCATTTTAATGCGCTGCCCTGGCTTCACCGTTCCGTCGACGACGCGGACATAGGCGACGACGCCGCGGTACGGGTCATAAAGGGAATCAAAAATGAGCGCCTTCAGCGGCGCATCCGGATCACCCGAGGGAGCCGGAATTTTTTCGACGATTTTTTCCAAAATTTCTTCGATGCCGATGCCGACTTTGGCCGAAGCAAGCACCGCGTCAGAGGCGTCCAAACCGATGACATCCTCAATTTCTTGACGCACCCGCTCCGGTTCAGCGCTTGGCAAATCGATTTTGTTAATGACCGGCAAAATTTCTAAATTGTTGTCGATCGCCAAATACACGTTGGCGAGCGTCTGCGCTTCAATGCCTTGCGCCGCATCGACGACCAAAATCGCCCCTTCGCAAGCGGCCAAGCTGCGCGACACTTCGTACGTAAAGTCGACGTGGCCCGGCGTGTCGATCAAATGGAAAATATACTCTTCGCCATTTTTCGCTTTATATGTCAACTGAACCGCATTCAATTTAATCGTGATGCCGCGCTCGCGCTCAAGCTCCATCGTATCGAGCGTCTGCTCGCGCAATTCACGCTCCGACAGCGCCCCCGTCTTTTCCAAAATGCGGTCCGCCAGCGTCGATTTTCCGTGGTCAATGTGAGCAATAATCGAAAAATTGCGGATCCGTTCCTGCCGTTTCAACCGTTCTTCCCGGTTCATCGTCTCTCACTCCTGCTTCTTCGCAAAACTACACTAGCTTTGATTATAGCAACAGCGCGAAGAAGATTCAATGATGAACGAAAAGCCAAGCCGCCGTTCGGGCTTTCCGGAAAGACGCGAAACGGCCAGAGCCGCGCCAAGAAAACAATCGACAATATGGAAAGCGCAGCACTTTGTGCTCCAGCCGGCGGACGGCGTCCAAAAGAAAAAGCCGCCATTGTGACGGCACGTTCCTGTTTCGTCCGCACATGAACGGGCTAGTCCAACACCCGGCCGACGAGCGAAAACAGCATTTCCATGAGCGCGGTGACGGCATCGGCAAAAAGTTGGCCGAGCCTAGAGAACAAGTTGAACGTTTTCAGCTCGCGAATCGTTTCTTGCTTTTCTCCTAAATCTCCAGCAACGACCGGCCGGCCAAACACCGCCGCTTCCACCTCACCATTTTCCCTTTTTTTCATATCGATGACGGATGGAAACGACGGATCGGCATAACCGCGCATCCGTTCCATGCCGCGATGCGCCTCTTGCATGCCAAACAACACGCCGAAAAAAAGAAGAAAGATCGCTAGAGTAAAGCGGATGAACCATCGTGCCATAGTGACGCTCCTTTACTTTTTCTCCGCCGGAGCCGGCGCTTCGACTTTTTCCGCCTGCCAATAATAGTCGCTGAATACGTCAGCGAGCGCCGACACGGAACGAAACAACTCCGTAAACGTATTGTCAACACCGCCGACTTCAATTAAAATCGCGTTTTCCGATAAATCTTGATTAAACTTGCCGTTCGTCCCGGCTCCTTTTTTCTCGATCACCCCGCGGCTCAACCCTGGATATTTCTTTTGCAGCAACTGATGCAACGCGGTAGCCAGCTGCAAGTTTTTCTCGTATGTCGCGTTTTCTCCGCCAATAATGAATGCGACACGCGCATAATCAACGCCGTTGATCGTAGCCGTCGTATATTTCCGCCGCCGCGAATCGCGATGGATATCGATGAAGTAGTGCAAGTCACGATTTTGCTTCATTGCTGCGACCACTGTTTGGCGGGACATATCATACGATTGGGAGTATTTCATCCCTTTCTTTAACAATTCGCTGACAATGTCGATTTTGCTCACTTCAGCCCCGATGCCGCGCTTTTCCAGTTCTTCCGCTAACTTTTCCCCCACTTTTGTGATGTTGACCGTCGGGTGAAACGCCAAATCCGGGTCAGTGACCCCTTTGAGCGCCGGCAAAAACGACTCATGCGTATGGGTATTGTAAATGTAGACCACTTTTTTCCCTCCGGTCGTCTGCGATGGCGGGGGAACCGGTTTTTCATCTTCGTTCTTGTTTGCTTGTTCGAGTTCATCGACCGAGGCTTGCCGTTCCGCAAGCATCGCCTCAAGCGGCGGCGCTGATTCGTATGGCATGTTCGTATAATCCGTTCCTTCACCAGCGATGAGAATTTTGCTGTCATAAAGGGCAAAGCCCGGCAGCTCGCTGCCAAGCAGGCTGCGCGGGTCATCGGGATTGATGCTCGTCGCCAGGCGGAACAATAGCGATGAGTAATTCGTCTGCCGCCGATCTTTCGGCAGCAGCTGCGCAAAATATCGATTTTCCAAGGCGAACAGACGAATGAACGTCTCTTCCGGAAAATGGGCCGCCATATCGTTCAGCGATGATGACGACGGACGGTATTCCGGCCGCAGCGATGTGAGCGCTCCGACAAGCATAAACATCATCATGCAGCCAAGGATGATGAGCATCAACAGTTTCTTTATGCTGGCTCCTGGAATCGCGATCATGACGTTTGGGGAGCGCCATCGTTTCATATTCCCACCCTTTCCCGGCTTGTCTCCTCAGTTTAACGTATGGCCAAGCGGGAAAAGATAGAACTGTTTTTTGTTTAATGGGTGTAGGAGCCGACATTGCCTTGGTCGACTTGCCGATGCAGCGCCGCATTCAAGCCGCCGGCTAATAAGTTGGCCATATCGCCGATAAACGAATCGATCTCTTTTGGAGTCACCATCAAATTATGCCCGAGCGGGGCGAGCACTTCATAGATGAGACGCCGCTTTTCTTCATCGCCAAGCGTGCCGACCATGCCAAGAAACGTCGACCGTTCTTGCGGCGACGGCATGTCTTGTTCCGTCAATTTTCGTTTGCGCCCAAACGTCCAGCCCGCCGGAGCGAGCGCGCTTGACGGCCGTTTCCCTTCGCGCATTTCGCGGCCGAAGTGCTTCAAAATGAAATCGATCGTGTCGCTCGTGATGGAGACCGCATCGACAACCGTCGGAACGCCGATCGAAATGACCGGAATGCCAAGCGTTTCATAGCTTAACTCTTTCCGCTTGTTGCCGACCCCGGAGCCAGGATGGATGCCGGTGTCAGAAATTTGAATCGTCGCGTTGACCCGTTCGATCGAGCGGGCAGCCAAGGCGTCAATCACAATGACAAAATCCGGCTTTGTTTTCCGGACGACGCCGTCGATAATGTCGCTTGTTTCAATCCCGGTCGTCCCCATCACCCCCGGAGCAAGGGCGCTCACCGGCCGGAAGCCTTCCTCGACGCTTTCCGGCTGCAGCTGGAACAAATGACGGGTGACAAGCACGTTTTCCACCGTGAGCGGCCCGAGCGCGTCCGGGGTGACGTTTTGGTTGCCGAGCCCGACGATCAAGCAGCTCGCTTGATCGGGAATGCGGAGCCGCTTGAAAAAGGCGCTGAGCTGCTCGGAAAAAATGCGCTGCACGTTTTGCTGCAGCTCGGTGTTTTGTTCGCGGATGCCTTGCGCTTCAATCGTCACGTAGTGGCCTGGCTTTTTGCCGATCGAGGCCGCTCCTTGTTCCGTGACATGCACATGCGACAGCTTGACGCCGTTGATCTCCTCGTCATGAATGATGACCCCCTCAATCGGCGCGGCGCTTTCTTGTTTTTGCTGCAAGCGCTCCTCGAGTGCGATCTCATGCGCTTCGATCGCTAAATCCGTGCGCACCGAGTACTGGCGTAAATCGAGCGGCTGTTCCATGTCGTTCCTCCCCATTTCTGCCGTTTTCTTTTATTGTCGCCGCAATCAGGCCCGGTCATTCATGTTTCGTAAAGGATTTTCGCTTGAACACTCTTGCATAATCCAAACACGTTTGATAGAATAACACTTGTTCTTCCTGTTGTTCACAACAGAAAGTAGGAATGGTAACGGAGGTGAACGAACGTGGCTAACATCAAATCAGCGATCAAACGCGCGAAAACGAGCGAAAAGCGCCGGGCTCACAACGCCTCGATGAAATCGGCCATGCGTACGGCGATCAAAAAATTTGAAGCGCTTGTTGAATTGAAAGACGTGGAAAAAGCGCGCGAGGCATTCATTATTGCGTCGAAAAAATTAGACAAAGCTGCAAGCAAAGGCCTTATCCATAAAAACGCCGCCAGCCGGCAAAAATCGCGCTTAGCGAAAAAATTGAACAGCATCCAAGCTTCCTAATCAAAAACGACCTGGCGCCAGGTCGTTTTTTTGTTTTTCTTTATGTTCACGGCAAACGGCCGGGCGATCGCTTCACCGCCGGCCGTGACGCCCCGCTTGCGCCGGGCGGGTGCCCCACCGCATCAGAAGCAGCTCAACGGCCAACCGGCGATCGACCGCTCCGCTTTTCACCTCGTAATCGGCGTCAGCGAGCTCGTTGATCGCCTCAGCAAGCTCTCCGTCAGCGAAGTGGGCCGCTTGAGCAAGAGCGAGCTTGACGCGGAACGGGTGCACCTTGAGCGCCGCAGCAATTTGCGCCTGCCCGTAGCCTAAGGAGGCAAGCCATTTCACTTGCGAAAGCAAGCGGAAATGGGCGGCGAGCAGCGCCAAAATTTTGATCGGCTCTTCATTGTTTTCAAGCAGATCATAAAACGTCTGCAACGCTGCTGGAATGTCGCGCTTCGCCACTTGCTCGACAAGCACAAATACGTTTTCTTCCGGCGTGCGGGCGACAAGCCGCTCAACCGCCGCCGCCTCGATGGTTCCGCCCGATCCGGCAAACAGGGCCAATTTATCGATTTCATTCGCCAAGGCGGAAAGCTGCGTCCCGGCCCGCCGCAACAGGACATCAATCGCCTCGTCGCTTGCTTGCGCCCCTTGGCTCTCGATGCGGCGCCGCACCCAGGCACGCAGCTCCGCTTCGGCGAGCGGGGCGGCGATGACGACTTCGCTTTGCTCTTTGGCGAGCTTCGTAATTTTTTTTCGCTCATCAAGCTTCTCGTACGGCGCGAAAAAGACGACGATCGAAAACGGCGACGGCGCCTTCAAGTACGCCTCCAGCTTCGCCAAATCATGTTCGATCTCCTTCTCTTTTTCAGACGTAAAAAAATATGGATGCTTGATGAGAATGACACGCCGCTCGCCGAAAAACGGCGCCGTCTCGGCCTCCTCAAGCGCCGCCTCGATCGGCGTTTCCTCGCAGTCGTACACAGCCAAGTTCCACTCCCGCTCCTCCGGGCCAAGCGCTGCGTTCACCAATCGCTCATACGTTTCCATTAATAAAAACGGCTCATTGCCGTATAATAAATAAAGAGGAGAAAAACGCCGTTTTTCAATGTTTCCCCATACGCGTTCCAACATGTTCCCGTCTCCATTCCCTAGCAAACGTCTCTGCTAGAAAAGATACACCGTTTTTCGTCATTTTACAAGGGAACCGGCTGCCGAAAAAACCGGTTCCCCTTTATATAAACGCCAGCCTATAAGTCCTAGGACCTTATTGGCCAGCGGGTTATTTTTATGTTTTCCCGGCTGTTTGAAAGTATTTGTGTCAACTGTTGTCAAGGAAGGAAAAGAAGCGAGCGGCGGTAGATTTTTCACGCGTTTTCGTCTATACTAAAAATGATTGAACGAGGAGGGGGAAAACGATGAACGTATTTGAAAAGGAAGTGCAAAGCCAACGAAATGACGCCGTCGATTCCGCCGTCGGATTCATCGTGTCGTTCGGCTTTTTCGCTACCATGTTCATCATCGCCACATTGATCGAATTTTTCGGTCGATAAGGATTGCTTACATAAGCAATCCTTATTTTTTGTTTTGGCTGAAACGTTCCGTTTTTTTGTGCACTACATCTTATGGTTTCATCCCCTGAAAGGTTCCACCGTTTTCGTCATACACATAGCAAATGGCCCCGTTTTCATCCGTCCGCCAAATGATCGCCCGTTGTTGCCGAAGCCGCATAAGCACCTCGGGGGACGGATGCCCGTAGCGATTGTAGCGGCCGACGGAAATGATGGCCGCTCGCGGCTTGACCGTCCGCAAAAACGGCTCTGTTGTCGACGTTTTGCTGCCGTGGTGGGCGACTTTCAATACATCGGCGCGCAGCTCTGGATAAGCGCGGATGAGCGCCTGTTCCGCCTCTTCCTCGATATCCGCAGCAAACAGCCATGTCAAGCGGCCGAGGCGGGCGAGCAATACAAGCGAGCCGTTATTATCCTCATTGTTTCCCGCCTCCGGGTGCAATACGGAAAACGCGGCATCCCCCACCTTCCACCGATCCCCCCGCACGCTGGCGGCCACCGGCACGGAAAACGGGCGCGCCATCGCCTTGACGGCCGGCAGCGCTCCTGGGCTTGTGACAATCTTCTTAACGCGCACGGCTGCCATCACCTCGGGAGCAGACCCGATATGGTCGGCATCATCGTGCGTCAAAATCAGCTGATCAAGCGTCCTCACCCCTTGGGCTTTTAAAAACGGCACGACAACGTCGCGGCCGACAGAAAACGGACGCGACCGCTTGCGCCACGGTTCGCGCGCCCATTCCGGCGTCCCGCCCGTGTCAATGAGATAGACTGCTTTGCGATGCGGAAGCTCAATATAAATGCAGTCTCCTTGTCCAACATCCAATATCGTTACTTCTCCCTTTGGATTCATATACGGAGAAGCCATATGCAGCGCCGTCGCCGCCGCCACCGCTGTCAATCCGCGGATCAGGCGGCCGCGTTCCCAATCCAAAAACGCCGCCGCGATGGCTGTCAGATAACCAGCTAAGCACCACGGCCCCGGACGGCCGAGCACAAGCATAAACGAGTAATCGACCGAGAAAAAATGGACAACCGCATCCGTCAGCTCAATGAGACGGCTAAACAGCCAAATGAGCGGAGAAAAGGGAAAAACTGCGGATAGAAAAGCGAGTGGCAAGATGACAAATGAATACCAAGGGACAAAGAAGACATTGAGTCCTACGCTCCAAACAGAAACTTCATAAAAATGGTAAAGCAAAACCGGCAGCGCGGCAAGCTGAGCGGCGAGCGCGGTCTGAAACAAGTTTTGGAGCATCGAACGAGCAGAGGCGAGCACCGATACATGGGCGAGAAGGGCAAACGTGACAAGAAACGATAGTTGAAAACCGACATCCCAAACCATATAGGGGTCAAAGACGAGCAGGGCAAGCGCTGTCCAACTCAACGCATCCAGCGGATGGATCCTTCCTTTTTTCCACTGGATGGCCAACACAATCATCCCGGTCGCACAAGCGCGCAGCACCGACGGCGAAGCGCCGGCGAGCACCGCATACATAGGCAAGAAAACGAGCAAAGCAAGCACGGCCGCTTCGCGCGTCACAAACCGAATGGCAGCGGCCAACGCAGCACTGACAAGCAGGGTGACATGGCCGCCGGAAATGGCCAACAAATGGATGATCCCGAGCTGCTGGTAACCGCTAATCACTTCCTCGTCCAACGAGCGGCGTTCGCCATAAATGAGCGCAGCGGCGATGCCGGCCGCTTCCGGCGGAAACCGGGCTTCAATGCGGCGGACGCCAGCCTCGCGAATGGCTTCAAGCCGTTCGATGATGGCGGGACGGACGCGCACGCAAGCAGAAAGATCGATCGCCTCAGGGAGAAAGAGCCAATGAATGCGGTGGCGGCGCAAATAACGGCGGTAATCAAACGCATACGGATTGCCAGCTGGCATGGGGCGCTCGAGCGTTCCCTTTAGCCGGCACACGACCCCAGGCATGAGGTGCGCACGCAGCGCTTCTTTTTCCGCAGCCGTCCGAATGATGTAACGGAGCTGCACCCGCTCCTTGCCAGCTTGCACCGCCGCCTGCAATCGATCGCCGTCGATCGCCGGCGCGGCGGAAAAACGAACGGAAAGCGAATGACGGCCGCCGGAAAGGGAAGTTTTGTTATGATGGTCAACGATGAGAAAATAGACAAAAAAGAAGAGAGCTGCAACGAGAGCAGGAAGGAAACAGTGCGGCCGGCGGATGAAAAGAAGAAGGAGATACACAACGAGGAGAAGACAGGCGGTTTGGGACGGCGAGGCCGCCGCGACGGCCAAAAGCGCCGCCGCGGCGGGATAGACGGCTTGTCCTTTCATGCTTCACCTCCGCCGCTGGCAAGAAAGGCAAACACATCCGTTTTCAGCGGCACTTGCACAAGCCGGACGCCAGCTTGAGCAAACAGCTCCAAGGCGTACGGGTGGTTTTTGTAGTCTTGGGCGTAATAGACAGCGCGAATGCCGCTTTGAATGATCGCCTTGCAACAATGCAAGCACGGAAAATGGGTGACATACATCTCGGCCCCCTCGGTCGGGACGCCGAACTTGGCGCATTGCAAAATGGCATTCATTTCCGCATGGATCGTCCGTACACAATGGCCGTCAATAACGTAGCACCCTTCATCGGTGCAATGGGCGCCCCCGGCGATCGAGCCGTTGTACCCGCCGGCGATGATGCGCTTATCGCGCACAATCGTCGCCCCGACGGCGAGCCTTGTGCACGTGCTGCGCAGCGCCAACAGATGGCTTTGCGCCATAAAGTATTGATCCCATGTGATGCGTTCCATTCTACGTCCCTCCGCTCGTTTCCATACTTTTAGTCTACCCGCCGCCGCCTGCCCCCGTCAACGCCGAAAAACGTCCGCAGCAGCCCTGATCCGCCCATAAACGAGAAGCATTGCGCTCCCCCGCCTCGTTTACGGCACAAGCAAATACGGTTTCAATTTCTCCAGCGTTTTTTCGCCAATTCCGGTTACATTCAACAAATCTTCCACCCGCTGGAACGGCCCGTGTTCTTCGCGATAGGCGATGATCGCTTTTGCCTTCGCCGGTCCGATGCCGGGAAGCTGCATCAACTCCTCTTCCGTCGCCGTATTGACCGCCACTTGCGGCCCGTCCCGAGCTCCATCGCTTGGAGACTTGCCGACGGCATCTGACGCTGGTGCGGCCTCGCCTTTTTTCGGCACGTAAATCATCATCTCATCGCGCACTTTTGCCGCCAGATTGATTTTCGTTTCATCCGCCTCGTCCGTCAATCCGCCGGCTAGGGCGATAACATCGCGAACGCGGGCGTCCGCCGCCACTTCGTACACTCCTGGCTTCGCGACCGCCCCTTTCACATCCACCACAGCGGTTTTGGGCGCCTCGTCCTTTTTTTCTTCCGGCCGGGCGGCATCCGTTTCAGCCGCCGCCGGCAAGACGACTTGCCCCTTTTCATCCGTCGGATGACGAAACACCCATAACCCCGCCGCCGCAGCAAACAACAAGAACATCCCTACTTTCCCATACCGTTTGCCAAGCTCCTGCACATGCTCCCACATACGATCCCATCCTTTCCATCTCCAGTCATAAACCGAGCCTTTTTCTCATACATATCGAAAAAGAGAGTTCCGGCAAACCAAAACCGGGAGGGGGGACAATGCATGAACATCGGCGTTATCGGCACGGGGAATATGGGCACCATCTTAATCGAAGCGTTCCTCGACTCCGGCGCCGTGAAAGCGGATCAGCTCGTCATAACGAACCGTACGCTTGCGAAAGCGTTCGCGATACAACGCACATATCCCGGCATCACGGTGGCTGCCAACGCGGCTGAAGTCGTCAAACAATCCAGTCTCGTTTTTTTATGCGTCAAGCCACTCGACATCCATCCATTATTGCAGCAACTGGCCCCGCACTGGACAAGGGAGCATTGCCTTGTGTCGATCACAAGCCCGATCAGCGTAAAACAGCTTGAAGCAGCCGTCCCTTGCCAAGTCGTGCGCGCCATTCCGAGCATTGCAAACCGGGCGCTCTCCGGCAGCATCCTTGTCACCTTCGGATCACGCTGTTCGACCGCCTGCCGGCAAACGATCGATGATCTTCTCCGGCGCATCGCCTCGCCGGTGTACATCGACGAGGCCATCACCCGCGTCGCCTCCGACATCTCAAGCTGCGGCCCGGCGTTTTTCAGCTATTTGCTTCAGCGCTTCATCGACGCCGCAGCGGCCAAAACCGCCATCACGAAGGAACAGGCGACGATGCTGGCGACCGATATGATCATCGGTCTTGGGGAACTGCTCAAGCGGAATCTGTACACATTGCCAACGTTGCAGGAAAAAGTATGCGTCAAAGGCGGCATTACCGGGGAAGGAATCGCTGTGTTGGAACAACGAATGAACGGCGTCTTTGAAGAAGTGCTGGCGAAAACACATGAGAAGTTTAAAGAAGATGTGGAGAAGGTGAAGCAACAATTTTCATAGGTTTCATTCGACGCAGAAAGGGAAATTCCTGCTTTGTTTTGCAAAAAAGATATCCCTTGAACCTTCAGCTAGGAGATAATGTTGCAATCCTCACCCAGCCTTTTGGCTGGGTGCAATCGATTATTAGCCCGGCATTTGCGAGGAGATATTGATGTTTCAATCCTCACCCATCCCTTTTGGATGGGTGCAATACAAAATGCCGATGATATGTGCGGCAAGATAGAGGAAATATTCCTGAAATATATTCGGATTATGTAAATCATTGGGATGGCGTTGAGCCAATAAGAACCGTGCTGTTTCCATTGCTGTTCGATACGATCCTCTTTGGGCTTGGCATGTCTTCTATTTCAAAATTCCCGTGGCGTATGAGCATAAACATCATTCATTTTCAATTCGACCCCCATCAGACATTTTCTCTTAGGACATTTGCCTTATATTTATTTATTTCGACCAATATCTTCATAATCCTTCTAACTCACACATCTTTTTCAATTTCCCAGCCGTCAATCGCGTCGATCGCAACGTTTGGCCATACATTCCCCCCCTTCTTTTCCACATGCGCATAAAAAAAGAGCCCCTCCGGCTCTTTTTTCTTTCCCCACTTTCAGTGATGTTCCATCAACCTCTTGCAACAGCATCTTTTTTGGCTGCTAAGGTCCCTCACCACACGCCCCTCACCGCTTTCGCGCGATGAAAAACAACCGTTCCGCCGTCTCGGTCGGGGGCGCATTGGTGAAATCGGCGGTCACTTCGAGCACCTCAAAGCCAGCGGAATCGAGCCATCGCTCATAGACAGCGCGCTCGAACGTGCGCTGTTCATGCCATTCGTCATAGCGCTCATAAAGATCGCCGCGGCGGACGAAAAAGGTTAATTCATGCCCGACGCTGTGCGGCCAGTCAAGCGGATGGCACGTCCATATGTAGCTGAGGTCGTCATCCTGGTCCGCAAACACGGCGTCGCGGAACAGGACGTCCATTTTGTAGACCGAATGGACATCAAACAAAAGCAGCCCGCCGCCGCCAAGGGCGCGGGAGACGGCGGCGAACGTCCGCTTCACATCCTCTTCATCCGTTAAATAGTTGAGAGCATCGCAAAACAGGAAGGCGCCATCGAGATCAGAAAACCCGTCGAGCTCCGCCATGTTTTGTTCGAAAAACGGCACCTCCACTCCCGCCGCTTCGGCTTTCGCCTGGGCGACGGCGAGCATATGTTCAGAGAGATCAACGCCGGATACTTGCCATCCGGCCTTGGCGAGGCGGATGGCAAGCTCTCCCGTCCCGCAGCCGATGTCAATGACCCGTCTCCCCGGCCGTTTGGTGTATTGGGCGAATGCCCGTTCCACAAACGATTGCCATGCATCATACGGCGCCTCGGCCATGAGCGCATCGTACCAATCGGCGAAACGAGCATAGGTCATGGCTGCAGCACAGCCGCGACGTCTTCCGTCGGGGCGTCCCCCCAAAGCCGTTCGAGGTTGTAATACTCGCGCTCCTCTTTGGCAAAAACATGCACAACGATGTCGCCCAAATCGACAAGCACCCATTTCGCCTCCTGGAATCCTTCAACCCTCTTCACCGCTAAGCCGTGTTCTTCCGCTTGGTCTTGAATTTCGCGGGCGATGGCCTGCACTTGTTTGTCCGAATTGCCATGGCAAATGACAAAATAATCGGCGACAAGCGAAATGCCTTTCATGTTCAAGACGACAATGTTTTCCGCCTTTTTATCATCCGCCGCGCGGACGACAAGCTGCAACGCCTCTTGTTCCGTCACCGTTTTGCTTCCCCCTTCACTTCACGCATGAGTGAATTGTACGCATGAATCGTATCTGGATAAATGAGCTGGCGCTTCTCAAGCAAAAACGCGATCGTATTTTTCACCGCCTGCAACAGCGCCCGGTTGAGGTCTTCTTCCGCCAAGCGCCGTACGTCGTCAACGCCCGGGAAGCGGCGCCCTGGTTCCATATAGTCGGCCAAATAAATAATTTTTTCAAGCACCGTCATTCCAGCCCTTCCCGACGTATGGTAGCGAATGGCATTCAGCACCTCTGGATCGTTGATGCCGACTTCTGTCTGCACCAAATAGGCGCCAACGGGCGCATGCCATAGCTCACTGTTGTAAGTAAGCAAATCGTTGGGCATATTTTGCGCCAAAATGATTTGTTTCATTTCCTCGACCGGACGGAATTTGGCATAGTCGTGGAAAATCGCCGCCAGTTCCGCCTTTTTCGCGTCGGCGCCGTATTGCCTGGCGAGCTTAACAGCGGTCTCGACAACGCCAAGCGTATGCTCGTAGCGCTGCTCTGTCAGCTGTTGTTTCACGATCAGTAACGCCTGTTCTCGCTCCATATAGCCCCTTCTCCTCAATATAAAGTCTAACGCCTTCCGGCACAAGATAGCGAATCGTCTGCCCGTTCCGCACCCGCTCGCGGATGAGCGAGGAAGAAACGGCAAACTGCGGCGCCTCAACTTCGATGACCGGATACGGCGTTTCCATGGAAAACCCCGGCCGCTTGACGCCAACAAACGTCACCAACTCGATGAGCTCATCGATGCGGTGCCAATGGGGCAAATATTCGACCATATCGGCGCCGATGATGAAATAAAACTCGTCATTGGGATGCATCGCGACAAGCTGCCGGATCGTATCGTACGTATACGAAGGCCCTTCCCGCTCGAGTTCGATCGTCTCAATATGAAAGCGCGGATGGCCAGCCACTGCCAACTCGAGCATGCGCAGCCGGTCTTCGCTTTTGGTCACTTGTTCGTGCTGCTTATGGGGAGGAAGGCGGTTGGGCAGAAACCAAATTTCTGACAACTGAAGGGCGTCAAGCACTTCATTCGCCATGAGCAAATGACCGTAATGAGGCGGATCAAACGTGCCGCCGAAAATCCCGATTTTTCCCATCTTCTTTCCTCCCGCCGCCTGCCGTGGCTGCTCCCATTGTCAATCAGGCAGAACGATTTGTTTATGCTCCTTCGATTCTTTGTATAAGACGATCGTATTGCCGATCACTTGCACGACTTCCGCCCCCGTTCCAGCCGCGAGCTGCTCGGCGACGGTGCAGCGGTCTTCTTCACAGTTTTGCAAAACGCTCACTTTCAACAGCTCGCGCGCTTCGAGCGCCGCCGCAATTTGTTCGGTCATCGCTTCCGTCACGCCGCCTTTGCCGACTTGGAAAATCGGTTTCAAATGATGGGCTTGAGCGCGCAAAAACCGTTTTTGCTTTCCCGTTAGCATATGTTACCTCCTTAACGCTTCGATGACAAGCTGTTTCATCCGGTTGACATCCGGCCATTGGCCGGTCCACTTTTCGAACGCTAGCGCCCCTTGGTATACGAGCATGCCGACGCCGTTTTGCACACGGGCGCCGCGGGCTTTCGCTTCTTTCAGCCATTTTGTTTCCAGTGGATTGTAAATAATATCGGAAACGATCACCCCTGGGCGCAGCCGTTCAAGAGAAAGCGGCTGCACCTCGACACGCGGATGCATGCCGACAGAAGTGGTATTGATAATAATATCGTATTCGTCAAGCCGCGTTTCCGCCTCGGCGAGTGAAAAATACGCCGAGCGGCCATCCTCCCCTTCGCGGACGAGCCGCTCCGCCTTTTCCACCGTCCGGTTGGTCATATCGATGCGCTTGGCTGCCGTCGACAGCAATGAAAAGTAAATGCCGCGTGCGCCGCCGCCGGCGCCGATCAGCAAAATCCGCTTGCCGTCCAAGGTGATGTTCATTTCCTCTTCCAACGCTTGGACATAACCGAGCCCGTCTGTATTATAGCCGACGAGCCGGCCGTCGTTGTTGATGATCGTATTGACCGCCCCGATGCGGCGCGCATGTTCGTCCACTTCGTCCAAAAACGGAATGACCGCCAGTTTGTGCGGAATCGTCACGTTCACCCCGGCGATGCCGAGCGCCCGCACGCCAGCAAGCGCCGCCCCGACTTGCCCCGGTTCGACGGAAAACAAATGATAGCGCGCCGGAATGCCCAAACGGGCGAATGCATCATTATGCATGAGCGGCGACAGCGAGTGCTCGACGGGAAACCCAATCAACCCGTATACCTTTTCCACGTTTCTCCCCTCCCGCTTTCCATTAAATCAACGATTGACGGATAAATACGTCGACCCCTTTTGGAGCATGGACGACGAGCTGGGCACCCGGGTCGTTGCACGTCACCCAGCCGAGTCCGGAAAAAACGATGTCCGTCTTCCGCTCTTTGACAGACAGCGAGCGCGGCACAAGCGGCGGAAATTCAGCGGCATAGCGTTTGTTTGGCGGCGACAGCAAATCGCCAAGCTGATTGGCATAAAGGGAGTCGGCTTTTTCCAACTTCGTCCGATGAACCGTCAACTCATTGGCCATGTAGCAGACGAACGAGCGGCGCCCGCCTTTGATGTAATCGAGGCGGGCCAAGCCTCCGAAAAAGAGCGTCTGCCCTTCGTTGAGCTGATAAACGCGCGGATGGATTTCCCGCTTCGGCGTAATGATCTTCAAATCGCGCGCATCAACAAAGTGCGCCATTTGGTGATGGTTGATGATCCCCGGCGTATCATACAGCGTCGCTCCACCCTCAAGCGGAATTTCGATCATATCGAGTGTCGTCCCCGGGAAATATGACGTGGTAATCACATTCCCTTTGCCGGTCGCCTCTTCAATGATCCGATTGATGAACGTCGACTTGCCGACATTCGTGCAGCCGACGACGTAGACATCGCCGCCCTCACGGTAGCGATTGATCGCTTCCATCACCTTCGCCATGCCAATTCCTTTCGCTGCGCTGACAAGGCAGACGTCAACCGGACGCAGCCCGAGCTCTTCCGCCATGCGGCGCATCCAGCGCAGCAGCTTCGGGTATTTGACCGACCTCGGCAATAAATCCGCCTTGTTGCCGACAAGCAAAATCGGATTCTCGGCCGCAAACCGCGGCAAGCCAGGAATCCAGCTGCCGTTGAAATCGAAAATGTCAACGATGTTGACGACAAGCGCCTTCGATTCCCCGATGCGGTGCAGCATGTTTAAAAAATCGCTGTCATCAAGCGGCACGTCTTGCACTTCGTTGTAATGTTTCAAGCGGAAGCAGCGCTGGCAAATGATTTCTTCCTCGTCTTTTTCGAGCACGCTTTTCGGCGCATAGCCCGCCTTTTTCGGATCGTCAAACTGAATGGCCGCTCCGCAGCCGATGCAACGCAGTTGTGGCTCCACGATCATTCCTCCCAGTAAATCATCCCTTTTTTGCGCATCACCTTTAAAATTCTCCGCTCCATTTTTCGATTGAAACGCGTCCATAATCCGTCCGTCTGGGCGACCGGGACGACTAAAATCGTGTTCAGTCCGAGCCGGTTGCCCCCAAGCACATCAGTCAGCAACTGATCGCCGATGACGACGACTTCCTCTTTCTTAAGCTCCATCATCTTTAATGCCTGCAAAAACGCGCGTGTCAGCGGTTTGCGCGCTTCAAAGATGAACGGGATGCCAAGCGGCTCAGCAAACGACTGCACGCGTTGTTTATTATTATTCGATACGATGACGACCTTAATGCCCGCCTGCTTCATCGCATCAAACCATGCGGCCAGCTCCGGGGTGGCGCTCGGCCGATCCCATTCAACGAGCGTATTGTCCAGATCGGTGATGATCCCTTTGACCCCTTTTTGTTTCAGCTCATCCGGAGTAATGTCGATCACACGCTTGGCAAACTGGCTTGGCAAAAAGTAGTGAAGCATGCCGGACACCCGCCTTTCCATTTGCTTTTCCCATCATAGCGAATTTGATCGTTTGTTTCAAAACAAAGTTTGCCAATGATAAACAGAAAAAATTTTCGACAAATTTTGCATCTCTCCATCTTGTGGATAACTGTTGCCCACATTATACACAAGCTGGCCATCACACTTCCTACTCTTTATAAACATGTTTTCCACATGTTATCCACCGCTTCCTGTGGATAACAGAACGGTTGTTCTCTTTCACAAGTCATGGTACATTGTAAGTAACCTACCATTATATGTATGACATGTTTGGCATATTCCATCCAAAAAAGGAGGACGCCCCCGATGAAACATTTGTCCGACGAGCTGTTGATCGAGTCGTACTTCAAGGCGAAAGAACTCAACCTCAGCCCGGAATTCATCGAGTTGATTGAAAAAGAAATCCAGCGCCGTTCATTGACCCACAAAATTAAGCTGTCCTCATAAGCGAAGGCCTTCGGGCTTTTTTTGTTTCCGAAAGCCTTAGCGCTCATGCGCCTCGCACCAATAGCCGAGCCGCTCGCCGACTTTGATCGGCATGGGCGCAACAATGCGCGGGTCAGGGGCGAAACTTCCGCGTTCAAACAGCAAGACGACCGTTGAACCGAACGAAAAATACGCCATCTCCTCCCCTTTCACGAGCTGCTCTCCCGTATGGGTCAACTCGATGCTGTTGACGAACATGGCGCCGATTTTGACGATCGCCATCCGCTTGCCGCCGGCTGTGACCTCGGTGATGAGGCGGTAATTTTTCTCGAGCGGCCGACGCCCATATTTTAAGCCAAGACGGTTGACCGGATACGACTTGCGGCCGAGCGCCCACTGCTTTTCGATCACTCCAGATATTGGGCTGTGGATGCGGTGATAATGACTCGGGCTTAAATACAGAATAAAAAAGAACCCGTTCACATACGGTTGTGCCGCTTCAACGCTGCCGAGCATTTCTGCAATGGAATACGGCTTTCCCTTGACGATCATTTCGCAGTTTTCTCGAATCGTGCCCATGTCTTCAATGACGGCGTCGACCGGGCTGACGACCGTATGCTCATCAGCGTCGACCGGCCTCACCCCAGCCTTCAGCCGGCGGACGAACAGTTGCTGCAACGTCTTATAATTTTTTAAGCTTTTTTCCATTTCGTCTTGGTTAATATGATAAATTTTTGCATACGATGATATCAATAGCCCGCTGAGTCGCGATTTGGCAAACGAAGCGAGCAGCTTTGAAGAAAGCGAGTGATTGGTCAGCTCGATGAACAAACGATAAAGCCATTTTCGCAAGCACGTTCCCTCCAGTAGCGCAACATCGCCATTCGTTACTACCTTCCATATTACCGCCAAAATGAGTATAATGGTAGTAGAATTTTCTTTTGGCGTTTTCTGTTGGAAAAGGAGTGGGGAAACTTGTTCTTATCGGACTATTTAGATTATACGTTAAAAAAGCTGAAAGCAAACGTGGCAAACATTTTGACGATGACAAACCTGTCGCTTGGCGGCTTTTCCGTCCTGGCTACGCTGAAAGGGCAGCTTCATATGAGCGTGCTGCTCGTTTTTTTAGCAGCGTTTGTCGATCGCTTTGACGGCGCTGTGGCGCGCAAGATGAACATTGAATCCGAACTTGGCAAGCAGCTCGATTCGATGAGCGACATCGTCTCCTTCGGCGTCGCTCCCGCCTTGCTGATGTACCAAGGCTTGTTCCATGAGTTCGGCGCGCCCGGCGCGGTATTCACCGTTTTGTACATCGCTTGCGGCGCCTTCCGCCTCGCTCGCTTCAACATCACAGAAAACAACGGCTACTTTGCGGGGCTGCCGATCACCGCCGCCGGGGTGCTGATGACGCTCGGCTATTTAGCCATCCCGTACTTCCCGCCGCAATCGTTTATGTTTTTGGCGCTCATTTTATCGTTTTTAATGGTCGGCACGTTTAAACTGAAAAAAATATGATGATCATCGGAGCTGCCCTTTCCGTCATCCTAAATGGAGCGGGCGGCTTTTTGCGTCTCATGTCACACCTTTTTCCCTTTTCAACCTCCTATATTCAGTATATGATAAATATGGTTTCTTCATAAAAACGCCCAATGGCGTAGATCGTTCGTATGGAAAAAGCGGGGGGATTCATTTGGACAAAACATCGGTCATCGGCATCATCCTTGGTGTCATTGCCGTCGGGCTGGGCATGTACTTTAAGGGCGTTTCGCCTGCTGTATTGATCAATCCGGCCGCCATCCTCATCATTCTCGTCGGGACGGCGGCAGCGGTCGTCATCGCCTTTCCGACGCACGAAATTAAAAAAGTGCCAAAGCTTTTCAAAGTCATTTTCACGGAATCAACGACGCCGACGGTCGAACAACTGATTCCGCTGTTCGTCGATTGGGCGAATATCGCCCGCCGCGAAGGGCTGCTGGCGCTCGAGGCGAAATTGGACGACATTGACGACCCGTTTTTGCGCAACGGACTCAGCATGGCAATCGATGGGCAAACGCAAGAGTTCATCCGGGATGTCATGACAGAGGAAATCGTCGCCATGGAAGAGCGCCACGAAGCGAATGCCGCGATTTTTTCCCAAGCAGGCACGTACGCGCCGACGCTCGGGGTGCTTGGGGCCGTCATCGGCCTGATTGCCGCCCTTGGCAATATGGAAAACATCGCCGAGCTCGGCAAGGCGATCAGCGCCGCTTTTGTCGCCACGATGCTCGGCATTTTCACCGGCTATGTGCTTTGGCATCCGTTTGCCAACAAACTGCGGCGGAAATCGAAGGAAGAGGCGCGCGTGCGCTACATCATGATTGAAGGGGTGCTGTCCATTTTGGAAGGACAAGCCCCGCGCATGATCGAACAAAAACTCGCCTCATACTTGCCGGAAAACGAGCGGCGCCAAGCGCTGGTGCAAGGGGAAACGGCCAATGGCTAAGAAAAAAAAGAACAAGCATGACGACCATATGAGCGAGGCATGGCTGATTCCGTACGCGGATTTATTGACGCTATTGCTCGCCCTATTCATCGTCTTGTTTGCGAGCAGCCAAATCGACCAAAAGAAGTTTCAAGAAATTGCGCGCGCCTTTAGCACCGCCTTTGCCGGCGGAACGGGTGTTCTTGACTTTCAAAGCCCGATCGAGCCGATCACTCCACCGGCCCAAGACGAAGAAGGACGGCATCAAGCAAAGCAGCCTTCCCCAGCCGTAAACGGAAAGGAAAAAGAAGAATTAGGGCAAATCAAAGCGAAAATCGACAGCTACATCCACGACAACAAGCTGACGGGAAAACTGCAGACTTCCTTGACGGACGAAGGGCTCGCGATTACCATTTTGGATGATATTTTATTCGACTCCGGCAGCGCCGAAGTGCGCATGAAAGACCGGCGTCTTGCGGCGGAAATCTCCGCTTTGCTCGTCATGAACCCGCCGCGCAATATCATCATCAGCGGCCATACGGACAACGTGCCGATCCATAATGAGAAATTTGCTTCCAACTGGGAGCTGAGCGTCATGCGCGCCGTCAATTTCATGAAAGTGCTGCTTGAAAACAAGCAACTCGATCCGCGCTATTTCAGCGCCAAAGGGTATGGCGAATACAAGCCCATCGCCTCCAACGCCACCGCTGCCGGGCGGATGAAAAACCGGCGTGTCGAAATTTTAATTTTGCCGCGCACCGACGTCAATGATTCGTCCACATCCACTCAGTGACCGCCGCGCCTTCAGCGGGCGGTTTTCTTTAGCCGTCGCTTTGCCAAAACTCTCTTTTCCATGTCCAAACAGAAAAACCGGCGGTTCGCCGGTTTTTCCTCCTTCGTCCGCAAAGACCTTTATTCGAAAAAATCAAAGCTTGATCGTCCATTTAATGACTCCGGCTTTGGCAAGCGCCTCAACCAAAATGACAACGACCGGCCCGACGAACAACCCGATAAAGCCAAGCAGCTGAAACCCCAGATAGACGCTGACGAGCGCGGCGAGCGGGGAAATGCCCAAATTGGTGGAAAACACTTTCGGCTCAATGATCCGGCGCACGACGGTGATGACGACAAACAGCACGATGAGCCCGATGCCAAGCGTATTGTTGCCGTTCGCCATGCTGATGAGCCCCCACGGAACAAGCACGGAACCCGTTCCTAAAATCGGCAAAATATCAACGACGACGATGACCAGCGCCATCAACGCCGCATAGTCGACCCCCAACACGAAAAGGCCAGCCAGCGCGAGGAAAAACGTAATTAAACTAAGCAAAAACTGCGCTTTTAAAAAGCCGATCCCCGCTTTGCTCAGCTGGGCGACGACCATCCCAAGCCGCTGTTCGGTCCGTTCGGACAAATAGCGGCGCATGCCTTGCTTCAGCTGCGGCAAATCGAGGCAAATGAGAAACAGTGCGATCAAATACACTAAAAAATGAATCAAAAACGCCGGAATGGCGGCAATATAATGGACGAGCGACTGCGTCAAGTTGGTCGCAAACGACAAAAGCATTTGCTCGACGGTATTGACGCCGCGTTCAAGCGAATCGATGATTTCCTGCGGAATGGAGCTGGAATACGACTGCCACGTTTGAATGAGGCGGTCGAGCACTTTCGTCGCTTCGTTTAGCACATAAGGCAGTTTTTGCGAGAGCGCCATCACTTGTTGCACAAAAATCACGACCAGAAAGTAAAGGGAAAGCCCCAGAATGATGATGAACAATGAAAAAATCGCCGTGACGGCGTGCGCGCGCTTCAGCTTATAGTTTTCTTGCAATCGGCGGATGGACGGCTCGAGCAAAAGCGCGGTCGCAAGTGCGAAAAGAAGAGGCACGCTGTATGGCACAAGCCATAGCCCCACAGCGAATAGCAACGCAATGATCATCCAACGTTTCACGTTCGTCCCTCATTTTTCATAAAAATTTAGCCAAAAGATGGTTCATGTATAAATATAGCCGACAGCATGCGGACGGGCAACTATTTCATGCGCTCGTTTTCATCTGCAGCGCGGCGTCGTCGTTGCCAAACGATGTAAATCGCCGCCACCGCCACCGCCGCTGCAATAGCCGGTCGGACGTATGGCGCCGCCATCTCGTCAATTTGCCGCCATCGTTGGCCAAGCTGCTCTCCCAACCAAATAAACAAGATGGACCATGGGATGATGGCCAACACCGTGTAAATCGTAAACGGCAACCACTTCATCCGCGCAATGCCGGCGGGGATCGAAATCGCATGGCGGACAACGGGGATAAACCGGGCGCTGAAAATGACGCCGGGGCCAAATTTCGCAAACCAGCGTTCCGCCACATCCAAATGTTTTTTCTGGATCAATACATATTTCCCATACTGATCTAGAAACGGCCGTCCGCCATAGTAGCCCATCCAATACAAAAACAACTGCGCCACCGTGCCGCCTATTGTCCCAGCTGCCACGGCCCCAGCAAATGAGACATCCCCCCGCGCTACCAAATAACCGGCATAAGCCAACACGATCTCGCTGGGGATCACTTCCACCATCAAGGCGAGAGCGATGCCGACATAGCCTAAACTGGTCAAAAAGGAAAACATCGATTGAATGACTTCGTGCACCGTTTTTCCTCCTTGTCTTTCGCTTCCTTGTCCATTTTTTCATTATACTATACGTTCCTTGCCAACAAAACGGGAAAAGCGGCTGATCATTCAGCCGCTTTCACGAGTGTCGATGATCATCTATATAGATGCAATTTAAAGCTTGAACATTTTTCGTCTTTGCCGGTCATTGCATCCGACTGTCGAGTGACCGAACAACGCCGCTTCCAGACCCATGAATGGGTCTGTGAAGCGGCGTTGTTCGGTCTTCCGTCACGCTAAGGCGTGGCGGAGGCAAGCCACACGCTTGCCTTCGACAGTCGAAAATGGGCAAACCACTTTTCTGTCAAGGATATGTTAAACTTCTTTGTTGCATCTATATACATAGTTATTATTGGTTAATCAACACATCTGAGCCACTTTTCTCTTAGGCGCTTTGCTGCTGCAGCTCAGCGATGTATTGTTTTCCTTGTTCTTCGTTATATTGCCCTTCCCATTTCGACATCACAACCGCCGCCAGCGAGTTGCCGATGACGTTGACCACTGTGCGCGCCATGTCCAAAAGGCGGTCGATGCCGGCGATAAACGCCAATCCTTCAACTGGAATGCCAACCGTGCCAAGCGTCGCCAATAAGACGACAAACGATACGCCTGGGACACCGGCAATCCCTTTGGACGTCACCATTAAAACGAGCACAAGCGAGATTTGCTGCGAAATCGGCATGTCGATGCCGTACAGTTGAGCGATAAAGACAGCCGCCAGCGCCTGATAGAGCGTCGACCCATCCAAGTTGAACGAATAGCCGGTCGGAACGACAAAGGATGTTACAGCCTTTGAACAACCGAATTTCTCCATTTTTTCCATAACCTTAGGCAACACGGTTTCCGAGCTCGACGTGCTATAGGCAAGCACTAATTCATCCTTTAAGATTTTTATAATATGGAAAATATTTGTACCTACCAATTTGGCCACAGCGCCAAGCACCACCAACACGAAGAACGCCATGACCGCATAAACGAGCACAACAAGCTTGCTGAGCGGAAGGAGCGAAGCGACGCCGAATTTCGACACCGTCACGCCGATCAAGGCGAAAACGCCAAACGGCGCAAACTTCATCACTTGGTTCGTCACATAAAACATCGCTTCCGCTGTGCCTTGGAAAAAGCGAAGCACCGGTTTCCCTTTTTCACCGATCGCGGCTACGCCCAACCCGAACATCACCGAGAAGAAGATGATCGGCAGCATATTCCCGGTCGACAGCGCTTCAAACACGTTTTTCGGCACGATGTTGACAAATGTTTCAACCATCGAATGGTGCTGCACTTCGTTCGTCGTATCGACATACGACTGGATATCCGTTTTCTCAAGCGACTTCATATTGACGCCGACGCCTGGTTGGAAAATGTTCGCTGCCAAGAGGCCGACGATAATGGCAATCGTCGTAATGATCTCAAAATAAAGGATCGTTTTGCCGCCCAACTTTCCGAGCTTTTTCACATCACCGACGTTGGCGACGCCGACAATCAAGCTCGAGACGACGATCGGGATGACGATCATCTTAATTAAACGGAGAAAAACATCTCCGATCGGCTGCAAATACGTCGCTACTTTAGGGCTTCCGTAAAAAATGGCCCCAACCATAATCCCGAGAATAAGGCCGATGAAAATTTGCCATGCCAAGCCGATCTTGCGCATGATGCTTTTTCGCCTCCTTTAGACAAATTTAGACAAAAGACGACAAAATTATTTTACTTTTAAAAATAAAATCTGTCAATATTTTTGATTGAAATCGCTTCATCAAAGGATACAAATGAAAGAATTCAGTTTTTTAAAATAATTTCTATTCTTCCACTACTGAAAAAGCGGGTCGCTGCACCAGCAACCCGCTTTTGTTATGACCGCCGTTTTTCTTTTTCCTGCCGATAAAATTCGTGAAACATTTTCATTAATGCCCGTTTTTCAATGCGCGAGACATAGCTTCTCGAGATGCCGAGCTCTTTGGCGATTTCACGCTGTGTTTTTTCCCGCTGCCGACCGAGGCCAAAGCGATTGATGATCACCTCTTTTTCCCGCTCATCAAGCACGCTGATATATTGCTTGACTTGTTCGAGCTCCATGTTCAAGTGGATTTCATCGGCGATGTCTTCGCCTTCGGCTTTTAAAATATCAAGCAGGCTGATTTCGTTTCCTTCTTTGTCCTGGCCGATTGGCTCATGCAACGAGACGTCTTTGCGCGTTTTTTTTAATGAACGCAGGTGCATCAGGATTTCGTTTTTAATGTCATTAGTGTGCGGAAATAAATGTAAATCAAAACAAAATAATTTCAATATCATCTTTGTCAAGTACACGAATTTCTTTGATCGCTTTGCGCACTATTGCTTGCTTTGTCTCAAAGCTTAATTCATCTTTATGCCGCATGAAAAAGTCTATCGCTTCACGTAATATATGCTCGCTAGGTTTTGTATCTTGCAGTGCCCTTAATTGTTGTTCCAACTGAGCGTATTGCTCTGTTAAATCCTTCTCCCGCTGTTGCAGACGACGGATTTCCTCTTTGATTTCCTCTAAGTCAATATCGTCGGATATTGTCACAAGGTTTAACAGGCGTTTACGCCCTTTCCTGGCCCGTTCAATTTCTTTCGCCAGCCTGTCGAGCTCTGCTTTTTCAAAGTTGCCATCTGTTCTCTCAGGCTGGAAATCGTGTAACCGATCGGGATTGTTGAATATGTCCATTAAATGAGACCATACAACTTTTTCAATTTCGTCCGCTCTAACAGTCATCCCGCAGCCCCTGTACTTAGCGCCTGCTGTGTTCTTTATGTCCGTATACTCGCGATAATACTTCCCCCAATTCTTCGTATATCGCCCTGTCATCGTATTGCCGCACTGGGCGCAACGCAATAAGCCGGACAGCAAGTATTTATGCTTGGTCGTTTTAGCATATCGGCGCCTGGACTGTTCTAACAGGATTTGCGCTCTCCTGAACTGTTCCTCCGTAACGATCGCAGGCACATCGACATAAATCCATTCCTCTTTTGGGCGCAACGTCATGGGCACTTTCTGATCCTTGCGATACCGGTTTGCAATCATTCCCTCCGTATTCCACTTGTTTTGCGGCCTTTTCCCCATATACGTTTCATTCATCAGGATTTGCCGCACCACTTGACGATGCCAGACTGTTTTACCTGTTTTCGTTGGCACTTTTTTCTCCGTCAGGTAATGAGCAATCCCATTGATCCCTTTAAAACGATCCTGGCCGATAAAACTGTCGAAAATAAATCGGACAATTTCTGCTTCTTCTTCGTTTATCACAAGTTGGCCCGTTTGTTTATCATAATCGTAGCCATAAATCTTATCATCTTTGACAATCTTGCCTTCTTTCGCTTTTCGTAACCTGCCTGCCATTGTTCGCTCTCTGATCTTAGCCTTTTCGAACTCGGCGATAGCTCCCCTGAGTGAAAAAAACAGCTTGCCTTCAGGCGTATTTTCGTACTCTCCGTTCACAAAAATGAGTTCAACGTTATTTTTGCGCAGCTCATCGTCAATGAGCAACTGATGCATAAGATTTCGCGCTAAGCGATCGGGATCATAAACGATAACGGCCTCAATAAGCCCTTTCCTTACATCATCCCGCAGCTTTTCAAGCCCTGGGCGCTCTAAAAATTCCCCGGAGTAGCCTTCATCCGTATATATCAGCACTTGGTCTGTTCCTGCTTTTTTCTTGGCCTCATCAATCTGGTGAGCGATCGAATACCCCTTTTGAGCTGATTCCTCCGTCGATACTCTTGCGTAGATCGCCTTCATCTTTTTGGGCTATCTCCCTTCTTAACATGTATATCTTTATTAAATAATGATAGCAGTCCTTAATTGCCTTGTCAGTATGCTCCCCATATATGATGCGGACGCGCATACGCATACCCCCTCTTGCTGAAGGATATGCGCTTATCGTTTGTACAAATGACCAAACAAAAAAAACAGATAACATGTCCACACATGCTACCTGTTGTCAGGTCTGATTTCATGTATATGCTCCTTTGTTGCTATTCTTTCGTTAATTATTGCTTTCATCAAATGTTTCGTCTCCCCTAAAAATTCGCCGATAAACAGACCAGTTAGTAAGCACGTTGCAAACATGCCTTCCATTACATCGGGGAATAAATACGGAACAATGATATAGCTCAGTGCAATGCCACATAAGGCCATAACTAGGCTTAGCCAAAAATCCAGTTGTTTAAATAGTTTCAGCATATGCATGCCGCCCTCCCTCTAATCGAGCAGCTATTTTTTCAAACGCCTGCAAAATATCACTGGCATCAATCTTCTCACGCCCGGCCTCCTGCTTAATGATCGTGGTGTACGAATATATGAATGACGCCAGCATTTCTTTCTGTTCATCTGAAAATTCTATATCACACAGCTTCTTAGTATCATCGACAACACGTCCAAGCAGGTCAATGATCGAATCGTAACAAGCAAGCTGTCTTTTTGCCTCAAAAAAACTATAATTTCGTTTCAATGCCTTTTTGATTTCTTTGCGCATTATCCCCATGTGAATCAATAACATGCCTACTTCCGTATTTGTCAATTGAATCTTCATGATTTCTCCCCTTTTTTTATTTCGTCGAGATATTCTTGTAACTTGCGACGTTCAGACTCTGTCAGCTCATTAGGACGCATCATAAAAAAGGAGTTTCGTCCGATCCTAATGCGCCTATCAGCAAACTGCTTTACTCGTTCCCAGTGCATACAGGCGGACGGAAGTAAAATATAGCCCATGCGATTTACGATGTCTTGCGCGATTTCAAGCTGTTTGAAAAAATAGAATTTCTGTGTGATTTTCGCGAACTTCACAACCGGTATCGACGGAAAATGATACAACAATGTACGCGGATCTTTATCTTTATAGTGCTCCGGCACCAGTGAGTAGTTCACGGGCAGCCCTCCTTACGGTTTGACGCGATTTCTCATGTATTTCCTCAAGAGTCCTGAAAAATTCGTTCCCTTCTCGTTCGGTAGACGGCAACGGAAACCCTAGCACCATTGTGTCTGTGTCATATAGTCCGAGTTTAAATATTTTCTTCGCCTTCCACATCGGCAAAAACTGTTTATGCATAAATTCACCTGTCTGATAATCCGTAAAATGGATTGCAAAACCGCGGTCGCCAATCTTTCGGACATTAATCAAAACCTCGACGATCTGCCGGATGCGACTGTCCACGTTGTTGATTGACGGCGAGCAATATATTTGTACGCTCTTCATTTTTCGCGTAAACATCATAACTTCTGTGGCGATCGTCGCGCCGTATTTCGACCATTTGCGGTTTGAAAACGCCATTTGCGCTTCGTCCCAGCAACAAATGCTGCCTTGCGCTTCTGCTACCTTATACCAGTCGGTATAGTGTTCAAGAGGAATCGAATCTTTCAAGCCGTAGTTTGAAAAAAGTTGAATATCACCGCCACGCGCACGCACCTTTTCACGCCAGTGATGAGCTAAAAGCGACATCATCAATGTTTTCCCAGCGCCGAGCGGACCTTGTATGAAGAAATGATGTGCCACTACCGTTTCCCTCCCTTCTCAACGCCATTCGGCGCGACAATGACCGGCTTCGGCGGTTTAGGAATAAGCGCTTCGATTGTATCAATGTAATATTGCGGATCAGCGACAAGAACCTTACCTTGCATGATAAAGTTGATAATTTCACGATACGGATCGGTTTTTCCATGCAAGTATTTATTCCTCGAAAGACTTTCGAGCAGCAAAATCGCTTTAATTTGCCACTCTTGCAGCTCTTGCGCCTTTGTCGTCATTTCTTCGAGGACTTGTTTGACGTCCGATATGTGCTGCACTTGCGGAAACAAGTCATCGGAAATGACGCTTTGTAACTTTTCGGCATTGCTTTGCATCACGATCCTCCTCCGCAGCTGGAAATGCCAATAATGATAAACGCAAAGAACACAAGCCCGAATAAAAGGATTTTTGTCATATCAAGTTGGCTTGGTGGCTCTGGCGGACGATAAGACGTGATTTGTCGCAGTACGATACTTTTTTCTAGCTCTGCCAGGCGTTGTGTTTCCTGTACCGACCGCGACGGAGCGCGATAGAAAAAGTGTCGTCCCTCAGGTCCAGTCGTAATCTCACAGTCATGTATTGGCACTTTATATTTGCCTGTCACATACACTGCACCGTCGCGAATTTCGTCAATACGCTGTATATCACTCGTTTTTTGTTCGTCGTCAAACACAATCAATATGTCGTTTGTCCCTGGAAAAAACTCGTCCTTTTCCTTTTTCTTTAGCAATCCCATCAGATTACCGCCCTTCTTTGCTGTTTTTTCGCTTTTCTATTTGAAAATTGAACAATTTTCCACCCAAGAAATGCAATAACACCCACGCCGGCCGCAGCGCCAGCGCCTAGCGTAAACATATAGAAAAACGCATCTACCACCATTTCACACCTTCTTTCAGACTGTAATATAGGCGCATAACTGACCTGAAAATCAGCAATGATCCTAAAATGACCACGGAGGCTAGCGCTGATGAAACGACAAGCTGCCAGGCTGTTGGCAAATCTCCGAATACCGATAGGTATTTTCCGACATTCAGCCCTTGTGCTGTTAATTGTCCAACAGCGCGAAGCTTCTCTATACCCATATCTAAAAATGTGATCGGGGGATTGAAAATTTTATCAATGAAACTGTGTATGGCCTCTTTAATGTTCACATCAATCTCCCCCTACTCTGATCGACGACAGCAACTTGATCGCTGCCACAGCCGTAAACATCCACAAAATAAAAAGTAATATATAGGCGATTGGCTCCAACTTCAAAGGCTGCATCGCCGCAAAAATCTTGCCTAACATTTCAGAATAGCCGTTTCCACTTCCGCCGCGCGGAACATATACAAGACTGGCAAGCGTTTTTGCAAAGCCAACAAACAGCGAAACAATCATTTTCGCCAGCTCGAAAAACAGCAAAAACAGCTTTACAGCTAGAACGCCGATTTTATACAAAAAGTACAGCATCCCGTCAATCAACGCGTAAATGACTTCAAAAAACCCGACGATTAAATCAATAAGCCCTTGAAACAGCTTTTTTAACAGTCGCCCTATCCACTTTATGACTGACCATATGACATCAAAGAGCTTACCAAACGCATCGCCGAGTATGCCTGATACTACTAACGGCACAAAAATCATCGTTATCACTTGCTTATCACCTGCGAATCAGACTATATAACAGCCCAATCAGCTTTTCACCGAACATTGCTACTGCGAAAATAAATAGGATGGGCGTAATATATGGCATGTACCGTTGAAACACGATTTCAATGACCTCCTGTACGATATTGACATTCATGACTTCATACGCCCTCCTTTTACGAAAATCGTTTTTCGCAAAAATGCAATAAATGGCCTCCAAAAAATGAATACAAACAACACTAAGATCAGCGGAGCCGCCCAGGAGAGAATGTTAACAACAGTTTTCATGAAATCATCGAATGTTATGGGGAATTCAATTTTCTTCCCTACTGCTGGCACTTGTACAGCCTGTCCTTCTGTCCCAAATTGTCCGACCGGCACTAATTTTGCGTCATATCCTCCAAAGAAGTCCGTCTTCATATCTTCTTTTTTAATCATTACTTGCTGGGATGCTGCATCAACTACTGTATAACTCTTTCCACCGATCAGTACTTTCACTGATCCTTTTGTGGGGCTTGTCCATGTAACGATATAGTCGCCGTTTTCGTTTTGCGTTGTCGCCACACCAGTTAAGACCGGAGCAGGCTCTGACGGTGTTTTCGTTTCGATCGTTACCCCTTGCGACTCATTTCCCTCTATATTGACCGATGTCACCTTATACGAATACGTCGTGTCCGGTGTGACCGTCAAGTCCGTCCAGTACGTTCCGTTTGTTTCAAACATCGGCGTATAGCCATCCGATGTCGTAGCGGCGGAAACAGCTGTCGCGCCAAAAAGTTGATCCCAGAACGATTGTTGTTCTATCTTTTTTCGATATATCTTCACATGCGAGAAAAACTCGCTATCTGGAAGTTTCCAGGATAACTTCACACGGTCGTATTTTGCGTCGGCTTGCAGGTCAGTGATATCTTCTATCGGTATTGTTGTCTTTGCGGTTGCTGTCTGTCCTGACGATGAATATCCTCCATTGTATTTCGAAACAATTTTTACTGTGTAGGATGTGTTTGGACTCAGATCAGTAAATGTATACGTCGTTGTGTTTTTATCCAAAGATGTGATGAGTTTTTCGTTTAAATAAAGATCATTGCCGATAAATCCTAAGCCGTCAGGATCATCTGGATTTATCCATTTTGCAAAAATCGAATAGGGAGAGGGAGATAAAATCAAGTTCGCAACATCGGGCGGCGGTGGAGTTTTTACCGATGTTGTTATCCCCTCTGATTCATTGTTACTCGTATCGAACGTCGTTATTCTAATATTATATGTGGTATTAGGTTTTAATTCGGTTAATCTATAAGATGTTGTGGTACTCCCCAAAGTTTTCACTAAAACCCCATTTACATACAATCTAGTTCCTGTGTAATCACTATCAGTAGGTTTATTAAAGGTAAGCAAAATCGTTGTAGTAGATGACGTTGTGACTAGATTTGTCACTTCATGTGGTGGTGTTTTGTCAATTGGCACCGTCATTTCAACCTCATAAACCAGCAGCGGAAAGTAATCTGCGTAAGATGTAGAATAGACTGTGACTTCTGTAGCCTTGTCCGGAATAGCAAAATCATACGCAATTAAACTAGTTGTATAAATTTTAATATTACCACTATCCCAAACTACTCCTTGAGAATTAGAAAACACAATTCTATATGATCCCAAATATTGGTTTACTGGATAGTTAGTAGTTCTGAGATGTATTTTCATTGAATTCGAACCAGAAGGAATTAGATATTTGATATATCCATTCCCCCCCAAATTAGTATATGAAGTCAGATTACTATCAACAGAATTTTCGGGGTTATATCCCGCTACAGGGCTGACAGAATTAATAACGACAGGAGAGACGTAACCGCTCGTTACAGCCGCAAAAGCAGAATTCAAAAAAGAAAATGAAATAAAAAATATACAAACTATAAAAGTTATTCTTACCCGCATTGTTTAATCACTACCTCCCCCCACTCCCATCCGGATCATCAGGGTGTTTTTTGTAGTATTTTGATCCTTGTATGCCGTCGTCTTGGCTTGGTATTGGCGCGTTGCCGCCGTTGTCACCGGGGCTTGGCGGTGTGTCGCTGTTTTGGCTTGGTATCGGCGCGTTGCCGGTGTCCGGTGTCCCGCTTTGGTCTTTTGGGATCGGCATTGGCTGGTCATCCGGCTGTTGTGGATGTCCGGCATCCCATCCCCCTGCATCCGTGTTTCCCGGCTCCGGCATCTTGTCCGGCAACGGCGGCAAAGTATCTATCGGATTCACAATATCGAAGCCTCCCGATTCGTCTTCACGAAATTCAATTTCCGGCGCTTCACTCTCGATACGATCTTTCGTAAATCCCGATGTATCCAATCCTGAATCAGGCATGCTTGGCACTTTATTCTCAATGCCGTGTGTGTCCACCCCCGGGAGATCTGGCGGCTCTGCAGGCGGTGACGGCGCTGTTCCCAACATCACTTCAAGGTCGGCTACAAGTTTCGGCACAATCGTATCGCGAAAAATGGCCGCGACTTGGTTCCAGTTCGGCGCAGGAGGGATGGCATCTCTAATTTCATTGAGCTTCCCCATATACTGACTCCATCCAGGACAATTGAATAGGTCGCAACCAATACAGCTGTTTCCAGCCGAATCAGCCCCCATAAAAACTACATGCCTTGATAAATCATTATCAGACCATGCCTCTAACGCATGAAATTCTCCTACTGATGCCCGAATCCTAAAACCTTTTGCTCCTGGAGGAAAGTTATAATCAGAAAATCCAGCCAAGGCTGATGATCCCAATAAATTCCCCGACGCATCAAACCATTGCAGTGCACCTTGTCCGGATCCTTGAATTTTTACCCTTGTCCAGTTGTCGTCATGATATATACTGTCTGCCCAAAGGATTGCATCGCCGCTTTGGGATCCAAAATATCCATAGATACATTCGCCGTTTGAACATACTGCATCAGCTGCATACGATCGATCGGGCAAGATCATCACATATGCAACCGCTATGGCTAAAATCATCAATGTCATTTTTTTAACCATATAATATATCCCACGCCCCCTATGTTAAAAAAGGGGGACAGTGACATCCCCCTTTTTTGGCTCATTACTTAGCCGTGGCGCGTCCAAAAATAGACTTGATAAAAGAAATGATTTTCGGTGCGAACCCAAGCGCCAAGGCAAGCAACACAAACGGACCCACCCAAGAAATGAGGCTGTTGACACTGCCGATTAAATCTGAAACCGAAAACGGCAACGTCAGCCCAGAAAGATCAATAGCGGCACCTAAAGCAGGCATGAATGATTCCTCCTTGATTTAATAAGATTTATTTCACTAGCAATGCTAGTTGAAACCTAATACCGTCGTATTTCATAATCATCAGTCTCATCCTGTCTGTTGATCTCGTTTTCATTGGCAAAACTTTTTTTAATGACCAGGATCAACAGCGATATAGCACCGGCCGCTGCCATGATCATAATGGCAGGTGCCGCATAAAACAAAATCCATTTGACGTAATACCAAAACTCATCCAACCTCGCTGGCGTAAAAAACGTCTGAAACTGTGGCATCTTATCACGACCTCGATCTGATCGCCACGATCACGCCATGCAACAGCATCCCGACGGCGACAATGGCGACGACAAGCATGACGAAGGGAGCAACAGTTTTCAATAAAAATCCGAAAACACCCCAAAAAAACGACCAATCGAACACATTCCCGATACTGGACATTTTCTCCCTCCTTATCTCATCGCCTGATAAATCGCCGTCGCCACGAAACAGAATGTCAAAAAAATCGCCCAGGATGCTAACGCAGTGATGACATCGCCGTTACCAAATACAACCTTAAATGCATAGGCAACCAGCGTTCCTGTGGTTACCATCGCTGTTTCGCCCCTTTCAGAGCTGAAACCAAAAACATCACAATGGGATGCAATATCAAGCACGATCCGATGATGACGAGGTAGGCACCTAAAATATCTTTAGGAGTCGCAAAAATCAGGCTGTACATCATCCTACCTCCTCATAAATCGCTCTAACACCATAAAAATCAACATAGCCGCTAATATAACAGAAATGACGACATCGCCAAGGGTGATCTCATGTATGACCACAATATTTCCTTCTTTCGTTTCGATGACGGTATGTCCGCGCATCTCAACATATGTAATATTGGATGATTGGCCATTCATAATATTCACCCCTCACAATTTAAATGTACAAGCCTGCTTGGCTCTTTCATATCACCAAAAAATTTTGGTCATATCAGTGCAGAAACCGGGCGAAGACAGCTTCGCCCGGCCAACATGCCTTTTATAAAATTCTGCTTTATTCTCCGTATAGATTAAAACATTAAAAACCGCGTCGTGCATTTTTATAGATATATATAATATCTTTAAAAACTTACACGTTTACTATAAAATTCCTTCCCGTTTTTGTTTTCCCCGTTTCAATCGTTGTAATCCAGTCGTTTAAATCTTGTTCTGAACATCCAAGTTCTTTTAGTTCTTGTGGAAACTCATAAAATTTCCTTTTCCACCGGCGCATCTTCTTCAACGCCTGCCTAGCCTCCCCGAAGGCATATACTCGCCGTTCGCGTCTCGTTGAATATTCCTGACTACCATCATACACACACAGATAAATATATCGCTTGCCATTTGATTTCACCTGGGACAAATACATTTTTCACACCTCCATCACCGGACTAGATAGCAGATGAATCCTCCCATGATAATCAGAAACAAGCCGGAGAAGACTACTGTCTCCAAGAAGTCTCTTACTTTACTATTCATTGATCCCACACTCCTTTTCTTCACACTGGGAATATATCCCGCATTGACATTTTAGTTTTGGAATTACCTCGATGCTCCAAATTTCAAATCCGCACTGTTCGCAAAAAAATCGAAACATTCCTCATTTCCCCTTTTGTTCTTTAAGGCAATGATATTCGTGATTCAGTTCTGACAGCGTTAATTCATCCAATAAACGCCCCTCAACAGTTTTTCTGTACCCCGCAGCCTGCAACTGCTCAATCCGTTTAACCCTAACTTGTTCGATCGCCTCGCGTAAGTATAATTTAAAAGCAGTCATGTTACTCCCCCTTCTTTATAGAGAATATATATTTGCTCGTCCTTCCTGCCTTTTTAGCCATTCTATGAAACCAACTGCTTCGGCCAATGCATGATGAAAAGGAACGCGATTAGCTAAAACTTTTATTCGATACGGACGGGGATCACCGTGAATGTAGCTTCCTCGCCAAACGATAGCTTTATTTCCTTCCCGCTCAATAAACAAGTACGATCCTTTCCCATATCGGAACTCATAAAGCTCTCCATACGCATATATCAAAAATCCATACCGCCGGGCTTGTTCATTTTCTTCCAACCGCCTTTTGATTTCCTCCTTGTGCTGCTGGATTTGTTTTTTTAAATCCATTGGCAAGCTCCCATCTTTATAAAGCAAGCTGATTTTGTTGTTTTTTACTTTTATTTGAATATTTAGATTTTCTAATCTGTAAAAAATGTTATATAACATATAACTCCCCCTTATCAGTTACTTAGTTACTTCAAGTTACTTAAAAAGGGGTATTTTCCGTATAATTCACCCATAGAGAATATTCCTAAAAACGGGTAACTCATGGTAACTAAGTAACTATATTTCTTCCTCAACTAAGTTACTAGTTACCTCAAGTGACTTATTTTTCGGTATTTCCTCAAAATTATCGCCTATAGGCGATTTACCGGAATTTGAGTAACTGGAGGTAACTTTATAACTTTCAGCGGAAAGACCGATGCCGAAAAAGAATGTTTTGTTTCCGGTGGATTTCCGTTTTTCGAATCCGCGCAGCACCAATCTCGCAGAAAACTTTTGCTTTTTCAACGGGATTTCACTGTTTTCCTCGCACCAGCTGATATATTCCTTATACAACTCGTTCAGCTGGACTTTTGCTCCTGGATGGATCACACAACAATCATTCAAAAAATTGCTGAGCAGATCCATTTCCTCTTTATATTCATCCGTCGCGTTTTTCACTTCGTCCGGCTCGCCTAAACCTTCTTTTTGCCATTTCAAGCATCCTTCAACAGCCCAACGCAAAATGCCTGGAAGCTCATTCAGCAATTTTTCAGGTAGATGCTTGTCTACCTGTTCTTTTGGGATCGTATACGTGAATGGCACAAGACGAATACGTCGCCATATCCCTTCATCATCGCCTTTGATGATTGGCTTATGATTTGTCGTGAAGAAAATCTTGAATTCAGGCACAAATTCGAAAAATTCCTTGCGTAGGAAACGGGCTGTGATCGGTTCGCCTCCCGTCAGCTGCTTGATGAGCGATTCACTGAGGCGCTGGCCGTCTTCGCTCTCAACGGCTGATACAAAACGTGCTCCATGCAGTCGGGCAATATCGTTATTGATCCCTGAATCGTTCATTTTTGCCGTGAATGTATTGGAGTTCGTCTGTTTTGCATAGTCTCCTAGCAACGCCTTGACAGTGTTGATAAACGTTGATTTACCGTTTCGCCCCGTTCCCCATAAAAAGAAGACGACTTGCTCGGATATATCACCCGTTAGTGCGTATCCGATCGCTTTTTGTAAAAACTCGATAATGTCTCGCTTAACTTCATCACCATCACGAAAGATGGACTCTAGGAATGCAATCCACGTAGGGCATTTTGCATTTGGATCATAATTCACATGCGTATTTTTAGTCATCATATATTTGCGGTCGTGCGGCAACAATTCTCCTGTCCGTAAATCCACCACGCCATTTGCGCAATTCAGCAAAAATTTATCCTTGTTCAGCTCATCCTGGCTGATCGGCAACATCGCTTCCGCCCTGGCGATTGAGTTGAGGAATACGGAGCTTTTTTCACTTGCTTTCGCCCATTTCAGCAGTTCGTTTCGTGCATCGTTATTTTCTTCTTGTGCTACTTCTGCATACATTTCGCGAAACGTCCGAATTGCAATGCGTTCAATCTGCTTTTTCTTGTCCTCTACCCATGTTTTTCCATCCCAGATGAGCCATTCCTCAAATTCGACGCAATAGCGCAAGTTTTGACCGTTCCGCGCGACAAGTCGTTCGGCGTTGCCCATTTCCGTTAGGTTGAACTTTTTCCCTTCTTTTCGCGATGGAGAAGGCATCGGTAGCGGTGCAAAATAGTCCGTTCCACTTGGTTCATGTTTCAATGCACTATTTAATGTGTTTGCAAATTCACGCTGGTCTAATGGAGGAAGAAAAAAATAGCGATTTAGGAAGCTGGCTATTTCACGGACTTGTTCTTGGGTGTAACCAAATTCAACCAGACGGCAACAATGGGAAAATAACGCATTATTACGTCCACCCTCGGGCATCGGGATTGGAAACGGGCGTTGCGCTTTGTCAATTTTTTTTAAGCGTTCAAAGAAAATTGGCATCGGCGACAGTTCTCCGTCGGCAATATGTACCCATTCGCGTCCGCCTGTATTTTCGCTTGGAAGAACCACTTGACCGCGCCCGGAAAGCCGATAGTCGCCGACAAAGCCGCCAGCCATGAGCACTGTCGCGTCTTGTCCTTTGATTTTCCCTGTCGAACGAAAGAAAAATTGAAAGCCTCGTATTGTGCGAATCGCATGAAATTTATATCCTTCACGCAAAAGCGCCTTAAGAAGCATCTCCCCTTCTTCCTGCTCGTCGATGTCAATAACGTCATACCCGTCTGGAATAACAAGACCTGTCCACCCTTTTTGCCGCAACCAGGCACGAATCTCTCCTTCTGTCATGCCTGGGCGATTTAGATCTTGCCATCCCTTCATGCAAGGCCGTTTCGCGACACTGTATGCTTTTTGCGGATCAGATTCATTGTTCATCCGTGAATAGCCAATCAGTCGAATAATCTTGAGGGGCTTTTTCGCTGATGGAAAAAGCCTCTCAAGACTCATTTGAAAGTCAAGTGCTGCCTGCATACTGTGATCCTCACTTTTTCGGGAATGTATATTTCACTTGATCAGTCCAAACATCGTAAAACACTACCATGGTGTGTCCGTTTTCATCGCGGATCAGCTTTCCTGCTGGAAACACGGAAAAATCTTCGACTTGGATAGCGGTCATATCAAACGCTTCCTCGATCCACCGCATTACAATCGGAACATATTTTTGCATCGGATCGGCCTTTTGTTTTGTCACCATTCGGAGTCCCCCTTTTTGGACTTTCTTCGTTATGTTATATTTTTAATAGGCATATTTTTTAGGACAGTGAGCGTTAGGGCGCTTGCTGCTTTTTTTATGACGCTTTTTCATCAGCGCTCCGTCTTTCTTGCACTTTTTTATATTCATCGGGCAAGACTTGAGCCAAGTATGCATACACATCTTTCTCCACTTGGCTGAACATTGGTCCCTTTATGATCGTTACTTTCATCCAAGTTTCCCCCTTACCACCCTTATAGCCCCATGTTTCGAGCTTTTTTCATCTCGATCTCTTGCAACTTGTCCAACACAGACTCAAACGATTTAATGACTTGCCGTGCAGCTTTGTAATCTTTTGTCATGACTGCATCGAGCATATGATCAATGCATCCGATTGCTCTGTTGACGTGTTCTTTTTCCTCAACGATGAGCGAAATTTTTACTCTCACTCTCTCACTCCTTTTCAATACAATGGATGTATAGGCATTAAATTATGCAGTCGCAATACACGAAATGTGACATTTATCCTCAAAAAAATATGTCCAATCGAAAGAAAGAACGTTGGCGATTCGCTTTGCCACTTCGACACTGGGATTTCTTTGGCCGTTTTCAATCATAGCGTAAGTACTTCTTGAAATCCCAGCTAATTCAGCGAGTTCTTTTTGAGTCATCTTTTTGTTTAGACGCATGTTTTTTAGCCATTTCCTCATTAGGTTATCACCTCCTTTAAAGTAAAGTCACAAAACGCGTATCGTTAATCAAAGTATATGTCACAATTCGTGTAATGTCAATATCAAAATACACTATTTGTGTAAATTATTTTTTTGTCACTTTTTGTGACTATAATTAAACCTAAGGAGGATGTTGACAATGGTCGATTTAGGGAATCGTTTACAGGAACTTAGAAGTAAATTGAATATGAGGCAAGAAGATGTAGCAAAAAAGATTGGCGTAGGCCGTACTACCTATGCAATGTATGAACAAGGAAAAAGAGAACCTGACTATGAAACGCTTCTCAAGCTTGCTGATCTATTTGAGGTTTCAACAGATTATTTGCTGACCGGCAAGACAACAGTGGAATCTAAAAAACAAACAAATCTATTCTTTTTCGACACCGAAGGATTAACTGAAGAAGAAATCGATGAAATAAAGAAACACATTGAATACGTAAAATGGAGAGCCCAGCAAGAAAGGAAAAAATCATGAATAAACGAGATAGACAAACGCTGGCAAGATTAGGCGGATTCACTTTTTTGGTTGTCATTTTTCTTATCCGTTCAAAGTTTAACAATCCATATGTTTTCTTAGGACTTTTGATTTTTGGAACAGCCTTTGTTGTCGCCCTGATTGAATCATTAATCCCTGTCAAATCTTCAACAAGGAAAAGACAATCCCCTCAGAAAAAAATATCGGAGTCCAAGAAAGGCATCAAAACGGCAACTGGAAAATACGGCGTTCGTTCGGATCACGTTATTTTGCAAACGCCACTTGAGCATTTATCAGGGTTGGAATTCGAGCAACTTGTGTATTTATACTTAAAATCAACCGGCTGGCAGCCGATCAAAACACCTGAGGCAAAAGACGGGGGCGTCGATATCGTTGTCACTAATAAGGCAGACGGTCTTAAGATAGCGGTACAAGTGAAGCACTACTATCGTTCCAAAAGCCAGGTGACGGTTAAAGATATACGTGAACTTGACAGCGCCAAGAAGAACCATGGCTGCATCGGAACATGGTTTATTACATCTGGGACATTTACAAATGCTGCACTCGTGGAAGCCGATATGCGAAAAATGCGAACATCGGACATCACATATGTTGAAACAAAAATTTTGCCCTGGAGAGAACGTCAAGCAAGAAAACACCAAAAAAGCCACTCCTAGAGAGAGTGGCTTTCGGAACTATTAAGATGCTTCGCATTCCCCATAATCTTCCACATCCTCTCATTTCCCATCATTATACCATGTTCTTCTTGCAAAAAAGAACGTATGTTTCTATAATTAAAGGCAAATGATACAACAAAGGTTGAGGGAGAAATGAACTATTTATATAAGCCTGGCGATCTGGAAATGCATATATCAAACGTTTATAAACAGCATGGCATCTTGTATCCGTATCAGCTCGACGAGCAATATTTAGCGGATATCTTTGACATTGCTATCGTTTATGCATCAAGATCATTCGGCTATTGGAGTGATTGCCGCATTATTGGGCTGCATAAAGACTTGCGATTTGATTCTGTTAAACGGCGTGAAGTGTTTTTTCATGAACTTGGACATTTATTGTTGCACGTGGGGGATCAGTTGAACATGTCCAAGTCATTTCGAGATTACCAAGAAATCCAGGCGAACCGGTTTATGCTATTCGCGGCAATTCCTTATCACATGCTTACATATATTGACTTATCAGCAAAACGAGATTTTATATTATGTGAGATGCAGGATGTGTTTAAAATGCCGGTTGATGTATGCGCCACTCGTTTAGATTACATTGAAAACAAAATGTTGCAGATTTGCGCGGAAAATTCGTTATATTATAGATTGTAATTTATTTCCGCACACTAACGACATTAGGATTTCGTTCTCGATACATCGAGCCGCATACGTCGCCAGCTTCGTTCCTTTGCCCGGCGAATAGCTTTCAATCGCCTTGATCAAGCCGATCGTGCCAATGGAGATTAAATCCTCGACCTCTTCTCCCGTATTTTCAAACTTTTTCACAATGTGGGCAACAAGGCGCAAGTTGTGTTCGATGAGCCGGTTGCGGGCTTGCTCGTCGCCTTTTGCCATCAGCGCCAAATACTTTTCCTCTTCTTGAGCGCTTAACGGCTGGGGAAACGCATTGTTTTTAATATACGAGACAAGAAACGTCAGCTCTTTCAACAGAAACGTAAACGCCGTGAAAATGCCGGACATGCTCTCACCCCCGCCTGCTGTCATCGGCGGAAACCGCCTATCGTTATGTATATGCAGGGGCGATGTTGTCCGTGTCTTTACGACAAAAATAGACCGGCCCGAAATGAGCCGGCAATGACCTGACCAATCAAAAACGATTGATGCCAACGTTCTGCTGATGCGGTCCGCCTGCTTATCCCCCTCCCGATGCAGAAGAACCGCCGTGCTTACGCTCTTGCCTCAACGCTGACTTCCGCGGCGACAACAAGCGCAATCGACGCGGTAATGATGATCGACATGACAATGGCGAACATCCCCGTTCCCTCCTTGACCTTCTCTTCTAGATTTTATTTTACCAAAGAAGACAAGGAGCGCTTCCGCCACATTTTGAACAATTCGTGAAATTCGACCGTCAACAACAGCACGCGGAGCACCGATATCCCCCCTTTAGCCTGAGTCAAGTCGAGTCTCCCGTCTGTTTCATCCACATCACAAGCCATACTGGTACAATTGACATGAATCTTCTCCCCTTTCATCTCCATTGTTTTAAAACAACCGTTGATGAGCGGAACATTTGCGGTCAAGCAACTCCTCCTCAGCTGCACGCGCGAACCGCTCCTCTTCGATGTTCCGTTGCCGCGGCTTTCTCCGCTCAATCGTGATCGTGATAAAAAACAAATGGATCGTCATACCCCCTCACCTCCTTTCCATGCAAAAAAACCGCAGAAGGAAGGCGTTTCTGCGGCTAAGCGTACAAAAAGGCCGCAGAAAGCGAGACTACTCCCCTTCTGCGGCCTGATCGCTGTTTTTCGTCATCGGTGCACGTTCATTCCCGGTCGGCGGAAGGTCGAATAGCCGTTTGATAGAATGGATGCGTTACTGTTGTCCACATCATCATTGTCATTGTCTTCGACCTCCCTTTGGAAATGATGCTACGTAGGCAATTATATCCAAAATTATTTCCATTGTAAACCGTTTTTTTGCAAAATAGGCAAAAAGCTTGCTTTCCCTTGAACGCCAGCATGGTGGCTAAACAAAAACCCGCCTTTCGGCCAAAAGGCAGGTTTACGGTTCGAACCGCTTTTCTTCTTCCTCAAGACGGCGGGCATAGCGGGCGGCTTGGCGCAAACAGGAAAGCGACGCGGTAAAACAGACGGCGACTGCCAATAGGGCGAACGGCTTTTTCGCTGTCTCAACCGCTCCTGGGATGATCGTTCCGAAATAGAGAAACGCTCCAAACGCGAACAAGACGAGGCTGTATGTTTTAAAGTCGCCCGCCTTGGCCCGCAGCTCGTTTCGTTGCTGCTCGTTCAAGCCCGATCCCTCCTCTCCCCTTTCACTGTATCATACATGGACAGAAGGGGGGAGCGGCAATTTCAGCCAAGCGCCTTCGCCAAATCGTCAAGCAGATCGTTGACATCTTCAAGCCCGACCGACAAACGGATCAGGCCATCGGTAATGCCGAGCTGTTCGCGCCGTTCCTTCGGGATCGAGGCGTGCGTCATTTTCCCTGGCAACGAAATTAAACTTTCGACCGCCCCTAAGCTTTCGGCAAGCGTAAAGTAGCGCACGCGCGACAGCACTTTCTCGGCGCGCTCCAAGCTGCCGACATCAAACGAAATCATGCCGCCAAATCCGCGCATTTGCTTTTTCGCCAACTCGTGGTTCGGATGATCCGGAAGACCTGGATAATGGACGCGCTTGACCGCCTTGTGTTCAGCCAAAAAAACAGCGATTTGGCGCGCATTTTCTTCATGTTCCTCCATCCGCACGGCGAGCGTTTTCATCCCGCGCATCAATAGCCATGAATCTTGCGGCCCGAGCACGCCGCCGGTTGAATTTTGCACGTAATGGAGCCGCTCGGCAAGCTCCGGCGTGCGGACAACCGCCAACCCAGCGACGACGTCGCTATGGCCGCCTAAATATTTCGTCGCGCTATGGATGACGATATCGGCGCCAAGCTCAAGCGGCGTCTGAAAGTACGGAGTGGAAAACGTGTTATCGACGATCAATAGCAGCCCATGCGCACGGGCAATGGCGGCGGCGGCTTGCAAGTCAGTGATTTTCAACAGCGGGTTCGTCGGCGTTTCAATATAGATGGCTTTCGTATTCGGCCGGATGTGCGCCTCGATGTTGGCGACATCGCTCGTATCGACGAACGTCGCCTCAAGCCCGAACCGATTCAGCACGTTCGTCATGACGCGATACGTGCCGCCGTACACATCGTCAGTGAGCACTAGATGGTCGCCGCTTTGAAACAACATCATGACGGCCGTAATTGCCGCCATACCGGAAGCGAACGCAAAGCCGGCTTCGCCGCCCTCGAGATCAGCGATCAGCTTCTCAAGCGCCGCGCGCGTCGGGTTGCCGGTGCGCGAGTATTCAAACCCTTTATGCTTTCCAACTTCTTCTTGCTTATACGTACTCACTTGATAAATCGGGACCGACACCGCTCCAGTATGCGGATCCCCCGGAATGCCGCCATGAATGAGCATTGTTTTCCGCCTCATCGTTACCTCCCACCTTCATAAATGTGTTTGCTTAAATAGCGTTCGCTCCCGTCCGGAAAAATGACGACGATATTCGTCCCTGGCTTTGCCTTCTCTGCTTCCATCAAGGCGGCATGAAACGCGGCGCCGGACGAACTGCCGACCAAAAGCCCCTCCTGTCTCGCGAGTTCGCTGACGCGCCGGAACGCGTCATCGTCCGCGATCGTGTAGATGGCATCAAAATAATCCGGATCCATAAACGGCGGCAAAAACTCCATGCCGATCCCTTCCGTCCGATGCGGACCCGGCTTGCCGCCGCCTAAAATCGAGCCTTCCGGTTCCACGATGACCGTTTTAATGGCCGGGTTTTTTTCTTTTAAAAACGTCGCTGTCCCCATAAACGTGCCGCCGGAGCCGGCGCCGGCGACAAAAATGTCGATCTGTCCGTCCAAATCGTCCCACAGCTCCGGACCGAGCGTCTTGTAATACGTCCTTGGATTGGCCGGGTTTTGGAACTGCTGGGGGCAATAGGCGCCTGGAATCGTGCGGGCGAGCTCCTCCGCTTTGCGGATTGCTCCTTCCATTCCCTCTTCAGTCGGTGTATGAACGATTTGCGCCCCGAGCGCCTTCATCAGCTGTTGTTTTTCGATGCTGAATTTTTCCGGCACACAAAAAATGATGTTCACGTTTTTGCCGATCGCCGCCAGCGCCAGACCGATGCCGGTGTTGCCGGCCGTCGGCTCGATGATCGTGCCCCCCTCTTTCAGTTTTCCTGATGCAAACGCCTCGCGCAACAGCTCTTGTCCGAGCCGGTCTTTAATGCTTCCGCCAGGATTGAAGTATTCAAGCTTGGCGAACAGCCGAACGCCTTCCGGGAGGGGGAAGCGCGTAATTTCGACAACCGGCGTATGGCCGATCAACTCATGGATGCTTTTTGCTACGCGCATACAAGTCACTCCGTTTCTTCACGCTCAGTTTAGCAGCAAAACGGCGGTGTTCTGTTGTCTATATATATAGATGCAATTTAAAGCTTTAACATTTTTCGTTTTTGCCGATCATTTCATCCGACTGTCGAGTGACCGAACAACACCGCTTAAAGACCCATTCATGGGTCTTTAAGCGAGTCGTTGTTCGGTCTTTCGTCACGCCTTAGCGTGACGGAGGCAAGCCATAGGCTTGCCTTCGACAGTCGAGAAAATAGACAAGCTGCTTTTTCGCTGCATCTTAATAGCGCTTCTGTTTCATAACGGAAAGCATCGACAAGACAAGTTCAGCCGAATGTTTCGCCGCCGTCTCCAAAAACTGTTCAAACGACACGCCCGACTCCTCACCAGCAATATCAGACAACGCCCGGATGATGACAAACGGCGTTCCAAATTGCACGCACACTTGGGCGATCGCCGCCGCTTCCATTTCGACGGCGCACAATTCCGGAAACTGACCGCGCACAAATTCGACTCGCTTTGGATCGTTCATAAACGAATCGCCGGTGGCGATCAAGCCGGTCACTGCCTGCAGGCCATCAAGCCGCGCCGCCGCCTGCTTGGCCGCCTCAACAAGCGCCTCATCCGCCCGGTAGCGCGCCGGCAGGCCAGGCACTTGCCCGTAAGCGTAGCCGAACGCGGTCACATCGACGTCATGATGGACGACTTCCTCGGAAATGACAAGATCTCCGACACGAAGCGAAGGCAAAAATCCGCCGGCCGAACCGGTATTGATCACGAAATCAGGGCGAAAGTGATCAAGCAGAAGCGTCGTTCCCATGGCGGCGTTCACTTTGCCGATCCCGGATTTCAACAACACCGCCTCCACGCCGTCAAGGCGCCCTTTGGAAAATTCGCACCCGGCGATGACCGTTTCCTCGCGCCCTTCCATGCGCGAACGTAAAATCGCCACTTCCTCTTCCATGGCTCCAATAATGGCTGCTTTCATCGTTCTCCCTCTTTCTATGTCGTTTGTTTCACCGCCTCCATCACCCAGACGAACGCGTTTTGCTGCGCAAAGGAGGCGGAAAAGCCATGCTTGGAAAACAGTGATGCCAATACGTCAAGCGTCGTATAATATTCGCGTTCCAAATCGTCGGCCAAATCGTGGAAGCCGCGCGCTCGGGCTTCCTCAATCGCCTGGCGGAACGCCTCTTTGTCGCGAAACGCCGTATCGGCAAACACTATTTTACCACCCGGATGGAGCAATTGACTATATTTGGCCAGCGCTTCGTCTTTTTCCGCATCCGTCAAATGATGAAACGCATACGTGCTGGCGATCGTGTCGATCGGCTCCGGCGGTGTCGGAAATTGCAAAAAATCGCCGTCCAGAATGACCGCTCGCCCGCTGAGCTTTTCCGCCGCTTTTTTCCTCATCGGCGCCGATGGCTCGATCCCGTACACCTGCTTGCCGCGCTCAAGCAGCTTTTTCGTCAAGTTGCCTGTGCCGACGCCAAACTCGAGCACGACTTGGCCGGCTTTGTCGGCGACCGTGCTTAAAATGCGGTCATAACCGGCAAACACGTCTCGATATTGCTCATCGTATCCTTCGACCGATCGGTCATACGATTCCGCCCATTGCTCAAACAAGTCAAGAAACTCTCTGCCCATATGGTCACACCCCAAAAAAGTTTATAATTCCTATAAATATAGTATGTTTTTTTCGTATTGCCTGCTCTTACTGTAGCATATGTTTTTCCCTTGTTCAACGATCATGTTCGTTCGTATTGTTCCCCCTTGTACTCCGGTGGATGAGGGCGGGAAAATTTGCTACACTGACAATGGAAAGGAGGAAGAACGATGCCGAACATTTCTCTTGATTTGATCGAGGACAAAATCGAATTTTTTGAAGCGGACGACTTGCGGACGCTCGAGAAAAAAATCAACGAACAAATTGAACATAACAAGGCGCTCTTGCTTTCCGTCCATCATGTATCCCATCAAATGCACGTCATGGAAAACGGAAAGCGGTGGTACAGCGCAGTCGTTCATTTCAAAGCGAAAAAATAACAGGCGCCCTTCGTTTTTGGGCGCCTGTGTATGTTTCCGCCGCTAATGAACCGCCATCGTTTCACTGATGCCGCCAACGTTTCGAATATCTCCGCTTCCCCTCATCATGCCGCTTATGGCTTTTGCTTCAACTTTTGCACTTTCGTCGGCTTCCAGCCTTCGTTCGTCACCCATTCAATGTACACTTTGTAATGGGCGATTTGATCTTTCGTCGAAATCGTCGCGACTGCTTTGTTCGGCCCGTTGTTGCCGATGAACCAAACGATCATCTCCTCCGGGGCGATGCCGGTCGCATAGCTGACGGCATCGAGCATTTCCTTCCAGTCGACCGAATCTTTCTTAAACACCGTTTCATGCGGCTCCGTTTGCGTCGTACCGATCGGCTGCCATGCCGGGTTGACGATTTCTTTTTCAACGTTGGACCCCGGCGGGCCCGGCGTTTCTGTCATGCCCGCTTCGCTCGTTTCATCGGTGGAAGCAGCATCTTCTTCCTCGGCGGGCGTTTCGGCTTCCGCCGGCGCCGCCGCTTCGCCTGTTTCCACTTCCACCCGCTTCGCATTGGCCGCTTCTGTTTTGGCTTCGCGATCAACCGCCTTCTCGCTCGGTTGATCGCCAAACAGCAAGTTCCCGCCGACAATCAAAATGAGCAGCACGACAACGGCAATGGCTCCATTGAGCCAACGGTTGATTCTCCGCCGCTTGGCGCGGGCGGCAAAGCGTGTCCCCATTTGCGCCACCGTCTCCTCTCCCTTCTTTGGATGATGTTCGTGCTGGAAACATGGATTCCCCTTACATTTGGTTCGTCACTTCACTTCATTTTTGGCGTGGTCATAAGCATAAAGCGCCTCGACTGCGGCGGCGAACACATCATTCGTCGAGGCCCGCCCGCTCGGGCAGTCGAGCTCAACGACAGCGAGGGCGTATTTCGGGCGGTCGGCTGGAAAATAGCCAGCAAACCATTTATTAATGAATTCAGCACCGCCGTCCATTTTTCCTGTCTCCGCCGTCCCGGATTTGCCGGCGACCGGATACGGCAGCGAACGGAAGCGGCGGCCGGTGCCATCCTCTTTGGTGACAACGCTGCGCAAAAGCCGCTGCAGCTCTTCGGCCGTCTGCGGCGCGATCGGCGCCATGTCTGAAGCCGGTTGAGGCGGAAACGAAAAGAGGGTCGCACCGTTTTTATACAGCACTTTGTCAACGGCCCGCACCTGAAGCGCTTCGCCGCCGCGGGCGATGGTCGCCATCATGTTGGCGACGCCAAGCGGCGAGACGCGTACATTTTTTTGCCCGATCGCCGTTTGCGCCACCGCAAGCGGCACCCTCTTGTCGCGCGGATCATGCCAAATCGTTCCTTTCTGCTCCTCCGGGAACTGACGGAAATGCTCTTCATGGTACACCGCCCCTTCCCAGCCGGCCGTCGGATACAGCCCAAGCTTTCTCGCATACGTTTCAAACACATCGGGATCGTGCTCGATCAACTGCTTGCCGAGCGTGGCGAAAGCATTGTTGCAACTGACGGCAAAGCTGTCCGCTAAATCAAGCATGCCGTAATCATGCTCCTCATCGCGGGTTTTGCCGTCAATTTTTCGGCTGCAGTCAAACGTTGTCTCAAGCGAGGCGAGCCCCTCATCAAGCGCCGCGGCCGCAATGACTGTTTTAAAAATCGAGCCAGGGATTTGCGGCAACACTATTTGGTTTTCCGCCCCGCGGTTTTTGTACGGATCACGCGGGTCCATGTTTGGGCGGCTGACCATGGCGAGCACACTGTTTGTGTCAATATCCAGCAAAACGAGACCGCCTTTTTTCAACCCGTATCGGTCAACGATCTGCTCCATCTCTTGCTGCAAGTCACGGTCAAGCGTCGTTTGCACGGTGACGGGATAAAACGGGTTGCCCGTATCGCTGTATTTGACATCGAGCCCAAACAGCGGCCGCCCTTCGGCGTCAACGTGATAAAGCAGCTTCGTTTCGCCGTCGGCGAGCAAAAACTCATCAAACGCCTTCTCAAGTCCTTGAATGCCCACTTCGGTCTTTGGCGGCAGCGGCCGTTTTGGATAACGCTTCTTGATGAGCTCCTGATCTGGGCGGGTGAAGCCAAGCAAATGCGGAGCGTACACCACCTCAAGAGAGTATTGTTTATTGACAGCTAAGACGCCCGGAATGCGCAAATCGTTAATTTGCTTCATTTGCTGGGCGCTCAAGGCGAGCGGCTCTCCATCCTTCTCTAAGACGAACGGACCGTCCGCCTGCTCAAGCTGGCGGCGGATCTCTTCTTTAGAGACGCCGGTGATGCGGGCGACTTGTTCCATCGGCCATTTCATCGTCGTTAAAAACGGGAATAAGACAAGCGACGGCACGTATCGCTTCGTGAGCGGCGCGCCATTTCGGTCGACGAACGAGCCGCGCCCGTCGTCAATGATCAGTTCTTGTGTCCGCTGGGCGACGCTTTCGGCAATTAAATTATGATTGGCGAACGACTCGGCGTCAATCAGCTGGATCTGCGCCAATCGCCCGACAAGCAACAACAAGCCCAGTTGAATGAGGGCGAGCATGGCAAGCGTTCGTTTTTTCCACATAAAGAAAACACCTCATCATCAGTGTTGACGAGGTGTTTCCGTTTGAAACGTCAAGCGGCGGCAATTTTCTTCGCTTCGCTTCGCACACCGCCGCTTGTTCAGGTCGGCCGCCTCCTGCTTCTTATTTCACAGCCACGATTTTCACAAGCATTTCCCCGCCCGGCGTTTGCACCGTCACCTCATCGCCGACGCGGCGGCCGAGAAGCGATTTCGCAATCGGCGAGTCGTTGGAAATTTTCCCTTCAAACGGATCGGCTTCAGCGCTGCCGACGATCGTATACGTCTCTTCCTCGCCGTCTGGAAGTTCAATGAACGTGACCGACTTGCCGAGCGAGACGACGTCCGGGTTTTCTTTGTCTTCTTCAATGATGACGGCGTTGCGGATCATGTTTTCAAGCATTTGGATGCGCGATTCGACAAACGCCTGCTCATCTTTGGCAGCATCGTACTCCGAGTTTTCCGACAAATCCCCGAACCCGCGCGCAATCTTAATGCGCTCCACCACTTCTTTCCGCTTGACCGTTTTTAAGTACTCAAGCTCTTGTTCCAGTTTCTCTTTTCCCTCTTTCGTCATCGGATACTGCTTTTCGTTCGCCATTCATCTCACTCCTCTATATATTCTGCATTATGTAAAACGTACGAACAGCAAAAACGGCTGTTCGTACGCTTACTTGTTATATAATATATTGTTTTGTCTCTGTTATGTTATTACAAAACCGCTTTTTGTTCAAGAACTGTGCGAATTTTTGCCACCATTAAATCGATGGCGACGACGTTCTGTCCGCCTTCCGGAATGATCACATCCGCGTAGCGCTTCGTCGGTTCGACAAACTGGTTGTGCATCGGCCGGACGACGGACAAATATTGCTCGATGACCGAATCGAACGTGCGGCCGCGCTCTTTAATATCGCGGATGAGACGGCGGATGATGCGGATGTCCGGGTCGGTGTCGACATATACTTTAATGTCCATTAAATTGCGGAGTCGCTCATCCTCCAAGACAAGAATGCCCTCCACGATGATGACATCCTTTGGCTCCACGCGAATGACGTCGCTTGAGCGAGTGTGCAGCGTATAATCGTACACCGGCTTGTCAATCGGCTCATAGCGAAGCAGCTTATGAATATGCTCAATCAACAAATCGTTGTCAAACGCCAGCGGATGGTCATAGTTCGTCTTCAGCCGCTCTTCAAACGGAAGATGGCTTTGATCTTTATAGTAAAAGTCTTGCTCCAAAACAAGGATCGAGCGGTCGCCGAAATGGTCGTAAATCGCGCGGGCGACGCTCGTCTTCCCCGAGCCGGAGCCGCCGGCGACGCCGATGACAACGGGCTTCTTCCCCATCTTAATTCTCCTTTCTCATCATGTTGTACGGGAAGAGAGGGCGCTTGACCTTAAACTTCACGATTTGCAGCGGATGGCGCGCCGCATCAAGCTCGTTGCCGTCTTCGTCCCAAATTTTCTCAATCACTTGGGTGAAGTTTTCAATTTCCGGACCGAAAAATTCGACTTCATCGCCCGGGCGGAAATGGTTGCGCTGCTGGACGGTGGCGATGCCCGTCTCCGGGTCATAGCCAAGCACCAAACCGGCGAATTCATGCGTCGTTTTCCGGCTGTGCGTCCCGTACATATGGTTCGTATAATCCGGGAAGCCGTCAAAGAACGACGGCGCCGTCTCGCGGTTGGCGCATTTCTCCAGCTCCCGCACCCACTCTTCGCGGATCGTGAAATGGTCTGGGTCAGCGCAGTAGGCATCAATGACTTTCCGGTAGACACTGACAACCGTCGCCACGTAATGGATCGATTTCATCCGCCCTTCAATTTTCAAGCTATCCACACCCAATTCGATCATCACCGGAATGGCGCGGATTAGGTTCAAATCTTTCGCGCTCATCGCAAACGGGGCGTCCCCTTTTTCAAACAACGGAATTTCCCGGCCGTCCGAGAGCTGATACAAATCGTAATCCCAGCGGCACGACTGGCAGCATCCGCCGCGGTTTGAGTCGCGCGCCGTCATATGGTTGCTCAATACACAGCGGCCGGAGTAGGCGGAACACATCGCCCCATGGATGAACGCCTCGATTTCAATATCGACTTTCTCTTTGATCTGCCGGATTTCTTCTGCGCCCACTTCACGAGCGAGCACAACCCGCTCGAGCCCTTCCTCTTTCCAAAATTGGACCGCTTTCCAGTTGGTAAGCGATTGCTGCGTGCTTAAATGCACTTCAAGCTTCGGCGCCACCCGGCGCGCCGTTTCGATGATGAGCGGGTCGGCGACGATGATGCCGCAAACACCGGCATCTTCAAGCGCCCGCAAATAGTCATCAAGGCCAGGGATGTTTTCGTTATGGGCGTAAATATTGGCCGTTACGTATACTTTGGCTCCGTATCGATTGGCAAATTCGACCCCTTCGCGAATTTCCTCGATCGTAAAGTTGTCGGCGTTGGCGCGCAAGCTGTACTCTTGGCCTCCGATAAAGACGGCGTCTGCGCCGTAATGGACGGCGATTTTCAGTTTTTCCAAGTTGCCGGCCGGGGCGAGCAGCTCTGGCTTTTTCACAATGACGCGCTTGCCGTCAATGATTTCGGAGATGCGATCATTTTTTAAAAGCATGCTGCTTCCCTCCTTTTCTCAATAAATGGTCTCTTTGAAGAAAAATCCGGTGTCGATGCGGCGATGCGGCGGCTGAAGCGCTTCAACGGCCGCAAGCAGCTCCTCTTTTTCCCGTTCGTACCGCTCGCGGTCATCCGCGCATAAATCGATGGCGCGGCGGTACAGCTTCGTCACTTCGGTAATGTAGCGCGGCTCGTGCAAAATCCCGTCAATTTTAAAGCTGTCGATGCCGACCTCGACCATGTCGCCGAGCTCATCGATCATGCAAACATCGTTCGGGCTCATAATATGCGTGCCGTTTTCGTCTTCAAAAATCGGATATTTGTTGTCGCGCTCTTTGTCGTAAAGAAACATCCCTTTTTCGTACTTCTTCCGTTCAACTTCCATCACTTTCCCTTGATATTCAAAATAGCTGCCGATCAGCGAGCGCTTCGATTGGTACATGCACATCGCGCCGTGCACTTGCACCTCGATTTCCACTTCGGCATGGGCTTTGATTTCCAAAATGGCGTCCATGTTCAACTCGCGGGCCAAGACGGCGCGCTTCGCCCCTTTCCGGCCCCAATAGTTGCACGCATACCAGTTCGTCGCTGTCGTCTCCGTGCTCCAGTGGAGCTTCATGTGCGGCGCCGTTTCTCGGACAGTCAAGAGCACCGCGGGATCGCCGAAGACGATGGCATCGGCGCCGACATCAGCCAAAAACGCGACGTAGTCGCCAAGCTCGTCCACTTTATCGTTATGGAAAATGGCGTTCATCGCCACATACACGTTCATGCCGCGCCGGTGGGCGGCTTTGACGGCGGCAGCGACATCATGGCGGGAAAATTCGCCGGCAAGCCGCAAACCGTAGCGCTGCTCGCCAATGATGACCGCGTCCGCTCCGGCTTCAGCCAGCTCGTCGATATGGGCAACGCTCGTCGGCGTCACGAGCAATTCGGGTTTTTTCACTGTTCTTCACCTCGTTTTTTCGATATGGCGAGCCCATCGCCGACCGGAATGATGACCGTATCATAACCGCTTCGACTCATGAGCCACTCATTGTAGCGGCGAATTTTTCGGGCGATGTTCCAAAGCCGTCGATTGTCCGCCGGCGCTTCGGCGGCGACGAGCCCCTTAAACAAGACGTTGTCGCTGATGATGAGGCCGCCTGCAGCCACAAACGGCTCATAGAGCGTAAAAAAGCGCTCATATTGCCCTTTGGCGGCATCAATAAACAGCACATCAAACGGCGCGGCGGCCGCCACACCGGCCTCGACCGCGAGCGCATCGCCCAACACCGCCTCGATTTGCCGCTTGGTGTTCGTCTTTTCGATGTAAAAACGGGCGCGCTCATACCGCTCCCGGTCTTTTTCGATCGTCACAATGCGCGCATCCGGCAGCGCCTTTGCCATCCGGATCGCCGAATAGCCGATCGCCGTGCCGATTTCCAAAATGCGGCGCGGCCTGATCAGCTTCAAGATGAATAACAGCACTTCGACGCTCACCGGATCCATGATCGGTATGCGGTGTCGATAGGCGTACTGCTCCATCTCCTCAATGTCCTCATCCGGCGCCGGACGCAGCTTTTGCAAGTACGAAACAATGTCATTGGAAAGCAAGAGGAATTCCTCCCTGCCGTCAGCAAACTGAAAAGCGCTCGCCAAAGTTGAACTATATAGATGCAACGAAGAAGTTTAATATATCCTTGACGGAAAAGCGGTTTGCCCATTTTCGACTGACGGAGGCAAGCCTGTGGCTTGCCTCCGTCACGCCTTGGCGTGACGGAAGACCGAACAACCGGCCTGCTTCACAGACCCATATATGGGTCTGGAAGCGGCGTTGTTCGGTCGCCCGACAGTCGATCAAATACTCGGGAAAAACTACAAATGGTAAAGCTTCAAATTGCATCTATATACAACCCGGCATTTGCGCTTTGTCGTCATGAAAAATAAGAGCCGCAAAGGACTCTTATCGTTGGTCTGTTCAACTATACTACCATAAAACAGCGGAAAAGCGAAGCCGTTTCACCCCACCGGCCATTACCTTCCGTTTTGACCTATTGTTTTCCAATATGCTTCGCCTTTTCCCGGTTATGCTCGGCCAACGTTTTCGTAAAAATGACCTCGCCGCCCGGTGTCGCCAAAAAGTATAAATAGTCGGTCGCCGCCGGTTCAAGCGCCGCTTCGATCGACATTACGCCGGCGTTGGCGATCGGCCCCGGCGGCAGCCCTTTATGAATGTACGTGTTGTACGGCGAATTGACCTGCAAATCTTTATACAACACACGCTCTTTATGTTCGCCAAGGGCGTACAAAACGGTCGGGTCGGTTTGAAGCGGCATGCCGCGGTGCAGCCGATTGTAAAACACGCTGGCGATTTTTTGGCGGTCAGCTTTTTCCGTCGCCTCTTCCTCAATGAGCGACGACATCGTCAACAGCTGATGCGGCGACATGTTCTTTTCTTTCATCGCTGCCTTATATGTGTCAAGCACAGCTGCCGTTTTCGCCACCATCGCCTCAATGATCTCTGAGAGCGGCGGCTTTTCGTCAGCAAACACATACGTCGCCGGGAACAAGTAGCCTTCCAGCGGATAGCGGATGCCTTTCCGAAAAATATCATCAGTCAACAAATCCGGGTGCATTTTCATCAGCCGTTCGATATACGCGCGATCGTTAAGCAATTTCATAATTTGTTCTTGTTTGTACCCTGTTTTCGCAGCAATGAGGTCAGCGATTTGCACCAATTGCGACCCTTCCGGAACGGTCAGCTTCAATCCGATTTTTAGCGATTTCCCCGTTTTTAACAGCTCAATGATGCGCGCCATTGGCATCGCCCGCGTCAACTCATACTCCCCAGCCTGGAAGCCGGATTCATTTTTCCAGCGGACATATAAGCGAAACACGGCCGCGCTTTTAATGAGCCGCTTTTGTTCGAGCTGCTCGGCAATCGCCGCCGCCGATGAACCGATCGGAATCGAGACATGGACCGGGGTGCGGTCATTCGGGTCGACGGGCTTAAGCGCTGAACGGATGTATAAGAAACTGCTGGCGCCGGCAATGACAAACGCCGCCAGCAGAACAGCACAGACAATCAAGACGATTTTCCGCACAAGCCGCGCCTCTGGCGCCCTAAAATCGTTCTGTTTCATCTTTGTCCTCCTTTCACCCGGCCATATTATACTACAAAGTTCCGCATTTTTCGCCCTTGACGGTCAAAAAATGCAAAGCCAGGGGAGGGGAAACGCGCCGGTCAATCGAAGCCCTTCGCAACATTTGTCGGACAAACAAGAAGATGTCTGAACCATTGCATGGAACACAACTTATCGTTTCTCAGCGCATAATACGGCAATAAGAAAAGGGGCCCCGATCCTTTTGGCCCCCCCTCTGCTGTCCGTTATTCGTCGTCTTCCTCTTCCTGTTCAGCGCAAAACGTATTCCATACTTCTTCGATCATGTCCCACTCTTCTTCCGTCTCGATTGGGAGCAGTTCGCCTTCTTTGTTCTCATCCCCAGGGATGAAGGCGGAAACGTGCACTTCCGTCTCGCCGTTCTCATCTTCCGCCTCGACGCCGACCGGATAGTAAAACACATACGATTTGCCGAAATCATCTGATTCAAACGTAAACAAAATTTCGCACAGCTGCTCGTTGCCATGTTCGTCGACAACGGTAATATGACGGTCTCCGTGTTCCATGTTTTCTCCTCCAATTTATCGTTTACTGTCCAAATATGACTGCAAAATGACGGCCGCCGCCATTTTGTCGATCACTTTCCGCCGCTTTTTCCGGCTGACGTCGGCAGCGATCAACATCCGTTCGGCGGCCATCGTCGACAGCCGTTCATCCCAAAGCACAACGGGCAAAGAAAACTCCTCTCGCAATTTGGCGGCGAACCGCTCGCTTGCCTCAGCGCGCGGCCCGAGCGTGCCGTTCATGTTTTTCGGCCACCCGACGACAATCGTATCGACGCCGTACTCATCGATGATGGCGCGCAGCCGCTTTAAGCCGTAGTCGCCGCGCTCCGTATCAATGGCGATCGTCTCCAATCCTTGCGCTGTAAGGCCGAGTTCGTCGCTAACGGCAACGCCGAGCGTTTTCGTTCCCAAATCTAATCCTAGCGTCCGCATCAGGTTAATCCTTTCGTTGCCCCTGTAAATAGAATTTCACCAATTCCTCGATTAATTCGTCGCGTTCGATTTTGCGGATGAGCGCACGCGCATCTTTATGGCGCGGAATGTAAGCTGGGTCGCCGGACAACAAGTAGCCGACAATTTGATTGATCGGATTGTAGCCTTTTTCCTGCAAGGCGCCATACACCGTCAACAACACTTCGCGAACGTTCGTCTCGGCCGGCTCCTCGGAAAAATGAAACTGCATCGTTTGGTCAAACGAGCTCACCGTTTCCACCTCGCTCCTTATTCAGGCACCCCGTCCTTTTACATCCATTGTACACGATCCGCGCCAATTAGGAAACGGATTTCACCCATGTTTCGACATAACCGAGCGCTTCGCCGACCTTGCTTGGGTCCTTGCCGCCAGCTTGCGCCAAATCCGGGCGCCCGCCGCCGCCCCCACCGCAACGCGACGCTACTTCTTTCACCAGCTTGCCGGCATGGAATCCTTTTTTCACCAAATCGTCCGTTACTGCGGCAATCAGTTGCACTTTTCCGCCCTGGGCGGACGCCAACACGATGACCGCCGTGCCGAGCTTTTGTTTCAAATCATCAGCCATGGCCCGCAGTTGATTCATGTCATTGGCCTGCACTTTTGCCGCCAACACCGGCACGCCGTTTACATCTTTCACTTGACGGGTGAGGTGCTCAGCTTCCATATGGGCGAGGCGGGCAGCAAGCGATTCATTTTCGCGCTCGAGCTCTTTCAGCTCGGCAAACAGTCCGTCAAGACGCGCATTCAATTCTTTCGGACTTGTTTTCAGTTTTTGCGCCGCCTCTTGCAAAATAGCAAGCTGTTCGCTCATAAAGCGGTATGCCGCTTCCCCGGTCACCGCTTCAATCCGGCGCGTGCCGGCGCCGATGCCGGACTCGGAGACGATTTTAAACAACCCGATGGCTGATGTGTTGGGCACATGGCAGCCGCCGCACAGCTCGAGGCTGTAGTCGCCGACTTTGACGACGCGGACGATGTCGCCGTATTTTTCGCCAAACAGCGCCATCGCGCCCATCGCTTTCGCTTCCTCGAGCGGTTTATAAAAAATGTCAACCGGGAGGCTTTTCCAAATTTGTTCGTTGACGATGGCTTCGATGCGCTCGAGCTCCTCTGGCTTCACTTGCCCAAAATGGGTGAAGTCAAAACGAAGCCGGTCCGGGGCGACAAGCGACCCCGCTTGGTTGACATGGCGGCCGAGCACGTCTTTTAGCGCTTGATGGAGCAAATGGGTCGCCGTATGGTTTTTTACGATGCGCATCCGCTTTGCTTCATCGACGCGCGCCGTATAGCGGGATCCTTTTTTCACCGTTCCGCGTTCGACGATGATCGCATGAAGATGTTGGCCGTTCGGCGCTTTTTGCACATCTTTGACGACCGCTGTTCCTGTTTCGCTTTCAAACACGCCTTGGTCAGCGATTTGTCCGCCGCTTTCGGCGTAAAATGGCGTCACATCGACGATGATTTGCGCCTCTTCGCCGGCTTTCACTTCCTCGACAAGCCGCCCGTCTTTGACGATGGCGATGACCGTCGATGCGGCAACAAGCTCATCGTAGCCGACAAACCGGCTTTCATCTTTAATGTCACCGAGCACTCCGCCTTGGACTTGCATCGAATCGACATCTTGCCGGGCCGCGCGCGCCCGTTCGCGTTGCCGCTCCATCTCGCGCTCAAATCCGGCATGGTCGACCGTCATGCCCGCTTCAGCGGCGTACTCTTCCGTCAGCTCGATCGGAAAGCCGTACGTATCATACAGGCGGAACGCTTCCTCGCCCGGAATGACGTCGCTTCCTTGCTCTTTCGCCTTTTCGATCACCTCCGCCAATATGGCGAGCCCTTCATGGAGCGTTTCATGGAACCGTTCTTCTTCCGTCCGGATGACGCGGGCGATGAAATCGGCTTTTTCTTTCACCTCCGGATAGTAGTCGTGCATAATCTCGCCGACGACCGGGACGAGTTCGTACATAAACGGACGGTCAATGCCGATATGTTTCGCATAGCGCACCGCGCGGCGGAGCAGGCGGCGCAGCACATAACCGCGGCCCTCATTTGACGGCAGCGCCCCGTCGCCGATCGCGAACGTCACGGCTCGAATATGGTCGGCGATCACCTTAAAGGCGACGTCTTTGTCCGGATCTTCGCCATACCGCTCGCCGGCGATCTGCTCGGTCGCGCGGATGATCGGCAGGAACAAGTCGGTTTCAAAGTTCGTCGGCACGTCTTGCAAAATCGAGCACATCCGCTCCAAGCCCATGCCGGTGTCGATGTTTTTCTTCGGCAGCGGCGTGTACGTGCCGTCCGGGTTATGGTTAAACTGCGAAAAGACAAGGTTCCATACTTCTAAATAGCGGTCATTTTCCCCGCCTGGGTACAGCTCCGGATCGTTCGGGTCGTTGCCGAACGCTTCGCCGCGGTCGTAAAAGATTTCCGTGTTCGGACCGCTCGGGCCTTCGCCGATGTCCCAGAAGTTGCCTTCAAGGCGAATGATCCGCTCTTCCGGCAAGCCGATTTCGTTGCGCCAAATGTTGTACGCTTCCTCGTCTTCCGGATGGACGGTGACGGACAACCGTTCCGGATCAAAACCGATCCATTTGTCGCTCGTCAAAAACTCCCATGCCCAATGGATCGCTTCCCGCTTGAAGTAATCGCCGATCGAAAAGTTGCCGAGCATTTCAAAAAACGTATGGTGGCGCGCCGTTTTCCCGACGTTTTCGATGTCGTTGGTGCGGATCGATTTTTGCGCGTTGCAAATGCGCGGGTTTTCCGGAACGATGCGCCCGTCAAAGTATTTTTTCAACGTCGCGACGCCGCTGTTGATCCACAACAGCGACGGGTCGTCGACCGGAATGAGCGATGCGCTCGGCTCAACCGCATGGCCTTTTTCTTGGAAAAACTCTAAAAACATGCGCCGCACTTGGGCGGATGTCAGCTTTTTCATGATGATCCTCCCCTTTCGCCTTTTATATAAAAAAACTCCCATCCCCTGCAGGGACGAGAGTTATGCTCGCGGTACCACCCTGTTTATGGGCAAAAAACGCCCATCACCTCTTTGGCCGTAACGCAGCCTTGCGTCAGGTTTTGCCTGCGCTCCGGATTAGCCTTCTGTTGCCCTTCATCTGGAATTTCTTTCAGCCGCGGAAATTCCTCTCTGTGCGCGAGCTCGCGCGTTAAGATGGACTGCAACATACTCGATCCGTCATCGCGTTATGTATTCGCTTTTTTCATTGAAAGATTATAGACAAGCAGAGAGCATTTGTCAATGCGAAGCATAATGCTCTTTCCAATGGGCGATGGCCACTTTCAGCACCGCCGCCGTCGGAACGGCGAGAATGAGGCCGAGCACGCCGGCGAGCTCGCCGCCGGCAAAGAGGGCGAGCATAATGACAAGCGGATGCATATGCACGCTTTTGCCGACGATCAACGGCGACAAGATGTTCCCTTCTAAAAACTGCAAGGTAAAAATGATGACAAGCACGATCACGACCATTTTCAGCGAGACGGTGGCAGCCAAAATGACCGCTGGAACGGCGCCGATCAGCGGGCCAAAATACGGGATGATGTTCGTCACGCCAATGACAAAGCCGAGCAACAGCGGATAATCCATGCCGGCAAGCCACAAGCCGAGCGCCGCTGCCAGACCGATCGCCGCACAGACGAACAGCTGGCCGCGAATGTAGCCGCCGAGCGATTCATCGACATCCTTCAAAAACGTCATCCCCGGCCCACGCCACCGCTTCGGTGTCATGTACCAAATCGCTTTTTTCAACACATCGATGTCTTTTAACATATAGAAGACGATAAACGGAATGATCAACAGCGTCGCCGCCGAACCGATGAACGATTTGGCGGCGTTGATCGCCATCGCGACGGCGGCCGCCGCTGCCTGCTCGATCTCGGCAAACATCGCCTCGATGCGTGTGTGCACCTCAAGCGGCCAATTCGACGTCTCGTCGTGGATGTGGCGCACCCATTGGCGGTATGTATTCATCAAAGACGGCAGCTGTTCATCCAGTTCACGCAACTGGGCGATGAATAGCGGCACGCCGCGGTACAAGCCGTAGCCGACCAAACCGAAAAACAACAAATAAATCAACAAAATGGCAAGGGCGCGCGGCATTCCTTTGCGATGGATGGATTCCACAAGCGGGTAGAGCAAATACGTAATAAACGACGCCAGCAAAAACGGCGTCAACACCGTTGCGATAAAATCAATGACCGGCCGCCAAACGTCTTTCATCCGAACGATCAAATAGATGATTGCCGTCATGAGCAGCCATTTTCCGATGCGAAAGAACGACAGCCATTGTTGCTCGCCCATCGCCACACCTCCTACCGTTTAGTGTAGGAGATGCGGCGGGAAATATGCCTTCACCGCTTTTAGCACTATTTGACAGCCACAAGGCGACGCCCCCGCGCAAAGGCGAGGGCGAGCGCCGTCAGCGGATCGCTTGCATCAAGCGGCGGCGCATCCTCCGCATCGTGCGACCGTTCATCCAATCGTTTCGTTGGGCGAGCTGATAAGCGGCGACGCCTAATCCGACTGCTAACAGCGACGTCATCATCCGGTTCATGCGTGTCCCCCCTAAAATTGGATCGTGCGTTCGTGGTCGTCAAACAAGTCGTCAAGAGAACTCAACGTTCCGTCTTCTTCCACTTGATGGGCGTGGATCATCCCTTTCGAGACGGACAGCTCAATAAAGCAATCCCAGCAGTAGTACTGGTTGACGCCGATTTTCCCTAAATTTTTTCGTTTGCAATTCGGGCAAATGAGCATGGACAGCCACTCTCCTTACATCGTTGTTTCCACGGTGACCACGCCTTCTCTGGCGGTGAACGGAGCGAGCTCCATTCGTTTCTTTCCTTCGGTCAAATCGGAAAAAAATCCCTCGCTGATCTCGTATCCGTCAATTTTGCCCAATTGCCCGTCAAAATATACGTCATCCAACAGTCCGATCGTTGTTCCGTCCGCGGCGACAACCATGCTGCCGGCGAGGCCGCGTTCGCCGTAAAGAGAGTGGCCGCTGTCAGAAGAAGGAAACGGCTGGAAGCTATCGGCATCACAGATGATGACTCGGTCGTTTTCGAACGACTGCACGGCTGAAAGCGGCAAATAGCGGCGGCGGCCGAACAAACCGCCCTGTTCCGCGACAAGCCCTTTGACCGCGCCGTGGCTGGTAAACCAAATGTCAGCGATCGTTCCGACCATTTTTCCCGTCGTTTGTTCATAAATGGGAAGGCCCTTGATGTCGGAAAACGTCCGCATCGTTCTCCCACCTTTCCAGCCACCTTTAGCTTGGCTCATCGCCCATAAAGTCATACGGCGTAACGTTTTCCATCCCCATGTTCGCCTCTTCAAACGGCAGTTCGACCTCGACAAACGGCGCCGCCGCCCCCGCCAGCTTCTCAGCGAGCGCCGTCTGGCGCGCTCCGTCGCTTTGTTTTGCGACGCCGAATCGAAACGCTTCCTCTTCCCCGCATAAAACGAGAAACTGCTTGCTTCTTGTCACCGCAGTATACAACAAATTCCGTTTCAACATCCGGTAATAGCTTTTGACGACGGGCAAAATGACGATTGGAAACTCGCTTCCTTGCGCCTTATGAACCGAACAGCAGTACGCATGGGTGATTTGTCCTAAATCTTGCCGTGTGTACGTCACTTCAATGCCATCAAACGAGACGACGAGCAAGTCTTGCTTTTCGATATTTTCTTTGGCGTAAAAAATGGCAACGATTTCGCCGATGTCGCCGTTAAACACATTGTCTTCCGGTTGATTGACGAGCTGCAGCACCTTATCGCCGACGCGGTAGACGACCTCACCGACCGACAGCTCCCGCTTCCCCTCAGCCGGCGGGTTGAACAGCTCTTGAAGCGCTTTGTTCAATTGGTCAATGCCCGCTGGACCACGGTACATCGGGGCGAGCACTTGAATATCTTTGACGGAAAACCCTTTTTTGCGCGCGTTGTCCGCGATTTGCCGCACGACATCGACGACCTGGCCCGCACGGCAGCGGATGAATGAACGGTCTGCCTTCGGAGCGGTCAAATCGTCCGGCACGACGCCGCGCTTCATCTCATGAGCAAGCTCGATGATCGATGATCCTTCCGCCTGGCGATACACCTCGGTCAACCGAGCGAACGGAATGACGCCTGAAGAGAGCAAGTCTTTCAGCACTTGCCCTGGCCCGACGGATGGCAATTGATCCTCATCGCCGACAAAAATGACTTGCATGCCGTTTGGCACGGCTTTTAACAGCTGGTTGGCGAGCCACGTGTCGACCATCGACATCTCATCGATGACAAGCAGCTTGCCGGAAATCGGTTCGTTCTCGTCGCGGCTGAACCCTTCCGCCCCATTCCAGCCGAGCAAGCGGTGGATCGTCGCCGCCGGCAGCCCGGTCGCCTCGCTCATCCGCTTCGCCGCTCGGCCGGTCGGTGCGGCCAGCAGCACCGGAAACGGCTCGCCTTGTTTGTAGTCAGCCGGGTCAAGAGACAGGCCGTTTAGGGCGGCAAACAGCTCGACGATGCCTTTGATGACCGTCGTTTTCCCCGTTCCCGGACCGCCGGTCAAAATAAACAGCGGCGAAGAAAGCGCTTGTTGGATCGCTTCCCTTTGCTGGGGGGCATATTGCATGCCAAGCCGTTCCTCAAGCGCCCCAAGCGCCAGCAAAAACTCCGACTCGGCAAACGCCGACGGCGGCGTCTGCCCGAGCAGCCGCTTAATGTTGGAGACGATCCCTTTCTCGGCGAAGTAAAGGGAAGGGAGATAATAACGCCCTTGCTCGGCGATCAGCTTCCCTTCTTCGCTTAACATCAGAAGCGTTTGGCTGATCGCTCGTCCATCCACCGCACCGCTCAGCCTTCCGTCAAGCAGCTCCCCGATGCGCTCCATCAGCTCTTCCTCGCGCAAATAAACGTGCCCTTCCTGCAAGCACGCCTGTTCAAGAACAAACAACGAGGCGGCGCGCAGCCGGGCCGGATGGCTGCCGGAAATGCCGAGCTGGCGCCCGATTTCATCAGCGCGGCCAAAGCCGATCCCTTCGATATCCTCAACGAGCTGGTACGGGTTCTCGTGGATGATGTCAACCGCTTCTTCGCCATACGCTTGGTAAATTTTCATGGCCAGCTGCGGGCCAAAACCGAGCTGGGCGAGGGCGATCATCGTTTGCTCAAGCCCTTCGTGGGCGCGAAGCGCATCGTACAGCTGCTTCGCCTTTTTTTTCGTCAGCTTCGGCACACGCTCTAGCGCCCTGGGGTCGCGCAAAATCGCGGCGATCGCGTTTTCGCCGAGCGTCTCGACAATCGCCGCAGCCGTTTTTTTGCCGATTCCTTTAAACAAACCGCTCGATAAATAATGAATGACTCCTTCTTTCGTGTTCGGAAGCTGTTTGCGGAACTGACTAGCCGCATATTGGCGGCCAAAACGCGGATGTTGGCGGAATTGTCCGTAAAAGATGTAGACGTCCCCTTCGTTTAAACGCGGAAAATAGCCGGTGACGACGACTTCCTCCTCAACGGGCGCTTCGTTCGTTTCCTCAACGCGCACGCGGACGACCGTGTACAATGTTTCCTCATTATGAAAAATGACCGCCAAGCACACTCCTTTAATGAACGTGCGTCCGTCAAGGGCGAGGATTTGTTGCTCTTGCAACAGCCATCCCCCTGCCTTTTTACGGCGCAAGCCGCTTTTCCATCAGTTTCTTTCCGTATCCGGCAAGCACGTGATCGGGCTTGGCTTCCAAGGCAGCGGCAAACATATTGCGGGCGGCATCGAGCTCATCTTTGTACGCATAAATGACGCCTAAATTGTAGTACGCATCAGCGTGGCGCGGATCGAGTTCCAACGTTTTTTCGAAATAACGCTTCGCCTCATCGACATAATCGAGCGTGGCGAGGCAAAGGCCAAGCTGAAACAGCGCTTCGGCATCCGTCTCGTTCAGCTCAGCCGCGCGCTGCAAATACGGCAGCGCCAGCCGCGGCATCTCGAGCCGCCATAAGGACATGCCGAGCATAAAATGCGTATCGGCATCGTCAAGACCAAGCCCTAGCGCGCGCTCAAACATATCTTTCGCTTTCGCGAACTGCTCACGCTTATAATGCACTGTACCCATGCCGTAATACGCGGCCGCCGCCTTCTTGTCAATTTTCAACGCCTGTCGGAAACAGTCAAGCGCCTTCTCTTCTTCACCGGCAGCAACGAGAACCGTGCCAATGTTAATGTACCCGGCTGGATCGTCCGGATGCTGTTCGACCGCAGCGGAAAAACAGCGGATGGCTTCCTCATACTTCCCCTCGCGCATATACGCCAAGCCTTGTTCGTTGAAATTGGCCACCGCCCATCCCCTCCCTGATTCAACGTGATTTTCAAGCAACGGCCTCCAGCCTAATAGCCTGATTGAAGATCGTGCGCACCGGCACATCCGTCAACCAACATACCAAAGCTTTTCGCCGTTGCGGAACACCTCATCGATCGTACCGCCGCCGAGGCATTCCTCGCCGTTGTAAAAAACAACCGCCTGCCCCGGCGTCACCGCCCGCGCCGGCGCATCAAACACGACTTCCGCCCCGCCGTCCGCAAGCGGGTGGACCGTCACGCCGACATCAGGCTGACGATAGCGAAATTTCGCCGTGCAACGGAACGGCGCTTCCGGCTTGCGGTCAGACACCCAGTTGACATCGACCGCCTTTAGCGAGGTGGAATACAAATATTCGTTTTCAAACCCTTGGGCGACATACAGCACATTTTCGCGCACATCTTTGCCGACGACAAACCACGGTTCGCCGCTGCCGCCGATGCCAAGGCCGTGGCGCTGGCCGATCGTGTAATACATGACGCCGTCATGCCGCCCTTTCACTTCGCCATCGAGCGTTTTCATCACTCCCGGCTGAGCCGGCAAATAATGGCTCAAAAATTCTTTGAAATCGCGTTCGCCGATAAAGCAAATGCCCGTGCTGTCTTTTTTTCCAGCGGTGGCGAGCCCAGCCTCTTTGGCGATCCGGCGCACGTCCGCTTTCTGCAAATGGCCGATCGGAAACATCACTTTCGACAGCTGAGCTTGGCCGAGCTGGTTTAAAAAGTACGTTTGGTCTTTGTTCGGGTCGGCTCCACGCAGCATTTTATATTCGCCATCGCGAAACTCGACGCGGGCGTAATGGCCGGTTGCGATGTAATCGGCGCCGATCGACATGGCGTGCTCTAAAAACGCCTTGAACTTAATTTCCTTATTGCACATCACGTCCGGGTTCGGCGTGCGCCCGGCTTTGTATTCATTCAAAAAGTACGTAAACACTTTGTCCCAATACTGTTTTTCAAAATTGACCGCATAATACGGGATGCCGATTTGATTGCAAACGCGCACGACGTCTTCGTAGTCCTCAGTCGCCGTGCAAACGCCGTTTTCATCGGTGTCATCCCAGTTTTTCATAAAAATGCCGATCACATCATATCCTTGTTCTTTCAATAGCAGCGCAGCGACCGACGAGTCGACCCCGCCGGACATGCCGACGACGACGCGCGTTTCGTGCGGCGCTTTGTTCATGCTGTTTCCCCCCTTTAGCGGTTTGTGAGCCGCTTTATGATCTTCACTGTTTCCTCGGCCGCCCGCTCAATTTGTTCCATCGTATTGCCGAGCCCGAAGCTGAAGCGCACAGACGAACGGATGCGCTCCGACTCTTTTCCGCACATCGCGACAAGCACGTGCGACGGGTCGATTGACCCGGCGGTGCATGCTGACCCGCTCGAGGCGGCAATGCCGGCTAAATCCAAGTTCACGAGCAGCGATTCGACATTCGTTCCCGGGAAGGCGACATTCAAAATATGCGGCAGGCCATCCGGGCGGCCGTTGACCGCATAGTCGATCCCTGAGGAGCGGAAAATCGCAAGCATCGCCTCGCGCCACGCCGCATATTGCCGACGTTTCTCTTCCCTTGTTCGCTCAGCGATTTCCGCCGCCTGCGCCAAGCCGATGATGCCGGGGACGTTTTCCGTGCCGGCGCGCCGCTTCCGCTCCTGTTCGCCGCCGAAAAGGAGCGGAGTGATGCGGACCGTTTCCCGGACATACAAAGCCCCGCTTCCTTTCGGGCCGTTGATTTTATGAGCGGAAATCGACAGCAAATCGATCCCGTATTCATTCACATCGATCGGAAGAAGCCCGTACGCCTGGACGGCGTCCGTATGGAAATAAGCCGGATGATCGCGAAGCAGCGCCCCGATTTCGCGAATCGGCTGGATCGTGCCGACTTCGTTGTTGGCAAACATGACCGACACCAAAACGGTCTCATCGCGCAGCGCGGCCTTGACATCCTCGACCGATACCGTCCCTTGTTCGTCAACGGGCAAATACGTGACCTCAAACCCTTGCGTCTCTAAATATTCACAAGCGCGCAGCACCGCATGATGCTCGATGGCGGTTGTAATGATATGATTGCCGCGGCCGCGGTTCGCTATGGCCGTTCCGATGACCGCAAAGTTATCCGCTTCCGTGCCGCCGCTTGTAAACACAATCTCCGTCTCTTTCGCCCCAATCGAGCGGGCGACAACAGCCCTCGCTTCATCGACCGCGCGGCGGCTCTGCCGTCCAAAATGATGGATGCTTGACGGGTTGCCGAACTGTTCCGTCATCCACTGGACCATACCGGCAGCTACGTCTGGATGGACCGGGGAAGTTGCCGCATGGTCCAAATAAATCCGTTCCAACGGTCATTCTCCTTTCCTTTCTGTTGCTTAAATATAAAACATATATGCCCCTTCATCCCCGTCGCTATACTTCGCCAAATCTTCGAGCGTTGTGCTGTCGAGCACTTCCTCGACCGCATCGCGGATGCGAATCCATAGCTCGCGCTTCGCCGGCTCTTCCTCCTCGAGCTCCTCGACCGGGGTCAGCGGCCCCTCCAACACGCGCAAAATGTCGCCGGCGGTGATTTTCGCCGGATGCTCAGCGAGCACATAGCCGCCATACGCTCCACGAATGCTTTTGACGAGCCCGGCGTTGCGCAACGGCGTGACGAGCTGCTCTAAATAATGTTCAGATAAATTGTTCGCCTTGGCGATCGAACGAAGCGAGATCGGACGATCGCCATATTTTTTGGCCAATTCAATCATAATCGTCAAGCCATATCGGCCTTTCGTCGAAATCTTCATTCATATCCCTCCTAACCGCTTAACCCTTGCGTCCGAGTGCCGGCGGCCGGTCCAAGCAGGCGGCTTGCGACCTTTTGGCATTGCGGCAGCGCCAAGCCGGCATCGAACCGATCGTCACACAAAAAAGGAACGTGCCAAACGACACCGGGCCGCCGAGCAACCAGCCGGCCAACAGCACGAACGCTTCGATCCCGATGCGAATGTACGCCACGTTCCATCCGGTCAGCTCGGTCAAAGCGAGCATGAAACGCCTGTGTTATTATATCATAAAAATCCCTTTCCCTTCACGGCTGAACCTTGACCTCTTGTTTCAACTGCTCAAGCCGCCGGTACACCTTGGCGTAATGTTTTTCCTCGCCATGCTCTTTCGGTTCATAATAGCGGACGCCTTCCAGAGCGGAGGGCAAATACGCTTGCGCCACCCAGCCGTTCGGATAATCGTGCGGATACAAGTAGCCTTGTCCACGCCCGAGTGCAGCCGCCCCTTTGTAATGAGCGTCTTTTAAATGATCCGGAATATCGCCAAGCTTGCCGGAACGGACATCGGCAATGGCAGCGTCCAGCGCCTTGTAAGCACTGTTGGATTTCGGGCTTAAACAGAGTTCAATCGTCACAACCGCGAGCGGAATGCGCGCTTCCGGCAGTCCGAGGCGTTCCGCCGCTTCGACCGCTGCCTGTACTTTCACTCCCATCATCGGATTGGCAAGTCCGATGTCCTCATAAGCCATCACAAGCAATCTCCGGCAAACGGACGCCAAGTCTCCGCCTTCAAGCAGACGGGCCAAATAATGAAGCGCGGCATCGGCATCGCTGCCGCGCACGCTTTTTTGAAACGCGGACAACAACGAATAATAATGATCGCCATATTTGTCATGGGTAAAACCGCGGTTTGCGGTGCATGAAGCCACGATATCCTCATCAATATACAAGCGGCCGTGGCGCTCATCGGCAGCCGCAACCGCCGCCTCCAGAAGCGAAAGCGCGACGCGCGCATCCCCACCGGCTGCCTCGGCGATGCGCCATAACAACGACTCGTCAATGACAACCGGCGGCTCGCCGACCCCTCGTTCCGGATCAGCGAGCGCCCGCTTCAGAATGATCATGAGGTCATCCGGCTTGAGCGGTTTCAGTTGTTGGATTTGCCCGCAGCGGCTGCGAATGGCGGGATTGACCTCGTGAAACGGGTTTTCCGTTGTGGCGCCAATCAAGGTCACGAGCCCGGATTCGAGATGCGGCAACAAAACGTCTTGCTGCGCTTTATTCAGCCGATGGATTTCGTCGATAAACAACACGACGTTCCCTGACCAGCGCGCCGCTTCGACTGCCTCTTCGATTTCCTTTTTGCCGGCGGCCGTCGCATTGATAGCGACCCATTCGCGCCCGGCGGTGCGGGCAATGGCGTAAGCGAGCGACGTCTTCCCTGTCCCCGGCTCTCCGTAAAGCAAAAGCGATGGAACATGACCTTTTTTGACCATTTTATAAAGCGGCGTACTAGGGCCAATGATGTGCTGTTGCCCAACGATCTCATCGATCGTCCGCGGCCGCATCCGCCAAGCAAGCGGCTCCGTCGTTTTGGGCATGCCGACCCCCTCCTTGAGATTGATGACGCTATGTTCACAGACATCCTCCGATGCCGCCTATTCATTTTCGGCGAATGGGGCGTCTCCCCGTGGGAAGATCGGTGGTTTTAATAAAAATAGCGTTCAATGGCCTCCTTCAACTCATTGTACAGCGGAAGCGAGTATTTCGCCAAATAGAGCAGAAGCGCCTCCACCATAAACCGCCTAGCTGTCTCCCCTTTCTCGAGTTCTTCCTTCAATAAGCGCAGCGAGCGAAGAATATCGTCTTCAACCGGACGCAGCGCCGCCATGCGCTCTAAACAGCTGATGGCCCGTTCTTTCCATTGACTCCTCTCTTGGGTCGCCGCAGCAATGTAATCCGCCATCACCGTTTCATCGAGCAATCCCGTCTTGCCGTCAAGCAGGCTGGCAACGATGGCATCAAGCCGATCGAGCAAGAAGGGGGCAAGCTTCTCAGGAAGCAGCGGCTTTCGGTCTACCGCCAAGTAAATCAGATATTCTTTCAGCATTCCGTTGAGCATCGTCGCGCAATCAAACGAAACTGGACGCACTTGTTCGCCGTATATGTCTTCAATCGCCCGGCGATACCAGTGGAGCGTATGGGCGCGGATGCGAAACACCAGATGCTGCACCTCATGGCTCACCTTCACAGCTTGTTCGCCCAACTGCATTTGCACCAGCTCTTTATGTTCGTCAAACAGCTGGATTTGTACAGTCAACTGACGGCAAAACCGCTCGCGCGCGGTTAAGGCGGGATCAGCCTCGATTTGTTTAAGCTGGCGAAACAAGACTTCATAATGGTAGCGGAAAATCGATACAGCCAACTCTTCTTTTGATTTGAAATAATTGTAAATCGAACCTTTGGCTACTCCGCTCCGCTCGGCTATTTCCTGCATGGAGGTAGCGTGATAGCCTTTTTCGGCGAATAATTTCATCGCCGTTTCAATGATGTCCTCTTTCCGTCCCAATGTTTTCTCCTTCCTTACTCCTTCTTCATGTCCATTATAGTCGATCTTGCCATGAAAAAAAATGCCGGACGGCCCGTTATCCGGCCATCCAGCCCTGTCATTTTGCCATCGGTTCGCGTTTTGCCGTCCGGAAGAAAAACGCCTCATACATCGCAGGAATGAACACAAGCGTCAATAACGTCGACGACGTCAGGCCGCCGATGACCGTGATGGCCAGCCCTTTCGAAATCAACGTGCCGGCCTCATTCGTCAGCGCAAGCGGAATGAGCGCTGTCACAGTCGCAAAGGCTGTCATTAAAATCGGCCGCAGCCGTGTTTTGCCGGCTTCAATGATGGCGCTTCGCACCGTCATCCGTTTTTGTTCGCGGTTTTGTCCGATTCGATCCACCAGCACGATCGCATTGGTCGTCACGATGCCAATGAGCATCAACAAGCCGATCATGACGCTGATGGAAAGCGGCTCATCGGCCACATACAAAGCAAACAGCGAACCGATGGGAACAAACAAAAGGGAAGATAAAATGATCAGCGGCACCCGCACTTTGCCAAATGTAATCAGCATCGTCAAATACACAAGCCCGATGGCCGCCGCCATGGCCACACCGAGCTCGCGGAACGTCTGCACCGTCTCATCGCTTCCGCCGCCCGTTTTCACTGTGACATCGGATGGGATCTTCAAATCATTTACATGTTTCGAAATATCATTCGTTACTTTCTGAATGTTGTCGCCGACAATCTGGGCGGATACGCGGGCAAACACTTTTCCGTCCAGCTTTTGAATGGACGTATACACGTCCGCCTCTTTCACTTCGGCGACAGCTGAAAGTGGAATCACTCCGTTTCTCGTCACGATCGGAAGCTCTTTCAACTCATCGATCGATCCCAACGTTTCATCATACGAAAGTTCGACTTGCTCATCCTTGCCGCCGAGTTTCAGCGTCCCCACATCGACCGGTTTGGTCGCATCGGCCACCGCCCCCAGCAATTGCATGCCCGAAACGCCATAAGCGGCCGCCTTTTCCGGATCAATGGCGACAATCACTTGTTTTTGCTTTTCCGTCAAGTTATTCGTCACATCTTTGACATCATCGCGTTGTTTTAAATACGTCTCGACCTGTTTGGCTGCTGTTTGGAGCGCCTCCAAATCATTGGAGTATAAGTCAATATTCACGTTATTATTCGTTGGCGGCCCTCCGCTCGACATCTCTTGCACGCCCACTTTTGCCCCGGGCGCGAGCTGATTCGCGATGCGGCGCATTTCTTTTTCGAAAACGGCCACGGTTTTCGCGGTGTCAGCGCTGTCCTTTAATAGAATATAATAGCTGGCTTGATTGGGCCGCTTCAATCCTGTGCGGAAATCGCGGCTTCCCACCGCGGCGGTGACGCTCTCGACATCGCTTCGTTTTAAAAACATCTTTTCCATCTCCAACGACACATCATTCGTTTTGGCCACCGATGTGGAAGCCGGCAGTTCAATGCTCGCCACCAGCGTTTTCTGCTCTTCGTTCGGCAAAAACGTAAATCCAAGTTTCGGCACGAGCGTCAATGAACCAACCAATAGCACAACCGACAACACAAAGACAATCGCTTTATGGTTGAGCGCCCATTCAATGATTCGGCCATACAGACGCTGAAGCGCTCCTTCTTTTTCCTCTGGCGGCACACGGCGGAACGAAAATTTCGCTAAAATCGGCACAACTGTCACGGCCACCAACAAAGAGGCCAACAGGGCAAACGTAATCGTCAAGGCAAAAGGCAGGAAAAATTCCCCTATAATGCCCCCAACAAGCCCGAGAGGCAAAAAGACGACAACCGTTGTGATGGTCGAGGACACAATCGCTTTGACAATTTCTTTCGTTGATTGCTCGACTAAATCATCGCTCATGCCTGTTTTCTCCCGGCGGACGCGGCGGAAAATATTTTCGATCACGACAATGCTGTCATCCACGACTCGGCCGACGGCGACGGCCATGCCGCCAAGCGTCATGACATTGAGGGTAATATCCATACGATTGAGAAAAATGGCCGATACAAGCAGCGAGAGCGGAATCGAGACGATGGCAATCACAGTCGCCCGAACGTTGCGCAAAAAGAGCAAGACGGCCAGCGAAGCGAACAGCGCCCCGAGCAGCCCTTCACGGACAAGCGATTCAACGGATTGTTTGATGCCAGCTGACGAATCAAACCCGATGGAATAATCAAACTGATGTTTGTAGGAATTCAGCACTTTGATCACTTGGTCTGCCACTTCAATCGTATTGGCATCTTGTTTTTTCGTCACCGCCATCGACAGCGATGGCTTCAAATTATAGCGGGTGAATTCGCTTTGCTCGTTGACTTCCTCAATCGTCGCAATATCCCCAAGCTTCACGGACGCAACGCGCTGCAATCCATTCGCCGCCATAGGAACAGCTGTCGGCACGAGTTTCAGATTTTTCAACTCATGGATGGTGTTCAATTTTTCCTCGACGCGAACAGGAATTTGCCATGTATCGGTTTGCAACGTTCCAGCCGGGAACGCCAACACCTTTTCATTGATTTGGTTTTTAATCTCTGACAAGTTCAATCCCGCCTGAGCAGCCTTTTTCCGATCGACTGTGATCCGGATGAGGCGCTCGCTGTCTCCACCGATCGAAACGGAATTCACCCCGTCGATTTTATTCAATTCTGGAATCACTTCGGTTTCCAGCAACGTTTGCAGATCGGTTCCGTTTTTGGCAAACAAGGAAATGTTGAAAACCGGGATGGAACCGAATGAAAACCGATTGACTTCCGTTTGCACATTATCGGGCAATCCTGCCTTATCAATGAGCGATTCGACCTGCCGCTCCATTTTCTCCATATCCGTCCGAAACGGAAATTCAAGATTCATAACGGCCATTCCTTCATAGGAAGAACTCTGCATTTGCTTAAGCCCGTCAAGGGACTTCAGTTTTTCCTCGAGCTTGGCCGTGACCTCCTCATTCACGTCTTGCGGAGAAGCCCCAGGATAGACCACTTCAATCGACAACTGGGGAAATTCAATGTTCGGCAGCAAATCGACCTTCAAGGAGGAGAAGGAATACAGCCCTAGAAACATGAGCAAAAACGAACATACAAACACAGCTGCCGCATTTTTCAAACTGAACCTGGTCAAAAACGTCATCATGCCACCTCTCATCCCACGATTTTGACCAATCAGTCTAATTGTTTTGAACTGACCGGTCATACAAAACTATTTCTATGATACATGAAAATGGGAAAAATGAAAAGGGCGAAGTTTAAAGTGGAAATCAAACGGAAAAACTATGACCATATCAACATTACCATTTGATGGGGTGGACAACATGAAAACAAGACAGGATGCTTGGTCACATGAAGAAGATGTACTGTTGGCTGAAACGGTGCTGCAATATATACGCGAAGGAAAAACGCAACTTGCCGCTTTTGAAGTCGTTGGGAGACAACTGCACCGCACAGCGGCAGCATGCGGATTCCGTTGGAACGCCGAGGTGCGCAAACGGTACCTTGAGGCGATCGAACAGGCAAAAAAGCAGCGGAAAGAACGGAAACGGGCGCTCGAAATGATGAAAAAGTGGCAAAAAGACAGTACGGTTGCTGCTTGGAGTCCTTCTGGAGAACGGGATGGCGCCGAAGGGTCATCGCCTTTTCTCCCGGCGGCCCCATTGACACTGGAGCAGTGCATTTCATTTTTGCAAACATTGCGGCGCGGCATCGAGGAGATGGAAGCGATCCGCCAGGACAACGAGCGCCTGAAACGCGAGCGGGCGGAATGGCAGACGCGGAACGAACAGCTTGCTCAAAAACTCGAACGCCTTGAAACGAGGCAGACCACCGTGCAAGAAGATTATGAAGCGCTCGTGAAAATCATGGCCCGCGCCCGCCAGCTCGCTTCCGAAGAAGGCGACCGCTTCTCTCTTGCCCAGCTGTTTGCCGCCGAGGCGAACGGATCGAACGAATCGCTCGCCCATTCATAAAAAAAGAAGGTGCCCCAACAAGCATCGGGACACGTTTTCACCGCTGGAACGACGGACAGCGCCCGCTAACAAACCGGTGAATGCACCGATGTTCACAGGAATCTCCACCTTCCCATTTTGTTCGAAATGAAGGTGGAGTCGTTCAATCGTCGCCAACGCGCCTTATGGGAATTCCCTCTAATAGACGATGAATCACGTAGGAAGCCATAATAAGCCCGGCAACTGATGGAACGAAAGCATTCGAAGACGGCGGCATTTTCGCCTTGCGGATCGGCGAAGCGTCATTGCCGACGACCTGGCGGACATCTTCGCGGATTTTCACCGGCTTCTCGTCGGAAAAGACGACCGGAATGCCGCGGCGGATCCCTTCTTTGCGCAGCTTGGCGCGGATGACTTTCGCGATCGGATCGGTGTGTGTTTTCGAAATATCGGCAATGCGGAACCGGGTCGGATCCATTTTGTTCGCCGCACCCATGCTGGAGATGATCGGAATGCCGCGCTTGAGGCATTGTTTCATCAAATGCACTTTGTACACAATCGTGTCGGACGCATCGATGACAAAATCCAGATCATAGGCGAAAAATTGCTCATACGTCTCTTCCGTATAAAACATTTGCAAAGCGATCACCTCGCACGCCGGGTTGATGTCGGCGATGCGCTCTTTCATGAGCTCCACTTTCGGACGCCCGATGGTCGAGAGCAACGCATGGATTTGCCGGTTGATGTTGGTGATATCGACGTTATCGCGATCAACAAGCACCAATCGGCCAATGCCGGAACGGGCGAGCGCCTCGACGGCGAACGACCCCACGCCGCCGACGCCAAGGACGGCGACGGTGGCGTTTTTTAAGCGTTCCAACCCTTCAGGGCCAATCGCGAGTTCATTGCGGGAAAATTGGTGCAGCATCGTTCTCCTCTCCGTTTGCTTCAAAATTGATGTTTATGCCGCTTTTTATCCTACCATCAAGACAGCAAAAGAGGCAACGGCATTTTGCTGGCAAAACAAAACCCCTATGCGGCCATCCGCATAGGGGAAATGTTGTTGATTCCTTAATGTCGCCAGTCCCAATCGTGCCGTCGATGCCTTCGTTTTGAACCCGCTCTCCCATAGGTGGGTGCCCTGTTCCAAGGTTTGCGCTTCCCCTGTGACGAAGAGGCGTGCACGCCGCTTGGAAACCCCGAGCTCCCGGATCATAAACTGTTCGGTCAAAACGATCAGTGATCCGACGAACACATTAGGACGGTTGTTAGTTTTATTGTAACACATTTTTCAGCCTTTGTGAACATCTATTGCCAACGTTTCTTTTTCAGATGCCGCTGTTACTCGTTTTCTGGAAGCACAACCGCCAAGTGCAGCTCCTCGAGCTGCTTGTCGCTGACCGGCCCCGGCGCTTCGGTAAGCAAGCAGCTCGCGCTCGCCGTTTTCGGAAACGCGATCGTATCGCGCAAGTTCGTGCGCCCAGCGAGCAACATCACCAGCCGGTCAAGGCCAAGCGCAATGCCGCCGTGCGGCGGAGTGCCGTATTCAAACGCCTCAAGCAAGAATCCGAACTGGCGGCGCGCTTCTTCTTCGCTGAACCCTAAGGCGCGGAACATTTTTTCTTGCACGTCCCGCTCGAAAATGCGAAGCGAGCCGCCGCCAAGCTCATAGCCATTTAAGACGAGATCGTACGCCTGCGCGCGGACGGCGCTTGGGTTTGTCTCCAACAGCGGAATGTCGTCGCGCACCGGCATCGTAAACGGATGGTGGGCGGCGTAATAGCGCCCTTCTTCTTCGTCATACTCCAAAAGCGGCCAATCCGTCACCCACAAAAACGCGAGCTTCGCTTCGTCGATCAAGCCGAGCTCCTTGCCAAGCTTCAGCCGCAACGCGCCGAGCGCCGCTGCGACGATCGCTTTTTCGTCGGCGACAAACAAAAGCAAATCTCCGTCTTCGACAGCAAGCGCTCGACGCAGCGCCGCCTGTTCCTCATCGGTGAAAAACTTGGCGATCGGTCCTTTCAGCTCTTCGCCTTCCGCTTTCAGCCAGGCGAGCCCTTTCGCCCCGTAGCGGCCGGCAAATTCTCCTAAGGCGTCAATATCTTTACGCGAATAGCGAGGGGCAGCGCCTTTCGCGTTGATCGCCTTCACTTGGCCTCCTTCTTTGACGGCGCGGGCGAACACTTGAAATGCTGAATTACGGACGATTTCCGATACGTCGACGAGCTCGAGGCCAAAGCGTATATCCGGCTTGTCCGAGCCGTAGCGGCTCATCGCCTCGTCATACGTGATGCGCGGAAACGGGCGCGGGATGTCGATCCCTTTTGCTGCTTTCACGACGGCAGCCATCATCCGTTCGGTTAAATCCATAATATCCTTTTGTTCGATAAACGACATTTCGATGTCGATTTGCGTAAATTCCGGCTGGCGGTCAGCGCGCAAATCCTCGTCACGGAAGCAACGGGCGATTTGGTAGTACCGTTCCACGCCGCCGACCATGAGCAGCTGCTTAAAAATTTGCGGCGACTGCGGCAAGGCGTAAAATTCGCCCGGATGGACGCGGCTTGGCACCAAATAGTCACGCGCCCCTTCCGGCGTGCTTTTCGTCAACATCGGCGTTTCAATTTCCAAAAAGCGTTCGCTATCCAAAAAGTCGCGCACCGTCTTTGTGATTTTGTGGCGAAGCGCCAGTGTTTGAAACATGACTGGGCGGCGCAAATCCAAATACCGATATTTTAAGCGCACGTCTTCCGCCGCATCCGTGTCATCGGAAATCGAAAACGGCGGCGTTTTTGCCTCGTTGATGATCTCGATTCGTTCCGCTTGAATTTCAATGCTGCCGGTCGCGATGTTCGGATTGACCGTCTCGGGCGCGCGGGCGACGACCGTTCCTTCGACGCTTAAAACGTATTCGCTCCGCACGCGCTCCGCTGCCGCCAGCGCTTCAGCCGACACGTCCGGGCTGGCGACAACTTGGACGATGCCCGTTCGGTCGCGCAAGTCAATGAAAATGAGGCCGCCTAAGTCGCGGCGCTTTTGCACCCAGCCTTTGAGCACGACGCGCTCGCCGACGGCCGTTTCCGGCACTTCTCCGCAATAATATGTGCGTTCCATTCGCTCACTCCTCCTTCCCGATCCGTTCATGCAAAAAGTGCGCCAACTCGCCGAGCGGTACATTCGTTTGCTCGCCGCTCGCCATATGCTTTACCGCCGCTTCCTGTCTCTCGAGTTCTTCATCGCCGATAATGGCGACAAACGATGCCCCAAGCCGGTCGGCGGCCTTCAGCTGCGCCTTCAATTTTCGGCCCAAATAATCTTGATCGACCCTCAATCCGGAGCGGCGCAATGCATAAACGAGGCGGACCGCCTCGTCTTTCGCCCGCTCACCGACAGCGACGACATAGCAGTCAAGCCCACTCTCCACCGGCAATTCCACTCCTTCGGCGTCAAGGGCGGCCAACAGCCGCTCGATGCTCAAGGCAAAGCCGATGCCCGGCGTCTCCGGACCGCCGATTTCTTGGACAAGCCCGTTGTAACGCCCGCCGCCGCACAGCGTCGCCGCCGCGCCAAATCCTTCCGCTTCGCTCATAATTTCAAACGTCGTGTGGTTGTAATAGTCAAGCCCGCGCACGAGCCGCGCATCGATGACAAACGGGATGCCGAGCGCTGTCAAGTATTGTTTCACTTTCTCAAAATAGGCGCGCGATTCGTCATTTAAATAGTCTAAAATCGACGGCGCCGTCGCCATCAGCTCATGATCGCGGTCTTTTTTGCAGTCGAGAATGCGGAGCGGATTCGTATGAAGCCTCGTCTGGCAGTCCGGGCACAGCTCGTGGATGCGGTTTGAAAAATGGCGAACAAGCGCCTCTCGGTGCGCCCGGCGGCTGTCAAGGTCGCCCAAGCTGTTAATGACAAGCCGGATCCGTTTTAAGCCAAGCGCTTCGTAAATATGCATCGCTAGCGCCATCACCTCGGCGTCAATCGCCGGATCGCTGCTGCCGAGCGCCTCGACGCCGAACTGGACGAACTGGCGGAACCGTCCCGCTTCCGGACGCTCGTAGCGAAACATCGGCCCGCTGTAATACAATTTCAGCGGCTGGTTCGGACTGCCGTACAGCTTATGCTCGACAAACGCTCTGACAACCGGCGCCGTTCCTTCCGGGCGGAGCGTCAGCGCGCGCCCCCCTTTGTCTTCGAACGTGTACATTTCTTTTTGCACAATGTCCGTTGTATCCCCCACGCCGCGCAAAAAAAGCTCCGTATGTTCAAAAATCGGCGTCCGGATTTCCTGATACCCATACCGGCTGCAGAGGCTGCGGGCAATGTGCTCGACATATTGCCATTTTTCCGAGTCACCCGGCAGCACATCTTGTGTCCCTCTTGGAATTTGAAAAGCCATGCTCATCCTCCTTTGCCCAAAATAAAACGCCCTTGTCCCTGTGATCGATAGGGACGAGAGCGTCATTCCCGCGGTGCCACCCTAATTGAAGCCGATCCGGCTTCCGCTTGTCGCCATTAACGCATGGCACACGTTCCCCTTTACTGGCGCAAAGCGCGTTCAAAGGGAAACCTACGGAGTGTCTTTCGTTAAGCCATCATGGAGAAGCGCTCGCAGCCTTGGGCGCTTCCTCTCTGGCCATGTGGACCTTAACTACTTTTCTCCATCATCGGTTGTTCCGTATGAGAAAGATGTAATTTTATATTACGGACAATCTCGCCCGTTTGTCAAGTTGTCCTAGCAGCTGTGATTCATGGTTGTTCGCAAAGAGAAAGTAACTATTCACCCCAGTGCTAGTGTATAAAAAAGCCCAGCACAAATAGGGCATTTCGGTCATAGAAAATGCCCTAGGTAGCGGAAAGAACTCGATCGATCGTTTCGCCTGCCAACAGAAGACATAACGAATCCCACACGTTTTTTTCGTGTTTCGTCAGTGTGGAAACGATGCTTCTTGCGATGCAAAACGACTGCGCGAATGTTTCTTCGCGAAACGTACCCGAAATGTTCTCTTTGACTTTGACCATGCGAAGATCGCGTTCGGCTTGGTTGTTATCAAAGGGAACATGTACTTCACGTAAGAAACGCAGCGCTTCTTCCTTTCGTTTTTGAAGGCGTCGAACAAAAGCGAGTGCTTTTTTCGGAAGAGGCGTCATCGTTTCCAATCGGTGTTGTGCTCTTTCTAGGATGCGATCATACACTCGTTCCCACCGTCTCGCTTCTTCTTCGGAAAGTGCACCGTGATGGGCTTCGACGGCTTGCTTGGCGGCTAACAGAAACGTGGTCATGCGCATCGCCCACGTATGCCCCTGTTCGATGAATCCTTTTAACTCACGCAAATGGTGGGCATGACAAAGGGCATGGGTGGCATGTGTGTATTTCGGATACGTACCGAACGCATCGTGCATCATCGTCCCTTCATATCGGGGAAGAATCCCGATATCATCGGTCGCTTTTTTTCCACGAGAAGCGTGAGGAGCCAAGTATGTATATCTCGATGTACACGCGACATGCACCCATGCGAGTTTCCCATTGATGCGCAAACTCGTTTCATCGACATGCAGGATGTTGGATTCAAGTAAGGCGTCTTCGATGATGTCCATATTTGATTCCAGCGCTTCGCGTCCTCGTTTCACCATATTGGCAAGGGTTCCTGTACTAATCGAGTGTTGATATAACGCTTCGATTGTATCACTTAAACGCTTGTACGGGATCAATTGGATATGATGTAAATAAACAACGAGCGCCGTGAGCCGTGGACCGTATTGCACATGATTCGTGACATGGGATGGGAATTCGGCTTGTTGCACGCATCGACAATGTGGACACGATTTCACTTCACGTTCATGTTGTGTCACCTCGATCGCCACAGGAGGGACATCAAACACTTGACGGATATCGACTTTGAACGGTTTGACTTCACGCAAAGAAGCTCCACATCCTTGACACGTATGCACACGGTGGACGACACGATGATGTGGATGTTCCACTTGACGGAGCGTCTTCCCCTCATGTCCCTCTTGCCCACCAGGCTTTTTGCCAGACGGCTCGCGGGAGGAACGCTTTTTCTCAAAACGGTCAGAAGATGGGGGCAAATGGCTATTGGAGCTGTTTTTTTTCGTGCGTGCTTCCAGCTCTTGAACACGGTACTTCAGTTGTTCATTTTCTTTGCGTAGTTGTTTGTTTTCGTGACGCAAATGTTCATTTTCTTGAATGAGTTGATGAATGAGCTGTTTTTGTTGTTGAACTTTGCCGATTAAGCTCTCAACTGTAAATACAGCTTGTTGTACCGTCAACATGCGATTCACCTCCTTGTCTATCAATATTCACATCATAGACAAGGAAAGAAGAAAATATTCAGCTCACTTTATGATGTGGCTGAATAGTTACAAGAGAAAAACCTTGATGTCTCATCGCATTTTTCTCCTTGTTGTAAAAAAAGAGAGCCGATTCATTGAACCGCCCCTCCATGGGATCGAAGAGGCGGTCCACCTTCGGCTCTCTTTAATGGCGAATCAAATAATCAAACGCGCTTAACGCTGCGGTTGCACCCGAGCCCATCGAAATAATGATTTGCTTATAGGCGCTGTCCGTGCAGTCGCCCGCGGCAAAGACGCCTTCAATGTTCGTCGCGCCGCGTTTATCGACGATAATTTCACCGAAGCGATTCCGTTCCACCGTTCCTTCCAACCATTCGGTGTTCGGAACAAGGCCGATTTGCACGAACACGCCTTGCAATTCGATATGATGTTCTTCCCCTGTTTCCCGGTCAATGTACGTCAAGCCGTTGACTTTGTCCGTGCCGGTGATTTCCGTCGTTTGCGCGTTTTTAATCACCGTTACGTTCGGCAAGCTGTACAAACGATCTTGCAAAACAGCATCGGCCTTGAGTTCAGGGGCGAACTCAAGCAGCGTCACATGGCTGGCGATGCCAGCGAGGTCAATCGCCGCTTCGACTCCAGAGTTCCCGCCGCCGATGACCGCCACGTGCTTCCCTTCGAACAGCGGGCCATCGCAATGCGGGCAATAGGCGACCCCTTTGTTTTTGAACTCTTCCTCGCCCGGCACGCCAAGGTTGCGCCAACGGGCGCCCGTTGCGATCACAACCGTTTTGCTTTTCAACACGGCGCCGTTTTCCAACTCGACTTCAATCAAGTCTTTTTTCTCGAGTCGTTTTGCCCGCTGCGAGTTCATGATGTCGACGTTGTATTGCTTCACATGTTCCTCAATGCTGGCCGCAAGCTTCGGTCCTTCCGTATATTTGACGCTGATAAAGTTTTCAATGCCGAGCGTATCTAAAATTTGTCCACCGAAGCGCTCCGCAACAATCCCAGTGCGAATGCCTTTGCGCGCTGCGTAAATGGCTGCTGTCGCACCCGCAGGGCCGCCGCCGATCACCAACACGTCGAACGGCTCTTTGTCAGCAAAGGAAGAAGCATCCGGAGCACTCCCTAATTTGGCGAGGATATCTTCAAGCGACATGCGGCCGCTCGCGAACAGTTTGCCGTTTAAAAACACCGTCGGTACGGCCATAATCCCTTTTTGCTCCGCTTCTTCTTTAAACGCCGCCCCGTCGATCATCGTATGCGAAATGTCTGGGTTCAACACGCTCATGATGTTGAGCGCTTGGACGACGTCCGGGCAGTTGTGGCAGGTCAGGCTGACGTACGTTTCAAAATGATGTTTGCCTCTGATTTGTTGAATGCGGTCCACGACGTCTTGGCTGACTTTCGGCGGCCGCCCGCTCACTTGAAGCAGCGCCAAAACGAGGGACGTAAATTCATGGCCGAGCGGCACGCCGGCGAAGGTGATGCCGGTGTTTTCGCCGACCCGGTTGACGCTGAAGCTTGGCGTTCGTTCCAGCTTCGCTTTTTCCACTTTGATTTTCGACGACATCGCCGTTAATTCATCGATTAAAGCAAGCATATCGCGGGAAACGTTGTCGTCTCCCGCGCTTACCGTCAAGACAATATCATTTTCAAGCAATTGCAAATACTGGGCTAGTTGCGCCTTGATGTCAGCATCCAGCAGCATCGCCTAAGCCCCCCTTAAATTTTGCCGACGAGGTCTAGGCTTGGCTTCAGCGTTTCCGCTCCTTCTTTCCATTTCGCCGGGCAGACTTCACCCGGATGGTTGCGCACATATTGGGCCGCTTTAATTTTATCAATCAGCGTGCTGGCGTTGCGGCCGATGCCGTCCGCATTGATTTCCACCGCTTGAATGACGCCGTCTGGATCGATGATGAACGTGCCGCGCTGCGCCAATCCTTGTTCTTCATCGAGCACATCAAACATGCGCGACAGTTGATGCGAAGGATCGCCAATCATCACGTATTCGATTTTGCTGATGGCTGGCGATGTATCGTGCCATGCTTTATGAGTAAAGTGAGTGTCGGTCGAAACCGAGTACACTTCCACGCCAAGTTCTTTAAACGTCGCGTAGTGATCTTGCAAATCTTCGAGCTCCGTCGGGCAGACGAACGTAAAGTCCGCTGGATAGAAGCAAACGATGCTCCATTTCCCCATGAAGTCTTGCTCTGTCACTTCGATGAATTCGCCGTTGTGATACGCTTGGGCACGGAATGGTTGTACTTTTTTCCCAACCAAAGACATTGCTTCATCTACCTCCTGCGACTGTTAATTTATAATAATTTTAAACCAATACTTATTATCATATAGGGGCATATGTTTGTCAATACATATGCAATGGATTTTTTCCTCTACCGAGCCGGATCAGTGTTGAGCGGATGCGCAGCGCTCATTCGCAGCTGTTTCGTCTGAACGGCCACACCGCCTAGGCCCACGAAACATCCACACGCCCCGTGCGCTCCTTCCAACTCGCCATGTTTACGGGCGGGGCTGCTGTTTTTTCAACATTTGTACGTCTTTCGGCGCCACACCGAATTCGGATGCCAACTCAAACGCTCTATATTGGGCCTCGAGCCGCACCCATTCGTGAAAGTCGACGGACAGCACATCGCTTGCCTGGTGCGCCTGTTCACTTTTTCTCGTCTGCCGCATCGCCCTCCTCCTTTCTCTGCTATGCCACTGTTTTCATCTTTCCCATTTTTCGCCGAAAATAAAAAAGAAACCGGGAAACTTCATCTGTTTCCCAGTTTCTCGCTGCTGTCGATGATCAAGGTGACTGGCCCGTCGTTTGTGAGCGATACGTCCATCATCGCACCGAATACGCCGGTTTCTACATGAACGCCTCTTTCGCGCAAAGCGGCGTTGAACGCCTCATACAGCGGCAAGGCATGGTCGGGCTTGGCCGCCGCCATAAAGTTCGGGCGCCGGCCTTTTCGGCAGTCGCCGTAAAGGGTGAACTGCGACACCGACAGCACCGCCCCGCCGACGTCAAGCAAGGAGCGGTTCATTTTTCCGTCTTCATCTTCAAAAACGCGCAAATGAGCGATTTTCTCAGCCAAATAGGCAGCATCGTCTTCTGTATCTTCATGCGTGATGCCAAGAAGGACGACAAAACCCGCATCAATGGCACCAACGACTTCGCCGCCGACGGTGACTTTGGCCTCTTTCGCCCGCTGGATGACCGCTCTCACTTGCATCCCTCCTTTCGCCGCCCTTAGTTGTTCATCAAGCGCTGGACGGAATAAATGTCGGGAATTTGTTTGATTCGTTCGACGACTTTTTGCAAGTGGCTCAAATTATGAATGGCGATTGTCATATGGATCGTCGCAATTTTATGTCGGTGGTCTGAGCGTCCCGAGACGGCGGAAATATCGGTGCGCGTTTCATTCACCGCCTGCAGCACCTCATTCAGCAAACCGCGGCGGTCAAATCCGGTGATCTCAATGTCCACGTTATATTCACGCTCGCCGTTTGCTCCGCTCTCCCATTCTACGGCAATCAACCGATCGGCCGCTTCTTCGGTCTTGACGTTCGGGCAATCGGCGCGGTGGACGGAAATGCCGCGGCCGCGGGTAATGAAGCCGATAATTTCATCGCCCGGCACCGGGTTGCAGCAGCGCGACAAACGGATGAGCAAGTTGTCCATTCCTTGGACGCGAATGCCGCAGTCGCGCTTTTTGCCAGCTGGCAGCTTGGCTTCGAAGACCGCTTCGGCCAGTTTGCGCTGCTGTTCCTCGAGATCGCGCTGCTTCCGCCATTTTTCCGTCAACCGATGGGCGATTTGCGCCGCTGTGATGCCATGATAGCCGACTGCCGCATACATATCGTCTTCGTTCGAGAAGTTGAACTTTTCGGCGACGCGCTTTACGTTGTCCGCCGTCATCACTTCTTTCGGCTCAAAGCCGAGGCTGCGCACCTCTTTTTCCACCATCTCTTTGCCTTTTTCGATGTTTTCTTCGCGCCGTTGCTTTTTGAAAAACTGGCGGATTTTGTTGCGCGCCTGCGACGTTTTCGCCAGTTTCAGCCAGTCTTGGCTCGGACCGTACGAATGATTGGAAGTTAAAATTTCGACGATGTCGCCCGTTTGCAGCTTGTAGTCAAGCGGCACCATTTTGCCGTTGACTTTCGCCCCGATCGTCTTGTTGCCGATTTCCGAATGGATGCGGTAAGCGAAATCGATTGGCACCGATCCGGCCGGCAGCTCGATGACATCGCCTTTTGGCGTGAAGACGAACACCATGTCGGAAAACAAATCCATCTTGAGCGATTCCATGAACTCTTCGGCATTGCTGGCGTCGTTTTGCCATTCCAAAATTTCCCGAAACCAAGACAGCTTTTCTTCAAACGAGTTGGGTTTGATCGTCTTTCCTTCTTTGTACGCCCAGTGGGCGGCGATCCCGAACTCGGCGATTTGATGCATTTCAAACGTGCGGATTTGCACCTCAAGCGGTTCGCCTTTTGGGCCGATCACCGTCGTATGGAGCGATTGGTACATGTTCGGCTTCGGCATGGCGATGTAGTCTTTAAAGCGCCCGGGCATCGGTTTCCAACATGTATGAATAATCCCCAATACAGCATAGCAGTCTTTGATGCTGTTGACGATGATGCGGACAGCGAGCAAATCGTAAATTTCGTTGAACTGTTTATTTTGCATCACCATTTTTCGATAAATGCTGTAAATATGTTTCGGACGCCCGGAAATTTCGCAAGGAATATGCACTTCGTTGAGCCGTTCGCGCACTTCTTGAATGACTTCCTCCAAATATTGCTCGCGCTCGGCCCGCTTTTTCTTCATTAAATTGACGATGCGGTAATATTGCTGCGGGTTTAAATAGCGAAGCGCCGTATCCTCAAGCTCCCATTTGATTTTCGAAATGCCGAGCCGATGCGCGAGCGGAGCGAAAATTTCGAGCGTCTCATTGGCAATGCGCCGCTGTTTTTCGGCCGGCAAATGTTTCAATGTCCGCATATTGTGCAGCCGGTCGGCGAGCTTGATCAAAATGACCCGGATATCTTGCGCCATGGCCAAAAACATTTTCCGGTGGTTTTCCGCCTGCTGTTCTTCCTGCGATTTATATTTAATTTTCCCAAGCTTCGTCACCCCGTCGACAAGCATCGCCACTTCCGCGCCGAACTCGCGCTCGAGGTCTTCTTTTGTCGCCTCGGTGTCTTCGATGACATCATGCAAAAACCCGGCGGCGATCGTTGTCGCGTCCATCTTTAAGTCCACCAAAATGCCCGCGACTTGAATCGGATGGATGATGTATGGTTCGCCCGATTTCCGAAATTGGTCGCGATGGGCGTGCTTGGCAAACTCATACGCCTTTTTCAAAAAGGCGACGTCTTGTTCCGACAAATAACAGCTCGCTCGTTCAAACACTTGCTCCGCTGTCAGCACTTGTTCATTGGCCATAGGGTTGAATCACCTTTTTAATCGATTAAAATTGAAGCTGCAAAGCACAGAGGTCCGTTGCGTTCATACGGTTAATAAGAAAGAGCACTCATGTGTGAGTGCCCCTTTTTTCTTTATTGTATCCGAAGATGCGAACAATGTCGACTGTTTAAAACTGCATCAGCGTCAAAATATCGTAGCCTTCCAATTTTTTGCGGCCGCCAAGCTCGGTAAGCTCAATCAAAAACGCCAATCCGGCCACCACTCCGCCGAGCTGTTCCACCAAATCGATCGTCGCCCGCATCGTCCCGCCCGTCGCCAGCAAGTCGTCGGTGATCAACACGCGCTGCCCTGGCTTAATGGCATCTTTATGCATCGTCAAGACATCTGTTCCATATTCCAGGCCATACTCCACACGGACGACTTCGCGCGGCAGCTTCCCTTCCTTGCGCACCGGCGCAAATCCGACGCCAAGCGCATAGGCGACTGGGCATCCGATGATAAAGCCGCGCGCTTCCGGACCAACGACGATATCGATTTGTTTTTCGCGCGCATATTGAACAATTTGGTCGGTCGCATATTTGTACGCCGGACCGTTGTCCATCAGCGTTGTAATATCTTTAAACATGATGCCCGGCTTCGGGAAATCGGGCACAATCGTAATGTATTGTTTTAAGTCCATGATACGTTTGCCTCCTCGTGCGTTTGCGAACGTGTCATTTCCGCCAAACAGCGTTTCAATTGCTCGTAAGTGGAATAGACTAACTGATGCTCCGCCTCGAGCTCGTCCCGCCGCCGGCGGTACGTCGGCGATTCGTGCAAATCGCGCTTCGCCGGCTGATGAACGAGCGAAATGACGCCGTTTTGTTCGCTGATAAAGTCAAGCTCTAAAAATACTTTCGCCATAAAATGAACCGTCTCTTCCGTCCAACCGCGGGCGCGGGCCAGCTCACCACCGCGCTTGGCGAGCGGAAACGAACGGTGTTGATGCAAAAAGGCGTAAAACCATTTAAAATGTTCGCGCGTCGGAAACGTGCGGAAAAATTGCGCCTCGGGCTGGGCAAACACCGCGTAAATGCGCGCCGGCCGCCCGCTGCCAAGAAGCGCCGACAGCAAGGCCAGCCGCGGCGGCACGTCAAGCAGCACGACATAGCGGTCGTCAATCGATAAGGCGCCCGCCTCTTCTTCGGTCGGCACGCAATGAAGCTCCCCGCGAAATGGCGCCACGTCCGGGCGCTGCCCAGTTTCACAGCGAAAGGAGACGACTAGCCGCTTCTCTTTTGGCAGCCGCTCAAGAAGTGGACGGACGTCGCGGCAGCCGCGGACGTCAAACAGCTGGCAGTCGCTGACCGCCAGATCACACAACGACAGCTGCGGCTTGGCGAACCCGTTCCATTCGTTCACCGACAGCTCCCCGACCGCCGAAATGCGCGCATCCGGAGCGATTTCTTCGCATAACGGCCCAAGGCCGAAGCCGATGGCATCGATCGCGGCCCCGTCTTGGGAAAAGACGGCTTTCATATGGGCTCCGTTCGCCCCGACGCGCCGCATGGTTTCAACGGACGCCCCTTCAATGAGAACAAGCGGCCGCGGATTGCCGACGCCAAACGGAGCGAACCGCTCAAGGCTGCGGGCGGCCGACAGCGTCAACTCAGCAATCGAACAGGAAGCATCAATGAACGTCGGCGGCGTAAAATCGTCCTCAGACAACGTTTCGGCGGCGATGTCGTTCAGCCGTTGCCGTAATTCTTCGACATCATCAAGCGACAATGTCATCCCCGCCGCCATCGGGTGGCCGCCAAAGTGCGGCAACAGGTCGCGGCATTGCGACAGGCTGGCGAATAAGTCAAACCCATGAATGCTGCGGGCTGACCCTTTGGCGATCCCTTTTTCCCGGTCGATTGAAAGCACGACCGCCGGGCGGTAAAACTGCTCGACAAGCTTAGAAGCGACAATGCCCACCACTCCGGCATTCCATCCTTCGCCTGCCACAACCAAGACGCGATGTTCCTCAGGAGGAAATTGGCGGCGCACCATGTCCGCCGCTTCTTCAGCGATTTGTGCCACAAGCTGCTGACGTTCGCGGTTTAACTCGTCCATCTCCGCCGCCAGCTGCACCGCTTCGTTCTCATCGTCCGTCATTAAGAGCGCCACTGCCGGATCGGCGCCGCCGAGGCGCCCCGCCGCGTTCAAGCGCGGAGCGATGACAAATCCGACCGTCTGTTCGTTGATGGCCGCCGCATCAATGCGGCATTGCCGAAAAAGAGCGCGCAGCCCGATGCGCTCCGTCGCTCGCAACGCTTCAAGCCCGTGTGCAACAAAGAGGCGGTTTTCCCCAACAAGCGGAACCAAATCAGCGATCGTGCCGATCGCGACCAAATCAAGCAAATGGCGCGGCACCCGCCCAAGCAAGGCATGGGCTACCTTAAACGCAACGCCGACGCCGGCTAAATCGCGAAACGGATATGTACTTCCCGGCTGCTTCGGATGAATGATCGCATGCGCCTCCGGCAACACCGGACCTGGCTCGTGGTGATCCGTTACGATGACATCCATCCCCCACTCGTTGGCGGCCGCAATTTCCTTGACCGCCGCAATCCCATTGTCGACGGTCACAATGACGGAAACGCCGCGCTCTTTTGCGGAGCGAAACGCCGCCATGTTCGGCCCGTATCCTTCCGTAAATCGGTTCGGAATGTAGAACTCGACCGACGCCCCCGCCTCCTTGAGAGCACTCACCATCACCGACGTGCTGCAAACGCCATCGGCATCGTAATCGCCGTATACCAACACGCGTTCACCCGCGTCGATCGCCCGCTTTAGACGCTGAATCGCTCGCTCCATCCCATCAAGCAAAAACGGATCATGAAACGGTTGCTCAAGCGGATTGAGAAACGCCGCCGCCTCCGAGGCCGTCCGCACCCCGCGGCGGACGAGAAGCCTCGCCAATAAGGGCGTGACGCCGGCTTCCTCAGCCAGCCGCCTCACCGCCTGCTCATCGAGGCGCTCCACCTCCCAACGCGTTTTCGCTTTCAACATGTCTCCCACCTCAACTCTCCTTATTATACAAAAAGGAGAAAAGGGCAGGCAACGACATTACGGTTTTTTTTCCGGGTTGTACGGGTTGATGTGAACCATGACATTGCGGACGCGCGGCAGCGTCAGCAGTTTTTCTTTCACTTTCTTTCCGATCCGGTGCCCCTCTTCGACCGTCAATTGCGGATCGACGGCGATTTTCAAATCGACGATGACGTAATGGCCGTGCTCGCGCGCATGCAGCTCATTGATTTGCCGCACATCGGGAATGGACAAGACCGCCTCGCGCAAATAGCCGGCCTCTTCCTCGTGAAGCACATGGTCGATCGCCGTATGGACCGACTGTCGGCCAAGGTCCCATGCCATTTTCAGAACAAGCAGCGAGACGAACAATCCGGCGAGCGGGTCGGCGTATACAAGCCAGTCAATCTCCCATTTTCCACCGACAATGGCGGCGCCGACGCCGATGAGCGCAGCAAACGACGAAAACACATCCGATCGGTGCTCATAGGCGTTGATGATCAGCGCATCGCTGTTTAGCTTTTTCCCGAGCCGGTATTTATAGCGAAACATCGCTTCTTTGACAGCAATCGACAACAACAAGACGTAAATGGCGGCCGCCCCGGGCGGCGACAGTGGGGCGAAAAATGACAGAAACGCCGAGCGCCCGATCTCGATCCCAACGAGAAATAGAAGAACCGCCACAATAATGGCGGCGATTGATTCCGCTTTCCCATGCCCGTACGGATGATCCTCATCCGGCGGGCGCGCAGCGGCCCGCAGTCCGACCCAAACGGCGAACGAGCCGGCAACATCGGACGCTGAATGGGCGGCATCAGCGATCAACGCTTGGCTTTGGCTCCACACGCCGACCGCCGCCTTGACAGCAGCAAGCGCCATATTTCCAGCGATCCCGACGATCGCTGCCGTTTTCGCCTGCCTGAACCGCTGTTCGTGTTCCATGGCCATCTCCCCCACCTTTGCATTCAGCAGCCTCACGCGCTGCCTATGTTGCATCTGACGGTTAGTGTATCCATTTTCCGCCCTAAGCATTGCACCGAACAAAAAGGCGCCGGAAAAGCACATTCGCTTTTCCGGCGCGCTGTTACACTTGCGGTTCGGCCTCGGCCGCCGCTTTTTTGGCTCCTTTCCCTTTTTTGAGCTCCTGTCCTTTCCAAACGACCCAAAGCTGAGAAGCGATGCAAAGCGACGAATAGACGCCGCACACAAGTCCAACGAGCAAGGCGAGGTTGAAATTGCGGATCGCTTCGCTGCCAAAGATGAGCAACGCGATGACCGTAAACAAGACGGTCAAGACGGTATTGACCGAGCGCGTAAATGTTTGCTGCAACGCCCGGTTGACGATATGCTTCAAGTCGTCGACCGTTTTCACTTTCCGCTTTTTCATCAAATCCCGGATGCGGTCAAACGTGACGATCGTATCGTTGATCGAGTACCCGATGATCGTCAGCACCGCGGCGATGAATGTCAAATCGACTTCAAGACGCGTCAAGCTGAACACGGTAATAATAAAAAACGCATCGTGCAATAAGGCGACAATGGCTGCGAGCGCCATTCGCCACTCAAAGCGAATCGTCACGTAAAGAATGATGCCGATGGATGAAATAAGCACAGCAATGAGCGCGTTGCGAGCCAGCTGCTTGCCGACGACCGGAGAGACGGTGCTGATGTTTGGTTCGTTGCCATACGCTTGCTTCAATTCATTTTTCAGCTTGGCAATTTCTTGCTTATCGAGCACGCCAATCAAGCGGACGACGCCTGTTTTCCCATCCGTGCCGGACAGGACGACATCTTCCGGCTTGTAGCCGAGCCGCTCGAAATAGCCGCTCAACTCTTTTGCATCGATCGGCTGGCTGCTCGTCACCTCAACGCGCGTTCCGCTCGTGAAGTCAATGCCAAGATTCAGCCCCAGGGCAAACAACGAGATGACGCCGGCGATCGTCAATGCGCCAGAGAAAATGAAAAACTTTTTGCTATGTTTGACAAAATCCCAGCGGTCAAACTTCGTCGGCACTTCCGTTTCCTCGGTCGTTTCGGCAATGTTTAAGATTTCCGACTTTTTGACGCCAAACCACTCCGGCTTTTTATCGAGCCAGCGGCTTGACACAAGCAGTCCGAGCAACAGCCGCGTGCCGTAAACGGCGGTGAGAAAGCTGACGACGATGCTGATGATGAGCGTCGTCGCAAACCCTTTCACCGAGCTTGTCCCGTAAATAAAAAGAACAGCGCCGGCGATGATCGTCGTAAGGTTGGCGTCAAAAATCGTCGCAAACGACCCGCGGTTGCCAGCACGGAACGCCGACAGCATCGACTTGCCGAGCTTCAGCTCCTCTTTGATCCGTTCGTACGTAATAATGTTGGCATCGACCGCCATCCCAACCCCCAAAATCAGGGCGGCAATGCCTGGCAGCGTCATAACGACGTTCATCCAATCAAACAAAAGCAAAATCAAATAAATGTATACCGACAGCGTAATGACGGCGATGATCCCGGGAAGCCGGTAAAACCAAATCATGAACAAGAAGATCGCCGCCACACCGATGATGCCGGCCAACACCGTTTTTTGCAGGGCGTTTTTCCCAAACTGAGCGCCGACGGACGTGGAGTAAATTTCATGCAGCTCGACCGGCAGCGCGCCGGCATTGAGCAAATCGGCCAGCTGTTGCGCTTCTTTGACCGTAAAATTGCCGACGATCGACACATCCGTCTGATTGAACACTTGGTTGACTGAAGCGGCGGAAATAAATTTCGGATCAGCTTTGCCCGCTTCTTTCCGGTAGGAGTCCACCCCTTCTTTAAAATCGAGCCAAATGACTAAAATGTTGTTTGGCGGCCCCATTTTATATACTTTTTCCGTCACCTGGCGGAACTTGTCGGCGTCTTTCAATTTCAGAGCGACGCTCGGCCGGCCGTTTTCATCAAACGACAGCTTCGCTCCGCCTTGGACGAGGTCGCTTCCGTCCATAAGCACGTTGTCATTGACATCGCGGAACGTCAATTTCGCCTGCGTGGACAAAATTTCGCGCGCCTCATTTTGGTCTTTCACCCCGGCGAGCTGGACGCGGATGCGGTTTCCTCCCTCGATGTCAACGCGCGGCTCGCTGACGCCAAGGACGTTGATCCGTTTATTCAGCGCGCTGACGGTGCTTTGCAGCGTCTCTTGGTCAATCTTATCGCCTTTTTTGGCCGGCTTCACTTCATACAGCACTTCAAAACCGCCTTGCAAGTCAAGGCCCAGTTTGATGTTATGTACAATTCCTTGAATCGTCGGCCCCATCACTCCGGCGAACAAAAGCAGGAGCAGAAAAAAGGCGACGATGCGGCTTCGTTTTACCATTCTCCTTAAGATCCTCCTTCAACTTGCCTCGGCGCCGTCCGCCGCAGCGCCAAGCAAAACATTGGCCTCGCCTTCCATTATGAAACAGCAGCCGGCAAGTGTCAATTTTCCACTATAACAATTCCTTTAAAACCCGCTCCAACTCATCATCGCCGGCCGCCTGCTGCTTATACGAACGCATCGTCAAAAACATCATATACTCGCTCGGCGAAAGAGAGAAAATGTCGCTGACCAACTCATGCAGTTTTTTTTCCGCCGGCCGATGCTTCCACTTGCGGGAACATAAACATTCCCACAGCCCGTCCATCGTCACTTGCGTATAGCCGAGAAGACGAAACTCATCGCACTTCGACTCGAGCGCCGGCATGAGCTGTTCGCGCAGCTTCCGGTTTTCATCCATCCCCCATACCCCCTTGTATCCATTGCCGCCTGCCAATCTTGTCATGCTTGGCCATGGGCCTTGCATATATTGTATAAAAGACGGAGGCATTTGAGAAGGCAGGGGGAGAAAATGTCTAAATTTTTACAAGGTACGGTCATTTTAATCGCCGCTGGCTTTATTACGAAAATTCTCGGCTTCATCAACCGAATTGTCGTCGCCCGCATGATCGGCGATGAAGGAGTCGGGCTGTACATGATGGCCGTGCCGACGCTCGTTTTAGCGATTACCGCGACGCAGATCGGGCTGCCGGTCGCCATTTCCAAACTCGTCGCCGAAGCAGAGGCGGCCGGCGACCGGCAGCGGGTGAAACAAATTCTCGTCGTGTCGCTGGCCACCACCGGCGCGCTAAGCATCGTGCTTCTGCCGGCGTTGATCGCTGCTGCGCCATGGCTCTCCCGGACGATGTTCACCGACCCGCGCACGTACTATCCGCTTCTTGCCATCGCTCCAATTGTGCCGATCGTCGCCATCTCTTCGGTGCTGCGCGGCTACTTTCAAGGACGCCAGCAAATGAAACCGTACGCCTACTCGCTCTTGATGGAACAAATCGTCCGCATCAGCTTGATCGCTTTATGCACACAGCCGCTTTTGCCGTACGGCGTCGAGTATGCCGCCGCCGGCGCCATGGCGTCTTCCGTTCTCGGCGAGCTGGCAGCATTATTGTATTTGCTGTTTTTATTTAAGGTTAAAAAATCGATTCGCCTGCGGACAAAGTTTTTTCACTACGTCCAAGCCGGCAAAGAGACGTTCGTCCGCCTCATGCGCATTGCCTTGCCGACGACCGGCGGCCGTTTGATCGGCTCGCTTTCTTGGTTTTTTGAGCCAATCGTCGTCGCCAACAGCTTGGCATTGGCCGGCATCGCCGCCTCCACTGCCACAAGGCAATACGGACAGCTTGTCGGCTACGCGCTGCCGTTGTTGACGTTGCCGTCGTTTATTACGTACGCGCTTTCGACCGCCCTGGTGCCGGCCATCAGCGAAGCCATGGCGCAACGCAAGCTGCTTTTGGTCGAATACCGGATCGCCCAGGCGATGCGCTTGTCGCTTGTCACCGGCGGCCTTTCCACCGTCGTTCTTTACTTGTTCGCCGAGCCGCTCATGCGCTGGATGTACGGCACAAGTGAAGCCGCGATCTTTATTCAAGTGATGGCGCCGTTTTTCTTATTGTATTATTTCCAAGGCCCGCTGCAGGCGGTCTTGCAAGGACTGGACTTGGCGAACGCCGCCATGACGAACAGCTTGATCGGAGCAGTGGTGAAGCTCGTGTGCATCTTCGTCCTTGCTTCCCGTCCAAGTTTGGGCATTATGGGCGCGGCGCTGGCGACTGCAGTCAGCACCGTTCTTGTGACGTTGCTTCACTTTGCCACGGTCGTCAAGGTGGTGTCTTTTTCCATCGATGCGCGCGAGTACATCAAAGCGCTTGGCGCCATCATCGCTGCGGGCGCAATCGGCTATGCGCTCTCCCGCCATCCGCTTTTGGCGGTGCCCGCACCGCTTTGGACGCTGCTTGCCATGGCCGCGACAGCCGCCCTATATGCCGCCTGCCTCGTTCTGTTCCGGCTCATCCGGCGCGAAGAGCTCGTCTACCTTCCGGGGCTGCACTGGCTGGCCGGCAAAAACAAGCGAAAATAAACGTCTAAACCTGTCCGGCGGTGAATATATTGTGGTAAAAAGCGTTTGGGCCAAGGAGGGATCGCGGTGTCACGGCTTGGCAGCGCACTGGTGTATGGAATCGCCACAGTTTTTGTGTTGGCGGCGCTCGTCAGCTTCATTTTTTCGTTGTTGCTCAAATGGACGGACATTCACGAATCGTCGCTCACCTGGATCGTGTTTGCCGCCTCGGTTGTCTCGCTGTTTATCGGCGGCGTTGTCGCCGGCGGAAAAAGCCAAGAAAAAGGATGGCTCGCCGGCGGGCTGACCGGCCTCTTATTTACGGCGATCATCTTTTTGTTTCAATTTCTTGGCATGGAAAAATCGTTTACCGTCGAACAATGGCTGTACCACCTTGCCTTTTTCGCCGCTGCTTCCTTAGGCGGCATCGTCGGGGTCAATTTGTCATCGTCGCGCTATGAACGGACGTAAAAACGACAAACCAGCGCAAAAGCAAAAGGTGTCCTCAAAGCAAACGGGACACCTTTTGTGATGGAGAGCGCGATGGTAAGAAACGAGATTGCGTCTCGCTCGCGCTTTTCACACCGCCGTTCAAATCGGCGCTCAAGCTTAGACGCCGATGGCCGCGCTTTCGCTACGCCTTGCTTTCCGCCACCACTTCTCTCACCGCGGAGCGGTCGAACGTCAGTCGCGTGCCGTCGCCGGCGCGAACGATGATTTTGTCCTCATCGACCGAGTCGATGATGCCGTGCAATCCACCGATCGTGATGATTTTATCGCCTTTTTTCAAATTCGCCTGCATTTGCTGGATGGCGCGTTGCCGTTTTTGCTGCGGGCGAATGAGCAAAAAGTAGAAAATCACAAAAAACAGCACAATCGGCAACAAATTGGCGATCGCTGCGTTCATGCAATCCCCCTCCTTTCCGGTCGTCAAAAGTTTTTTGCATTCGGCTTGTTGAAGCCGTAGCGTTCGAAAAATTCCTCACGGAAATCGGCGAGTCGATCTTCGCGGATCGCTTGTCTCACCTGCTCCATCAATTTTATCAAAAAATAGACGTTATGGTAAGACGTGAGGCGGATGCCAAATGTTTCATCACATTTGATGAGATGGCGGATGTACGCGCGCGTATAGTTCCGGCACGTGTAGCAGTCGCAGTTCGGATCGAGCGGCGAGAAGTCGCGAGCGTACTGGGCATTTTTGATCACCACCCGTCCTTCGCTCGTCATCACCGTCCCGTTGCGGCCGATGCGCGTCGGCAATACGCAGTCGAACATGTCGATGCCGCGGATCGCTCCGTCGATGAGCGAATCCGGCGAACCGACGCCCATTAAATAGCGGGGCTTGTCCGCCGGCAGAAGCGGCGTCGTAAACTCAAGCACCCGATTCATGACCTCCTTCGGCTCGCCGACCGACAACCCGCCGACCGCATAGCCCGGGAAATCGAGCGACACTAAATCGCGGGCGCTTTGCCGGCGCAAATCTTCATATTCACCGCCTTGGACGATGCCAAACAGCCCTTGCTCATTCGGGCGGCGGTGCGCCTTCAAGCAGCGCTCCGCCCAACGGCTCGTCCGCTCGATGGACTGTTTCATGTATTCATACGTCGCTGGATACGGCGGGCACTCATCAAACGCCATGATGATGTCGGCGCCAAGCGCATTTTGAATCTCGACTGCTTTTTCCGGCGATAAAAACAGCTTATCGCCGTTTAAATGGTTGCGGAAATAGACGCCTTCTTCCTCGATGCGGCGGAATTCACTGAGGCTGAACACTTGGAAGCCGCCGGAATCCGTCAAAATGCCGCGATCCCAATTCATAAACGCATGCAACCCGCCCGCTTCCGCGACAATGTCATGCCCCGGGCGCAGCCAAAGATGATAGGTGTTGCTTAAAATGACGCCGGCCCCCATTGTCTTCAGCTCTTCCGGCGACAGCGTCTTGACCGTGGCGAGCGTCCCAACCGGCATAAACATCGGCGTTTCAAACGAGCCGTGCGGCGTATGGAGGATGCCAAGGCGCGCGCCCGTCTGCCGGCACGTTTTGATCAGTTCAAAGCGAATCGGTGTCGTCAACGTGCTCGTCTCCTTTCTCAAATGATGAGCATCGCATCACCGAAGCTGAAAAAGCGGTATCGCTCTTTGACCGCTACTTGATACGCGTGCAAAATATTTTCGCGCCCGGCGAGCGCACTCACGAGCATGATGAGCGTCGATTTCGGCAGGTGGAAGTTCGTCACCAGCCCATCAATCCCTTTGAACTCATAGCCCGGATAGATGAAAATGTCGGTCCAGCCGCTTTCTGCAACAAATCGGCCGTTATGTTTGCCGGCGATCGTCTCGAGCGTCCGTGTCGACGTCGTGCCGACGGCGATGATGCGGCCGCCCTGCTCCCGGACGCGGTTTAACGTCTCAGCCGTTTCCTCGCTCATTTGATAAAATTCGGCGTGCATATCGTGCTTCTCGACTTCGTCCACTTGCACTGGCCGAAACGTGCCAAGCCCGACATGAAGGGTGATGAAGACGATATGCACCCCTTTTTCGCGAATGGCGTCAAGCAGCTCTTCGGTGAAATGCAAACCGGCGGTTGGCGCCGCTGCCGAACCAATTTCACGGGCGTACACCGTCTGATACCGTTCCGGGTCGTCAAGCTTTTCTTTAATGTACGGGGGCAGCGGCATCTCCCCAAGTTCGGCCAATACTTCATAAAACAGGCCGTCATACGAAAACTCAAGCACTCGCCCGCCGTGTTCCAGCGTATCGAGGCAGACGGCTTCAAGCTTCCCCTCGCCAAAGGTGAGTTTCGTTCCTGGCTTGACTCGTTTTCCCGGCTTGACGAGCGTCTCCCAACGGTCGCCGTCCAATTGCTTTAACAGCAGCACTTCGACCGTTCCGCCCGTTTCCTCTTTTTCGCCGTAAAGCCGCGCCGGCATGACGCGCGTATCGTTTAAAACGAGGCAGTCGCCCGGATTCAAGTACGAAATAATGTTGCGAAACGTTTCATGGCGAATGGCGCCCGTTCGTTTATCGAGCACCATGAGCCTTGATGCCGCCCGGTCTGGAAGCGGCGTTTGCGCAATCAACTCTTCCGGCAAATGAAAATCAAACAAATCGACTTTCATGCAGTTCTCCTTCCTTCAGCGAAATCGTCCGAGCACGTAAAAAATCAACGATAACACAACGCTCAGCAAGATGGATGTCACAACGGGAAAATAAAACGTCATATTCCCTTTGCGGATGACGATATCCCCCGGCAAGCGGCCGAGTTTGACAAACTGCATGACAAACCCGACAATGATGAGCACAACGCCGATCGTCATGATCAACTTTGGCAAGCTGTTCACCGCTTCGGAACCTCCATTCCTAAATGGGTGTACGCAGCCGGCGTGACGACGCGCCCGCGCGGCGTACGCTGCAAGAGACCGATCTGCATCAAGTACGGCTCATACACTTCTTCAATCGTTTGTGCTTCTTCGCCGATGACGGCCGCCAGCGTTTCGAGCCCGACCGGGCCGCCGGCGAATTTTTCAATCATCGCTGAAAGCAGCTTATGGTCGATTTGGTCGAGCCCGAGCCGGTCGACTTGCAGCCGCTCGAGCGCCTCGACAGCAAGCGGCAGCGTAATTCCCCCCTCTCCGCGCACTTGCGCAAAATCGCGGACGCGCCGCAGCAAACGGTTGGCGATGCGCGGCGTGCCGCGCGCCCGACGGGCAAGCTCAAGCGCCGCTTCGCGCTCGATGCCGATTTGCAAGATGGCCGCCGCCCGCTCAATGATTTGGGCGAGTTGGTCGACGTGATAGTATTCGAGCCGGCTGATGACACCAAACCGGTCGCGAAGCGGCGCCGACAGCGCCCCGGCTCTCGTCGTCGCCCCGACGAGCGTAAATGGCGGCAAGTCGAGGCGAAGCGTGCGCGCATCCGGCCCTTTGCCAATCGTGATATCTAAGCAATAATCTTCCATCGCCGGATAGAGCACCTCTTCCACCGCCCGCGGCAGCCGGTGGATCTCATCAATAAAGAGCACATCCCCCGGCTCAAGCGAAGTGAGAAGCGCCGCCAAATCTCCCGGCCGCTCGAGCGCCGGTCCAGATGTCGCTCGCAGCTTGACGCCCATTTCATTGGCGATGATCACGGCGAGCGTCGTTTTCCCAAGCCCCGGCGGTCCGTACAGCAGCACATGGTCGAGCGTCTCTTCGCGGAGCTTGGCCGCTTCAATGAACACTTTTAAGTTTTCTTTGATCTTATCTTGCCCGATATATTCATGCAAATATTGCGGGCGCAAACTCGGTTCAAGCGCAGTTTCTTCCCCTAAGACCTCCCCGGATACAAGCCGTTCCTCCACCGTCATTCCTCCCTTTGGCCGCTGTTTATCCCAAAAGCAGCGCCAGCGCCCGCTTCACATACTGTTCCGTCGACATCGCTTCTTCGCGGAGCGCCGGAATGATTTTCTCGATCTCCCGTTCAGCGTAGCCGAGCGCCTTGAGCGCCGCCACCGCCTCGGCGAGCGCACCGGAAAGCGGTGCGGCCGAACGTGCAGCCGCCGGCGCCGCAAGCGCCCCGAGCTTCCCTTTTAAATCCAAAATCATTTGCCGGGCCGTCTTTTTGCCCACGCCTGGAAACTTGCATAAAAACGCCTCGTTTTCTTCCTCGATGGCCCGCGCCAGTTCATCCGGACGCCCGGCCGCCAAAATGGCGAGGCCGCCTTTCGGCCCGATGCCCGACACTTGCAGCAGCTTGGCGAACAAGTTGCGCTCCTCGCGCGTTGGGAACCCGTACAAGGCGTGCACACCTTCGCGTACATATTCGTATGTATAGACGGTCACCGCCGCCTCGCGGCTTTCCTGAAACGCAAACGGGTTCGGCGTAAAGATCTCGTAGCCGATGCCGTTATGGTCGATGACGATATATTCCGGGCAGACGTAATCGACATACCCACGGATAAACTCGATCAATGGATGCTCCTCTCCTTTTTTCGTCCTTTCATTGTATCATATGATTTCATTATAGCAAAAAGAAATCCCGCGATGCGCTTTGCACCACGGGCTTTCGCTTGGTTTATTGGACGACCGCAAAATGGCGGTACATTTCGATCACTTGTTCATACCGCTCTTTCGAGAGGACGCGAATTCCTTTCTTCAGCTTTTCTTGCTGACGGCTTTCGAGCTTTTGCACGTCGATTTGGAAAAACGACTGGATGATTTCGCTCGACCGGCCCGGTTTGCCGTTGAAGATAGACAACGTGCCATCGTCCGTAATTCCGAAGTAGCCGTTTGTTTTTAACAACGGCGAAATGTCGTTGATTGTTTTGCGAAACACGATCGTCTGATCATCGAGCGTCACGAGTTGCCAACCGCGATATTTTTTCCATATTTCTGTCATCGAATCGACGGTTTCGGTGACTTTCTCTTCGCTCATCTCTCCGTCCAAGTATTGCCGCTCGAGCACAATCGTCATCTTAACCGGTGCGGCGGAGGCCGAATGAACCGGCAACACGATGGCGGCGATCCACAGTATGAGGGAAAGAATTCGCATCGTTTGTTCCTCTCTTCTCGGATGATGGTTCCTTTACGCCACTAGTTTCACCAGCGGACGCCATTTTATTCCTTGATCCATCAGCTTTTTTGCCAAGCAAGCTGCCGCCGATCCAAAAAGTGGGGCGGGGATTCGAGCCAACGGCGCTCGATCATCATATTCCATTATGTTCCACGACCTTCGAACGTATGTACAAAAAAAATCCGCCGGCTTCGCCGACGGACGTCGCTACTCCTCAAGCACCGATTCGTCCAAATTATGGTACACTTCTTGGACGTCATCATCATCTTCAAGCGTATCGATCAACTTCAGCATTTTTTTCAAATCGTCGCCCTCAAGCGTCGTATACGTTTGCGGAATCATCGTAATTTCCGCGCTGGCAAACGTGAATCCTTGCTGTTCCAGCTCGTCTTTCACCGTTTCAAACGATTCGGGCGCTGTATAAATTTCGAACGATTCGTCCGTTGTTTCCATCTCCTCGGCGCCCGCTTCAATGGCCAACAGCAGCAATTCATCCTCATCAACGTTGTGCTGTTCGCGGTCAATCACGAGCAGCCCTTTGCGCTCGAACAAATAGGAGACGCAGCCCGTTTCCCCTAAATTGCCGCCGTTTTTCGAAAACGCCGCACGCACGTTGGCGGCGGTGCGGTTTTTATTATCCGTCAGGCAAACGACCATGACGGCAACGCCGCCTGGTCCATATCCTTCGTAGCGAATTTCCTCATAGTTGGTATGTTCTTGGGTTCCAGTTGCTTTTTTAATCGCCCGTTCAATGTTTTCGCTCGGCATGTTGGCCGCTTTCGCCTTCTCAATGACAAGGCGCAGGCTCGGATTGGACGCTGGATCGCCTCCGCCGCTTTTGGCGGCCACATAAATTTCCTTCGCCAGTTTCATGAACAGTTTGCCGCGTTTGGCATCTTGAGCATTTTTCCGCCGTTGGATATTTTTCCACTTCGAATGTCCAGCCATCGACAGTTCTCCTCTCATCGCAACGGAATGTTCCGACTATTACTATAGCAAAAAACGCGGAAATTGTCAGCCAAGCTCCAGCGAAGGAGCAGCCATGAAAAAAGGCGCCCCGCTTTTTTGGGACGCCTTTTTCGTTTGTCACCGAGTGTTTTCCGGCCGTTCTTGAATCGTGCCATCGATAAAAATGGTGCGCAAATCACGGCGGATTTCTTCCATATTGATTGGAGTCCCGCGTCGAAGCGCGTTGTCAATCGTGCGAATGCGGTGGTACATGCTCGGATTCGAGGTGACGCGCACCCGCTTGCCGTCCGCGTACGGAGCGACCGCTTGCTCGACACGCTTCTCAAGCCGCTTGGGATGGCGGGCGTCTGTGGCAATCGCGATGAGCGCCTGATCGCCATACACAACCGCGCGGGCATCGTCGACTCCGTTCACCGCTGCGGCGCGGCGGGAGAGCTTCTCAGCCAAACCGCCGGCATAGCTTCGGTAGTACGACGGGTGCGGATCGACGTTTAGCGAGTGCAAATGCCCATGGTAGTTGTAATCACTGTCACCGAAATCGACGTCGGGCGGAAGAGCCGGAACGTCCGTGTCAAACCGGGTCGCTGCTGGTCCTCCGAGGCGGCCGCCGTCCGTCAAATAATCGGTGACCGGACCGCGGCGCGCCCATATATAACGGTTGTCATAATTGAGCGCATTCGTCCCGTATCGGCCATAGCGGAAATCGTCGCCTCGCTCCGTCGAGTAAAAACCGATCGGTCTCGCCGCATCATGATAACGCTGCGCCCCTTCCTCATTCGCCCGGTAGTTGGTGCATGAGGCGAGCAATCCGGCGACCGACAACGCGCCGATCCATCTGACCGCGTATCTCAATGGAAAACCCCCCTTGGTTTCCTTCGCCCAAGGCTGGCATGAAGCCAGCCTTACGTTTAGCTTGCGGCAAACGCGGGGGGTTTATCGCTGTCAGTTCAACCCAACGAGATGACAGCTAAAACTTCGGCGGCGCAATCGCCAACTGCCGTTTATGATGCGAACGTTCATGAAGCCGTTCAATAATTTTCCGATCGCGTTCTGGAATATCTTCCCCTTTTAAATATTTATCGATCATTTCATACGTCGTGCCCATTTCGCTTTCATCCGTCTGCCCTTCCCACAGTCCGGCGCTTGGAGCTTTCTTGATAATTTCTTCCGGGACGCCGAGCAGACGGCCCATTTCGCGCACTTCGCCTTTTGTAAAGTGAATGAGCGGCACTAAATCGACTCCACCGTCACCGTATTTCGTAAAGTAGCCCGTATGCCATTCGGCGGCGTTGTCCGTACCGACGACGAGATAGCCGTAATTGTTGGCGACCGCATACAACGTCGTCATGCGCAAACGCGCCCTTGTATTCGCATCGCCGAGGCGCGCGCGCTCTTCGCTCCATTCCCCGATGGCTTTCAGCTCGGCCTCGACCGCGCCAAACAACGTCCGGTGCGCCTCGGTCAAATCGATGACCAAATGCCGGATGCCGCAGCTTTTCACCACTTTCAGCGCATCTTCCATATCTTTCGGATTGCTTTTGCAAGGCATGATCAGCCCCAGCGAATCGTCCGGAAAGGCACGCTTAATCAAATGGGCGACAACCGCCGAGTCGATGCCGCCGCTGATGCCGACGACCGCCCCGTTTAAACCGGCTGATGAGACTTGGTCACGCAACCATTGCACGAGTTTGTCAATTTTTTCTTGCATCCGCCCTCGACTCCTTTTCCAAAGATTCCATTTCTCATTGTAGCATAGCATAAAGGCGGCGGACAAACCGTTCTCTCCGCTTGCGGTCAAACACAAGAGGGCGGCGGCGCGCGGCGGCTGACCGCCATTCGCGAAACACATCAGCCGGAAATAAGAGCGCATGCAAAAACCAGCGTTTTTCCAACCAACGGCGAAGCGGAGCGAAACGGGCGAGTGTTGAATATGACCAACCGATATACGGCAAGAGGCGATTGGCGTATTGGCAATAGTCAAGCCCGGGCGAGGCAAGAGCGGCCGCGTCATAGTCGATGAGGTACATCTGGCCGGTTGTGGTGCGCAAAAAATTATGGGAGGCGACATCACCATGAATGATGGCAGCAGAATCCGCCGTCAACTCTGGAGCATGCTCGCGACACGTTGATAGACAGTAATCCGCCCAGCGCAGCGTAAATAAAATGTCTTCTTTGTCCATGATCGTTTCAACAACAGGCAAATGTCGGCAAAACTCCTCATAGCGGCGCCGCCATTTGTCATACAGCTGCGCACGCGGCAGCCCCATCGCCTCCTGCTTGCTGCTGGCGATGTTTGCCGTTATGGTATGGTAACGTTCGAGCAAATGAAGTCCGTCAGCGGCGTCAGCCCAAGCGGCAAACGAGATTGGACGCGCTCCGGCTACATATTCCGTCAGCAGCCAATAGCATCCGCCGGCTTCAACCACTCCTCCGCGCCCGATCGGCATAGGGGCCGGCGCGGCGGAAAAACCGGTCTTCCTTAATACGGCAAGAAGCCAGGCGTGCCGCGCGGCCGCAACAGGAAAGCGATACGCTTTGGCGACAAACATTCCTTGCCGGGCGGCAATGGCTAAGACATGCGGTTTCAATGCCACAACTTGTTGAATAACAAGCCGATATTGGCGGTCAAGAAGAAAAAAGAGACGGCCGGCGGCGTCTCTTTTCACTTGGTTATTGTTCCTCGCCATGCCCGCTCTCCTCATCCGGCGGTTCGCTAAACAAACGGGGGCCGGCGACCGGCGGGGCGGATGATGGCGGGTAGGATGGCGGCGAGTATCCCGCTGGACTTGTCGGATAAACGACGCCTGGCCACGGAAGCGGCGGCGCTGACTGCGGCGCATATCCGTATGGAGCCGGCAGGGCGTACCCTCCATAATAGTACGGGGGCGGCGCATAGGCCGGTGCATACCCAAAAGGCGGATAGCCGACAGGCGAGGGGTGCGCCGCAGGCGGCGCATAAACTGGCGTTGCAGCGCCGGGCGGCGGGAGAACGCCCCCTGCGGACGGGACAAACGGGGCGGCAACCCCAGGCCCAGAAAACGGCGGCTCTAATGATTCACTGCTGCTTTCGTGAATGCCGGGAAACGGCGCCGAACCGTTTTCCGGACTTTCACCGCTTTTCCCAACGGCCGACGGCGCAGACGATGGCGGATAGGACGTCGGCATGATCGGCAGCGGCGGCGCGTAAAAACCGCTCCCCGGCCAAACTGGCGGCACTGGCGTACATCCTTGGTCAGTGCCAAATATTGGGATCGTCGGCGGGGCGACAGGAACGTATGGAATGTTCGGCAGCGGCGGCGCGTCTTCGCTCTCAGCCGCCGGTTCCCCTTTCCATTCAGCTGGGCTTTCATTGTCCTCCTCTTTCATCATGTTGGGCAAAATATTGCTCGGCTTCGGCGGAATCGGCGGCACGTTGGCCAGCGATTGAGCGAACGAAAGTTGAGGAGGCGGGGCCACCGGCGGAATCGTATGCACAAGCGGCGGCACAGAGGCGCCTTTCGCTTTTGCCCCTTCTTTTGCCTCCGCTTTCGGCGTTTTTGGTGCTTCTTGTGCCGTTGCTTTTGGCGCTTTTTTCTCGACAGCCTTTGGCGTTTCGTTCATCGCCGCTTTCGGCGCCTCACCCGCCGGTGCCTTTGGCGCTTCATTGATGGGCGCATTCGGCGTTTCGTTCACCGGTACGTTCGGCGCTTCATTCACCACTGCTTTTGGTGCCGCTTTTGGCGCTTCCTTCTCGACGGCCTTTGGCGCTTCATTGATGGGCACATTTGGCGTTTCATTCACTGATACATTTGGCATTTCGTTCACCGGCACGTTTGGCGCTTCATTCACTGGCACATTCTCCGCCTTCTTCTCCGGCGCTTTCGGTGTTTCCTTTACGACTGCTTTGGGCGTTTTCTTTACCACTGCTTTCGGCGCCTCACCCGCCGGTTCGTTTACCGCTGCCTCGCCTTCCGGAGCAGGGGCGACAGCAGTGTCAAGCTCGGTATCAATGTGGAATGAGACGAACGGTTTCGCCTCCGCGTACGGGTGCTCTTTTACGTGCATTTTTTTGGGTGACACAAGCGCCTTCGTCTCTTTTTTGACCGGCACCCCTGCTGTCGGCACTTTGATTTTCATTCCAGGCATAATCATATTCGGGTCGCTCAAATGCCCATTTATTTTTTTCAATTGTTCAAAATCCACTCCATATTTTTGGGCGATTTTCCAAAGGGTGTCGCCCTTTTGGACAATATGGATTTTCACTCCATTCCCCTCCTAAACCGAGACTGTTTACGCTCGATCGAACCGATGCTTGTTTCCCGTTATCGTCTTTCAACACAATGTATGACGATGATCGTTGATTTATGATAAAAAAATCCCTGACCGAACGAGGATCCCTCCTCGTCAAGCCAGGGAAAAAGCTAGGCAAGCGAAAGCATGCGGTCGAGCGCCTCTTTTGCCTCTGCGGCGATGTCTTTCGGAACGGTGATGCGATTGACGATCGCTCCTTGCTCAAGCGATTCGAGCGCCCAGACGAAATGCGGCAAATCAATTCGATTCATCGTTAAACACGGGCACATATATGGATTGAGAGAAACAATTTCTTTGTCTGGATGTTCATGCTTCAGCCGGTTCACCAAATTCATTTCCGTTCCAATCGCCCACTGGGTGCCGGGTGGAGCATTGCGGATCGTTTCAATAATGTATTTTGTCGAACCGGCGTAGTCTGCTTGCTGGACGACCTCCCAGCTGCATTCCGGATGGACGATGACATGGATTCCCGGCTTCATCCGTCGAATATGCTCGATTTGTCGCACGGTGAAGTTTTCATGCACGGAGCAATGTCCTTTCCAAAGAATGACTTTCACCTTGTCGAGATCGTCCGCCCCTTGGAGCGTCTCCTCATGCGGATCCCACACCGCCATCTCGTCAAGACGGATGCCGAGCGCATAGGCCGTATTTCTCCCTAAATGCTGATCCGGCAAAAAGAAAATCCGTTCATTCCGTGAAAACGCCCAAGCCATCATCTTTTTCGCGTTCGACGAGGTGACGGTCGCTCCGCCATGGCGGCCGACAAACGCTTTAATCGCCGCGGTCGAATTGACGTACACAAGCGGCACGATCGTCTCGCCAAACCGCTCAATAAGCGCCGCCCATGCCCGCTCGACTTGAAAAATATCGGCCATATCGGCCATTGAACAGCCGGCGCGCAAGTCCGGCAAAATGACCGTTTGGTCGTCGCTCGTTAAAATATCGGCGGTTTCCGCCATAAAATGGACGCCGCAAAACACAATATATTCGGCTTCGCTGTTCTTTGCCGCGAGCTGGGCAAGCTGAAGCGAATCGCCGGTCGCATCGGCGAACTGAATGACCTCATCCTTTTGGTAGTGATGACCCGGGATGAAAAGGCGCCGGCCGAACCGTTCTTTCACCGCGCGGGCGCGTGCTTCGAGCTCGCTTCGTTCCATCGTTTTATACCGTTTGGGCATCTCATCCAGCCGTTTCAACTGTTCAAGGACGTTCACGGTTCTCCCCTCCATTATCGCAAATTGAAACTCATATCGAGCACCGGGGCGGAATGGGTTAAACATCCGAGCGAAATGTAGTCGACTCCGGTCGCGCCGTACGCCGCCACATTGGCGAGCGTAATTCCCCCCGACGCTTCCGTGATGATCGGCTTTGGCACAAGCCGGACGAACGCCCGCACCTCATCCGGCGTCCGGTTGTCAAACATAATGACATCCACCCCGGCCTCGACCGCCTCGAGCACTTCGTCTTCCGTTTCGGTCTCTACTTCGATTTTCACCATATGCCCAAGCCGCTCCCGCACCGTTTTGACGGCGCGGGCGATCGATCCGCAAAAGGCGATATGGTTGTCTTTAATCATGACACCGTCGTACAAGCCAAAGCGGTGATTGTAGCCGCCGCCGCATGTGACGGCATATTTTTCAAGCATGCGCAGCCCCGGCGTCGTTTTCCGCGTGTCGCAAATGCGTGTGGAGCTATTGCCAAGCAAGTCAACGGCCTGTCGCGTCACGGTGGCAATGCCGCTTAACCGCTGCAGCAAGTTTAAAATGACGCGCTCACCGGACAACAGCGGCCCGACCGGTCCGGATGCGACGGCGATCGTTTCGCCGGCTTGGACCCGTTCGCCGTCCTGTTTCATGATGGTTACTTCGACGCGCGGATCCAGCAGCTGATAGCCCGCCGCAATAATGCCGACGCCGGCCACCACCCCGTCCGCTTTGGCCATAAACATGCCTGATGCCCGTTCATGAGCCGGAAAAATCGTCTCGCTCGTCACATCGCCGTCGCCAATATCTTCAAGAAAAAACTGTCGCAACAGTTGTTCGAGCTTCAACCGGTTCATCTTTCATCCCTCCGTTTTCTTTGCCGCTTTACCTCCCAGCCCCAAGGCGGGCCCACTCTTCTTTCGTCCGCACGAGGCGCCGCCCCCGCCACTCCGGGCGTTCACGCGGAAAATCGCTCCGGTAATGGCCGCCGCGGCTTTCCGTGCGCCCAAGCGCTGATGAAGCGACAAGCCAGCCCACTAGCAACATATATCCTGTTTCAATCTCCTCTGCCGACAATCGTTCAAGGTCGCCATCCAGCCAATCCGGCAACGAAAACTGTTCCAACCAGTCGACCGCTTCGCGAAGCCGATCGCCGTTGCGGACGATGCCGACAAACGTTGACAGCTGTTCGCGGAGCAACGCCCGCTCTGGCAGCCGTGGTACAATCAAACGACGCGGGCTGGATGAATCCGCTCGGTGCACCGTTTCCGGCCACGCCGCTTGACGGCGGATGGCGCAGGCCGCACGGAATCCAAAGACGATCGCTTCAAGCAACGAGTTGCTCGCGAGCCGGTTGGCGCCGTGCACACCGGTGCACGCCGCTTCCCCGACGGCGTACAAGCCCGGAACCGTCGTCTGCCCCCACTCGTTGACGACAACGCCGCCCATTAAAAAATGGGCGCCCGGCGCGACAGGAAGGCGGCCGGCTTCAAGGTCGACGCCATAGGCCTCACATAGCGCGGCGATCGTCGGAAAGCGGCGGCGGAAGTGGGACACGCGGGAAATATTCAAATAGACGCGGCCGCCGCGATCGAGTTCCGCCGCGATCGCTCGGGCGACGATGTCGCGCGGAGCGAGATCGCGAAGCGGATGGACGCCGTCCATCAGCGGTCTTCCATCTTCCGCCTCAAGCACCGCCCCTTCGCCGCGCACCGCTTCCGAGACGAGCCCGACCGCTTTTCCGCCGGCAACGAGCATCGTCGGATGAAATTGGATAAACTCCATATCCGCCACCGCCGCACCGGCGCGGTACGCCATGGCAATGCCGTCGCCAGTCGCCGTCGGCGCATTGGAAGTGAACGTATACAATCCGGCGCATCCACCGGTCGCCAACACGACGGCCGACGCCGGCCAAATGGACACCGAACCGTCTTCCCGCTTCGTTTTCACCCCGACGCAACGCCCCTCTTCCACAAGCAAATCAATCACCTGCTCGCCTTCTTCCATCCATACGCGTCCCTCGAGCCGCTCAAGCAAAAACGAAACGAGTGCTTTGCCCGTTTGATCGCCGCCGGCGTGCAAAATCCGGCGGTGGCTATGCCCGCCTTCAAGGCCGAAACAAAACCGGCCGCGTTCGTCCCGATCAAACGCCATGCCGGCGTTGATCCATTCTTGCAGCCGCCTCGGCCCTTCGCGGACGAGCCGTTCGACCATTCGTTCATCGTTATGAAAGCAGCCGGCGACCATCGTATCGCGGAAATGAGCGCGCCAATCGTCGCTCTCTGCCAGCGCCGCGGCCACCCCTCCTTGCGCCCGCCATGAATTGCTGTCGGTGCAACGTTTTTTCGTGAATATCATCACATGGTCGAGCTCAGATAAATGATACGCGACCGTTAACGCCGCCAGCCCGCTTCCGACGATAATCACGCCACCTTCCTTCACTCTCGGACGCCCCTTTCTTTTCACCTGTCTTGACATCTATATTTACACATATTTAAACTAATGGCAAGAGGTTTGGCGAAAAAAATGATGCAAAGGCGGGGGAATATGATTTATTTGGATTACGCGGCAACGACGCCAATGTGCCAAGAGGCGATCGCCGCTTACGCTGAAGCGGCGTCCGTTTACTTTGGCAACGAAAGCAGCTTGCATGACATCGGAACGAAAGCGAAACAACTGCTTGCCTTATGCCGGCGCGAACTCGCCGCCATGATTAACGGAGAAGCGGAAGGGATCTATTTCACAAGCGGCGGAACGGAAGCGAACTTGCTCGCGATCCGTTCGCTAGCTGCCGCCTACCGGCATAAGGGAAACCACCTGATCACGACCGAAATCGAGCATGCCTCGCTCCATCACCTGTTCAAACAGCTGGAAACAGAAGGATATACGGTCACGTATTTGCCCGTCGACCGATTCGGGCGCATTCGACTTGCCGATTTGGAGCGGGCGATCACGCCGAAGACGATCCTTGCTTCCATCCAGCACGCCAACTCGGAAATCGGCACGATTCAGCCGCTTGCCGACATCGGCCGCCTCCTGCGGGCGCACGACGTCCTTTTTCATAGCGACTGCGTGCAAACTTTTGCTAAAATACAGCTAGATGTTCAAGAGATAGGACTAGACAGCCTATCCGTTTCCGCCCATAAAGTGTACGGTCCCAAAGGGGTCGGCGCTGTGTACATCAACCCGCGCCGGCATTGGAAGCCGGTATTCCCGGGAGCGACGCACGAATCAGGCTTTCGGCCGGGAACGGTCAACGTACCGGGTATTGCCGCCTTCATTACGGCCGCGCAGCAGCTCCATCGACGAATGGCGGACGAACAGTCGCGTTTGGAACGACTGCGGAATCGGTTGCTTCACGCCATCGCCGCCAAACAGCTGCCGGTGACGGTGGAAGGCCATCCCGATTTCCGTCTTGCCCATATTATCGGTTTGTCCATCGCTGGGTACGAAGGGCAGCTTGTGATGCTTGAATGCAACCGCGCCGGCATCGCCATTTCCACCGGCAGCGCCTGCCAAGTCGGGCTGCAAGCGCCGTCGCGGACGATGCTCGCCGTCGGGAAAACGCCTGAAGAAGCGAAGCAATTCATCCGCATCTCATTGGGCGCGGCCACGACCGAAGCGGAGATCGACCAGTTCGTTTCCACATTGGAGCGACTTACATCGGCATGAAAGGAGGAATGGCAGGTGAAAGAGGAAAAGAAAATTTTAGGGGAAAGGCGGCGCCAGCTCATTTTGCAATGGTTGAAAGAAAGCGAAGCGCCGCTCACGGGGGCTGAGCTGGCAGCGAAAACGAACGTCAGCCGCCAAGTGATCGTCCAAGACATTTCACTGTTAAAGGCGCGCAACGAACCAATCATCGCCACAAGCCAAGGCTATTTGTATTTAAAGCCGGCTGAACCGGCCAAAACGTACACGAGGACGATCGCCTGCTTCCATACGCCAGAACAGACGAAAGAAGAGTTGTATTTGCTCGTGGATTGCGGCGTGACGGTCAAGGACGTCAAAATCGAGCATCCGGTCTACGGCGATTTAACCGCCTCGATCATGGTGAGCAACCGCCTGGAAGTCGACCAATTCATCGCCAAAATCGAGGCGACAAAATCGTCGTATTTGTTGCAGCTGACGGACGGAACCCATTTGCATACGCTGGAAGCCGATTCACCAGTGAAGCTTGACGCCGCCTGCCGCGCCTTGAAACAGGCTGGATTTCTGATCGAAGCGTGAACGGATCGCCTTGCGCTCGTCCGTCATTCCCTCTTCGCAAATGCCGTACGTCAGGACGCTGGATAAAGAGAAAATGCGGACGGCTATGACCCATCCGCATTTTTTCGTCTTCGTCAAGCAAAATAATATGGATAGCTGCCCAACAGCTGCACTGTGCAGCCGAGCGCCTCAATTTCCGCGATCGCCCCCGGGATGAGGACGTCATCCATCGGCGCGTCGATGTCAATAATAAAGAAATAATTTCCAAGGCCCGTTTTCGCTGGGCGCGATTCGATTTTCGTCAAGTTGAGCCGCCGCCAGGCAAACGCTGATAACACTTGATGGAGTGCGCCCGGACGGTCTTGCGGCAGCATGACGACCACGGTCGTCTTGTCGCCAGCATAAAGAGGCGAAGCAGGCGAAAGCGGCTCTTTGCGCCGGCTGACGACAATAAAGCGCGTATGGTTGTAATCGTAATCGTGGACGTTTTCCTGCACGATCACTAGCCCGTATTTTTCCGCCGCCAGCCGGTTGGCGATCGCCGCCGCCGGCAAGTGCGGATGCTCGCTCACAAATTTCGCGGCGGCGCTCGTTGACGTCATCGGCACTTGCTTCGCCCCTTTCAGCACCGTATGCAAAAACTTCCGGCATTGGGCAATGGCATGCGAGTGGGAATACACTTCTTTCACTTCGCGCCAATGAGGGGTGAAATATGGGTGCACCATCAAATGTTGCTCGATCGGCACAACGATTTCGCCGATGATCGGCAACGGCTGTTCGTGAATTAAATAGTCGAGTGTCAAATTGACCGATCCTTCCAAGGCGTTCTCGAGCGGCACCACGGCCGCTTCAATCTCTCCGGCCGCCGCGGCGTCAATGCAATCGGGAATCGTGTCATACGGCTCCCGCGGCTGCGACGGAAAAAGAAGAGCAGCCGCCGCTTCGGTGAACGTCGCCTTCGGTCCTAAATAACCGATTTTCATCTCGTTTGCCTCTCCCTTGCTTTAATACACTCCCGAACCGACAATTTCCACTTTTTCGACAAATTCGAGCTGTTTGAGCTTAGCGAGGAGCTCATCAATCTCCTCGTTCATATCGTTTGTGCTGACCGACAGCGTCACGTTCGCCCTCCCTTGAAGCGGAATCGTTTGATGGATGGTCAGCACGTTGCAGCCGGCCGCCGCCACAACGCCAAGCAGCTGTGACAACGTTCCGGAGCGGTCTTCTAAATGGAAAAAGAGCGTGACGATGTTTTCTTTCGTCACCGCTTGGAACGGAAAAATGGCATCGCGGTATTTGTAAAACACACCGCGGCTGATGTTGGCGAGCTGCGCCGCCTCGGCGACCGAGGCGGCTTTTTTCCGCTCAAGCAGCTGTTTAGCGAGCACGACTTTCTTCATCGCTTCCGGCAGGACGTCTTCGCGCACCAAATAAAATTTTTTCTCCACCGCACCTTCCCCCGCTCTATTCATCCCAGTCGTCGACAAACTCGAACTCGTAATCAAGCAACCGGATCGTGTCTCCGTCTTTCGCGCCGCGCTCGCGTAGCGCATCATCCACCCCCATCGCCTTAAGCTGGCGGGCGAAGCGGCGCACCGATTCTTCGCGCGAGAAATCCGTCATCTTAAACAACTTTTCAATTTTGTCGCCCGCCAAAATGAATGCTCCGTCGCTGGCGCGGGTGATCGTAAACGGCGGCTCCTCTTTTTCATATTTGTACACGACGCGCTGCACGGCCGGATCTTCCCGTTCATGAAGCGGGAATTCCGGCGTCGTTTCCAACAGGTCGGCGATGGCAAACAACAGCTCGCGCACTCCTTGTCTTGTCGCTGCAGAAATCGGAAAGACCGGCACCGCATCGCCGACTTTCTCTTTGAAGCGGCGCAAATTTTCTTCGGCGTTCGGCATGTCCATTTTATTGGCGGCAACAATTTGCGGCCGCTCGGTCAAGCGCAAATTGTACTGTTTCAGCTCTTCGTTGATGACGAGATAATCGTTGTACGGATCGCGCCCTTCGACCGCCGCCATGTCGATGACATGGACGATGACACGCGTCCGTTCAATATGGCGCAAAAACTGATGCCCGAGCCCGACCCCTTGATGGGCCCCTTCAATCAATCCCGGCAAGTCGGCCATCACAAAACTGCGCCCGTCTTCCGTTTCGACAACGCCCAAGTTCGGAACGAGCGTCGTAAAATGGTACTCGGCGATTTTCGGACGGGCTGCGGAGACAACCGACAGCAGCGTCGATTTGCCGACGCTTGGAAACCCGACCAGCCCGACGTCAGCGAGAAGCTTCAGCTCTAAAATGATGTTGCGCTCTTCGCCCGGTTCGCCGTTTTCCGCAATTTCCGGCGCTGGGTTGGACGCCGTCGCAAATCGGGTGTTGCCGCGCCCGCCGCGCCCGCCTTTGGCGACGACAAACCGCTGCCCCGCCTCGGTCAAATCGGCGAGCACTTCGTTCGTATCCGCATCGATGACAACGGTGCCTGGCGGCACTTTGACAATCAAGTCTTCCGCATTTTTGCCATGCTGGTTTTTCGACATGCCGTTTTCGCCGCGCGGCGCTTTAAAATGGCGCTGGTAGCGGAAATCCATCAACGTCCGCAGCCCTTCATCAACGACAAAGACGACATCGCCGCCTTTGCCGCCGTCTCCGCCGGCCGGCCCGCCTTTTGGGACGTATTTTTCCCGGCGGAACGCGACCATGCCGTTGCCGCCGTCCCCGCCTTTCACATAAATTTTCACCTGATCAACAAACATGGCTGTTCCTCCGATTCACTTCCATCATGGTATCATGGCGAAATGAGTATGACTAATACTTATTATTGTATACAGAGTCGATTCCATGATGTCAATATGTACGCAAGCATCGGCCGTCTGCGGGCTGGCGGGCGGTTCAAGCCCATCCGCCGCTTTCCGGTCCGATTGGATCGATCCGTCCGCACTCCATGGACTCTTCCATGCTCCTTCATCCAATCAACGATCAAGATTCCGCCGACAAAAGCTCAAGCTCCACCGTCAATTCGCCCTCGCCAACGGCAAACGACGCGAGCCGAAGCGGCGGTGATGGTTCGCAGCGCTCAAGCCAAGCGCGAATGGTTTCGCCGTCCCTAAACGTGCCGCGGTAATCCAAAAACAGCGCCGCCCGTCGGTCGGACAGCTCAATGGACAAACATAAATGGTTTTCTGTCCGCTCATCGGATTGCGCTTCGAGCAGGCGAAAAAATTTGCGGCACCATTCAGCCAGCTGTTCATCGTACTGCGACCAATCCGCTTTGCCGTCCATGATTTCATACTCAAGAACGAGCGGACGCGGCTCCCAGTTATAGGTCATGATAAGCTCGGCGAACCGCTCGGCCTTCAAATTCGTCAACCGTGTTTCCTGATGCATCTCGCCGATCATGTCTTCAATGATTTCCTGCACCCGTTCGATTTTATTAAGCGCCAAATGCCCTTTGATGAGCTGGATTTTGTTCAGCCAGTCATGGCGGGCATGGCGCATCACCTCAACGACAGTCCATCGCTTCTCCATCCGACGCTCCCCTATCCACTAAGCGTAGGCTCCCTGCCTCGCTTGGACTTCCGCCTCCATGGGGGAGGCATGTACTTTTACTATAACATTTTTTGACATTGAACAGGAACGATTTTTCTACGCCAAAAAGAAAAAACTCTAACCGAACGGTTAGAGTTTTTTCCACATCGATTACGCTTCTTGACTGACCGGGTAGACGCTGACGCGTTTGCGGTCGCGGCCGAGCCGCTCGAAGCGTACGATGCCGTCGATTTTCGCATACAGCGTATCGTCGCCGCCGCGGCCGACGTTCAAGCCCGGATGGACTTTCGTTCCGCGTTGACGGTACAAAATCGAACCGCTGGTGACGAATTGACCGTCAGCCCGTTTTGCGCCAAGACGTTTCGCGATCGAGTCGCGGCCGTTTTTCGTCGAACCGACCCCTTTTTTCGAAGCAAAAAATTGCAGGTCAAGTCTCAGCATGGCAGTCACCTCCCGCTAGATGGATGTCACGCGGATAAATGTTCCGTAATCGCGTTCGATCGTCTTTAGCGAAACGACCATCGCTTCCAACAACAACTGTACTTTCTCTGCCGCCGCTTCTTCCAGCTCCGGAAGCTCGCAGCGGAGGTAGCCGCCGTCTTTGCCGAGCGAAACATGCGGGCTTACGCCAATAAGTGTCTCGATGGCGTTGATCGTGCCGAACGAGACCGCCGAAGCGCCGGCGCATACAATGTCCTGCCCGCGTTTCGCAAAATGGGCGTGCCCTTCCATCGTAAACGCGCGGATGCGGCCGTCCGCTTCCCGTTCAATCGTGACGCGGATCATCTTTACGCGTTGATTTTTTCGATGACGACTTTCGTGTACGGCTGACGGTGGCCTTGTTTGCGGCGATAGTTCTTTTTCGCTTTATATTTGAAGACGATGATTTTCTTTTGTCGGCCGTGTTTTTGCACTCTCGCCGTCACGGTTGCGCCTTCGACTGTCGGGTTGCCGATTTTCACCGTTTCCCCGCCGACGAACAGCACTTTGTCAAACGTGACCGTATCGCCTTCATTCGCATCCAATTTTTCGATGTAAATTTCTTGGCCTTCTTCGACTTTCAATTGTTTGCCGCCAGTTTCGATAATTGCGTACATGCATCGCACCTCCTTCATGGACTCAGACTCGCCAGCGCCAAGGCGGCCCAAGACGGAGCGCTTCATCGCCCGCGCTGAGCGGTTGTAGTGCGGGTGCGTCTTTTTGCGACAGCCGCCCTCTTTTGCCCTTGTTGGCAGGACAAAAAGTCTACAACGTCATCTATCGTAACATAGAAACGGCCGGTCGTCAACCGTCATCTTCGTCCCCCGGCGGGCGATGATGAAACGGTGCAAACGACTATATAGAGAGGCCATTTGAAGCTTTGCCATTTGCAACTTTACCGAGTATTTGATCGACTGTTGATCGACCGAACAACGCCGCTTTCAGACCCATGTATGAGTCTGTGAAGCGAGCGGCTGTTCGGCCTCCCGTCACGCCAAGGTGTGACGAGGGCAAGCCTGTGGCTTGCCTTCGTCAGTCGAAAAATAGATAAGCGACTTTTCCATCAAGGATATGTGAAACTTTTATATATAGCCACGATCAATAGATGAGAGCGCCAAGCGGCGCATCGGCTTGTTTTTCGGCAAAAAACGCATGCAGCAGCTCGTTTTCATCGAGCGTCGCCCGTTCGCGCCCGTCGCGAACGACGATGATCGCATGCTTTTGTCCGCGGTAAAATCGCTGCAGCACGGCCGAGATGCGTTCGTCCGCCGGCGCCGTAATCGTCCGCAGCTTTGTATAGCCGCCTTTGTTTCCATAATACCGCTCAAGCAAAAAGCGCATGACGACATACGGATGCTGCTTTTGCTCCTGCCAAAGAGCATGCGCCAAAAAGGCGGCGATCGCCCATAAATCAAGCTGGCGCGGCGCCAACACAAACAAAAGAACAACGCCGAAGGCAAGCGCAGCAGCCGATATGGCGACCGTGTTTCGATGCGCATCGCTGAACGGCCGGCGGTAGGACAGCAGCAAAAACAATAACTTGCCTCCATCCAGCGGCCAGATTGGCAGCAAGTTCAAAGCGAAAATGGCCGCATTGTAGCGAAAAAAGAGCTCCCAGCTCCCGCCATCCATCATGCCGGCCTTCCACAAAAAAAACGCCGCCGCTACGAGCCACAGATGCTGGGCCGGCCCGGCGAGCGTCACGATCCACTCCTCGCGGAACGGCCGGTTGCCGTGCTCTTCGACTTCCGCCACTCCGCCGAACGGCAGCAGCAAAATCCGCTTCACCCGCCAAGAGAAAAACGCGGCTGCCGCCGCATGGCCAAGCTCATGAACGAGGACGATGAAAAACAACAGGCAAAGCTGCTTGAAATGGGCGGTAAGCACCGCGATGCCGCCGATCAACCATAACAGTGGGTGGACGTGCAGCTTCCCGAGCAGCGCCATATACTTATTCAAAGGAAATCACCTGAATCGGATCGATAAATTCATCTCCTTGTTTAATCGCAAAATAAAACAGCCCTTTCTGTTTATTTGCCTCGCTCGCCCCGGCCGTGCCAACTTCCTGCCCCATTTCTACAAAATCATACAATTTCACCGAAATGGCCCCCAAACGTCCATACCACGTCTCCGTGCCGTCCGCATGTTGGATGATGACCGTTTTGCCGAGACGGTCTTTCGTACCGGCAAAGGTGACAATCCCTTCTTTCATCGCTTCCACTTTGGCTCCATTCTCGGTTTCGATCGTCACACCCTCCCCGTTTTTTTCAAAACTTTCGAGAATCCGTCCAGAAGCCGGCACTGCATAGGATGAAGCCGTTTTCACCTTTTCTTCCTTTTTCGGGGCAAAAAAAGCGAGCGGCTCACCGAACGTTTTTTCATACCAGGCTGAGACGGCCGCAAACTGAAACTCGGTTTCCATCGTCCGGGCAATAAACTGCCGCGCCGGCTCGAGGGAAGCGGACGGATGCCGGAACAAAATGGCCGTCACTAGCACGAGACAGGCAGCGATGAGTGTTTTGAATAAAAACCATTCTTTGCGGAACAACGGATGGGGAGCGGATTCAAACGAATAGCGGTCATACGTGACGACCGGCAGCCCGTACCGCTCCTCATCAGCGGCGCTCCATCTAGATTCTTTTGGATCCTGCCCCTTATATTGACGTTCCCTTCTTCGTTTTTCAATGCGTTTTTTCATCTCACGGACGCGTCGATCCATACGTCCCCCCTCCACCTTTCCAACAACGTTTGTACTAATTTATGAGACAACCTCATGGAATATGAACGAGCGTTTTTCGCCGCGCCTCGCCGAACACGTCCGCGAACAAATCCCTCAAACGGTTTCACACCAACGTTTCGGCTGAGCGCCGCAACCGATCGATACCATCTGCTTCCGTTGTTACAGATCAGGAATTCCAAACAGCACAACAATTATGAATAAAAAAAGAAGGCCCATTCAACGGCCTTCTTGCGCCAACTCCATTATTTCAAACTAAATATTTTCCGAATCTTTGAAAACAGCCCCTTCTCCTCTTCCTCAAGCGGCGGCAGCGGCACCGACTCGCCGAGGATGCGGCGGGCAATGTTGCGGAAGGCGATCGACGCTTTGCTGTTTGGGTCCAGCACAATCGGCTCGCCGCGGTTCGACGCTTTGATCACGTTTTCATCGTCGGCGATAATGCCGAGCAACTCAATCGATAAATGCGAGATGATTTCGTCGACATCCAACATATCGCCGTTTTTCACCATATGGCTGCGAATGCGGTTGATGATGAGGCGCGGCGGTTTGACGTGCTCCTCCGCTTCAAGCAAGCCGATGATGCGGTCGGCGTCGCGGACCGCCGACACTTCCGGCGTCGTGACGACGATCGCTTCGTCCGCGCCGGCGACAGCGTTGCGATAGCCTTGTTCGATTCCGGCCGGACAGTCGATGAGCACATAATCGTATTCCTGTTTCAGCTCCTCAATGAGCTGTTTCATTTGCGCGGGGTTGACCGCCGACTTATCGCTCGTTTGCGCGGCCGGCAACAAATACAAATAGTTATCGAACCGCTTGTCTTTCACAAGCGCCTTCTGCACCGTGCAACGCCCCTCCACGACATCGACCAAATCATAAATAATTCGGTTCTCAAGCCCAAGCACGACATCGAGGTTGCGCAGCCCGATGTCGGTGTCGACAAGGCACACCCGCTTCCCTAGAATGGCGAGGGCCGTCCCAAGGTTCGCGGTCGTCGTCGTTTTGCCGACGCCGCCTTTTCCGGAAGTGATGACGATCGCTTCTCCCACGGTCACATTCTCCTTTCTAAGCGCGTCAAATTCGGCCGCAAATGCATAAGCAGCTGAAGGCGGTCGACAACAATTTGATTATGCTCATCAATATAGGCGCATTCCATTTCATTTCCTTCATCCGTTTTCGAATCGGGCGCTCGGCTCATGATGTCGCCGATGCGCAGCTGCATCGGTTTCATGACCGATGCAGCGATGATCGCCTGTTTATTGCCGGCATACCCGGCATGGGCGATGCCGCGCAAGGCGCCGAGAATGAAAATGTTGCCTCCGGCAATGACCGTTCCGCCAGGGTTCACGTCGCCGATCAGCAGCAAATCCCCTTCGACATGAAGCACTTGTCCCGAACGGACAATGCGCGAAACGGGCACAATTTCCGTTTTTCTCATCCATTCTATCGCTTCTGCTTTCGACATGACATTGCTTTCGATCGAATCGACGACCAAATTTTTTGAACGGCGGATGAGCGCACGCACCTCTTCCTCTTGGGCAGGCGTCAAATAGCGGTTCCCAATTTTCAGATGAACAGAGACAAGGGGGCTGTCTGGCGCGACGCCAGCTTGTTTGACAAGCCGCTCCTCGATTTCTTTCAATAAATCGTCATACGAGCAGCGGTCATCGAGATGCAGCGTCAGCCCATCTTTCGTCCCTTTAATCGTCACGTACTGCTGCTTTTGTTTCGCCACAACGTTCACCCCAACGAATAATTCTACAAAACGGGCCGTTTTTCCTCTTTTATTCTTCCTGCTCAAACCGGCGAATTTTTGCCAATCGCCGTTCGAGCGGGTACGAAAAGACGAGCAAAAACGCGACGTTCAGAAGCAGCGTCGGCCATAGACGGCGGTCCCAAAAAACAGAAAACGACCAATCGGTCCGCCCGATCAACAGCTGGATGCCGTAGACATAACTGTCAAGCAGCATAATGGAAAGCAGAGACAAGAGCGATGCAACGAACCAGTTTTGGTGGAACCATTTCATCGCTTTGCCCGCCAAGTAGGCAATAAGCGTATAGGCAAACGCATAAACACCGAGCAGCTCTGTGTAGACGCAGTCATACAGGAACCCGAAGATGAACCCGTACCCCATCGCCCGCGTCCCGCCGAAATGCATCGCTGTGAACACGAGAAAAACAAGAAAAAACCGGGGAACAAAAAAATAGTGGACATACAAGTCGCCTTTTGGCCATATATCAACAAAAAGGCTCTCACTCACAAAACATAACACCGCAAGGAAAGGGAGACGCCACTTGTTCACTTTGCCTCCTCCTTTTCCTGCAGTGCTGCATCGATGGTTCGTTTCACAATCATGACGTCGTCAATATCATACAAGTTGGCAAACGGCTTGACATAGACGACTTTCGTCAATCCGTATTGGTCCGGCTTGACTTCAGTCACCTCACCGATCGGCAGCCCTTTCGGAAACACGCCGCCAAGGCCGGAAGTCAACACTTTTTGCCTTTTTTCCACTTTGGCGTCAATCGGAATTTCTCCGAGCAGCAACTCGCGCCGCTTCTCATCGTAGCCTTCGATCAACCCAAACACGTTTTCCTTTCCTTGGATATAAGCGGAAATGCGGTTGTTTTGGTCAAGCGCGCTTAACAGCTGCACAGTGGACGTAAATTGGGAAGCGTGCTGCACCTTGCCGACAAGCCCCGCTGGGGTGATGACGGCCATATCTTTTTTCACGCCGTGTTGCTCGCCTTTGTTGATGATGATCGTTTCCCGCCAACGATCCGGGTTCCGCCCGATCACCGTCGCCTGAATCGAAACAAAATCACGCAAGCTCTCTTTTTTATCGAGCAACGCGCGCAACCGTTCGTTTTCTTGCCGCAGCGCCTCGACCTCGGTCTCAAGCGCCGCATATTCCTCAAGTCTTGCCTTCAGCAGTTCGTTTTCCTTATATGTACGGCGAAGATCGCTCACATTTTCAAAGAAGCCCGCGATCTCCTCGGCGGGCTTCCCAAACAGAAGCTGAACAAAACCGACCGTATCTTTTACAAACTGCTCCGGCCACGTCAACTCTTCACGGCTGCGCAAGGAAAAGCCGATCAACATGACAAGGATGACGATGCTGACGAGCAAAAAAATGAGACGCTTATTCCCAAAAAGCTGTGGCATGCGTCACACCTTCTTACCGTCAGCGATGGTCTCTCGCCTTGTTTTTAAACAAGTCGATGTGGTCGAGCGCTTTCCCGGTGCCAATGGCCACGCAATCAAGCGGATTTTCCGCGACGATGACCGGCATGTCCGTCTCTTTGCTGATGACCTTGTCCAAGTTGCGCAACAAAGCGCCGCCGCCTGTCAGCACGATGCCGCGGTCCATAATGTCAGCCGCCAGCTCCGGCGGTGTTTTTTCGAGCGTGTTTTTCACCGACTCGACGATCGCATAGACCGTATCGTGCAGCGCCTCAGCCACTTCTTCGGCGCTGATTTCGATCGTTTTTGGCAGCCCAGTGAGCAAGTCGCGGCCGCGAATTTCCATGTTTCCGATTCCTTCCGGATTTCCGGCTGAGCCGATCTCGACTTTAATCGCCTCTGCCGTCCGTTCTCCGATCATCAAATTGTACGTTTTTCGGATGTATTGAATGATCGCCTCATCCATTTCATCGCCGGCGATGCGGATCGACTGGCTCGTCACGATGCCGCCGAGCGAAATCACGGCCACTTCAGTCGTACCGCCGCCGATGTCGACGACCATGCTCCCGGTCGGCTCCCACACCGGCAAATTGGCGCCGATCGCGGCCGCAAATGGTTCTTCAATCGTATAGGCATCGCGTGCTCCAGCCTGGCGCGTCGCATCGATGACCGCGCGCTCCTCTACGGCCGTGATGCCGTACGGCACGCATACCATCACATACGGCTTGCTGGCAAACAACCCTTTCGTTTTGACGGCCTTGCGAATGAAATATTTCATCATCGTCGCCGTCGTTTCATAATCAGCGATGACGCCGTCTTTCATCGGACGAAGCGCCACGATGTTGCCCGGCGTGCGCCCGATCATGTTTTTCGCTTCATTGCCGACGGCGACGATTTGCTTCGTGTCGCGCTGAATGGCGACAACCGACGGCTCGCGCAAAACGATCCCTTTTCCCTTCACATAAACGAGCGTATTCGCTGTTCCTAAATCAATCCCGAGATCTTTCGTCCCAATTCCAAACATATGATCGATCTTCCTTTCCGAAACGAAATGCATATGATTTTCTATTGACAACATGAATCGGATGTCAAGTCATTTATAAATTGTACAACACCGCCCGAACGGATTCGGAAAAACCCATAGTTGATATTATAACTGATTCGACAAAAAATGAGAACCGCTAGACGTAGCCTTTTTCTTTCAAACTGACGAATTTTTGATCGCCGATGATGAGGTGATCCAAGAGCTCGATGCCGATGATGCGGCCGCATTCCGCGAGCCGTTTCGTCACATCGATGTCTTCGCGGCTTGGAGTCGGATCGCCAGAAGGGTGGTTATGCACACAAATGACGGAGGCGGCGGAACGTTTGATCGCCTCTTTAAACACTTCGCGCGGATGGACAATCGAGGCGTTTAAACTGCCGATGAACACCGTTTTGCGGTAGATGACTTGATTTTTCGTATTTAAATAAATGGCGACAAAATGTTCTTGCGATAAAAAGCGCATATCTTCCATGACGTATTTCGCTCCGTCTTCCGGGCAGCGAATCACATAGCGGTCGGCGCAGCCGGACTGGTGGATGCGTCGGCCGAGCTCCAACGCCGCCAAAATTTGCACGGCTTTCGTCGGCCCGATCCCTTTGATGTTTGTCATTTCTTCGACCGTTGCGTCTTTGAGCGGTCTCAGCCCCTCAAAATGGCGAAGGAGACGCTGGGCGAGCTGCACGACCGACTCCTCCTTCGTGCCCGTGCGCAACAAAATGGCGATCAGTTCATGGTCGGATAAACTTTCCGGCCCTGATGACAGCAGCCGTTCACGCGGCCGGCTGTCTTTCGGAACATCGCGGATCATCCACGCCATCATACTCCCCCTTTTTTGTTTTGCTTCATCGAAAGATGGAGAGGCTTGAACCGCCCCTCGGTACGACAGCAGAATCCGTTTGCGGGGGCGTTCTTTTGCCAAAAAGCGCCAGACGGCGGCCGCTTTTGCTTTGATCTATGCCGGCGGCCACCCGAGCCGGCGCAATTCCCTCACCGTCCGCGACAGCGGCAGGCCGACGACCGTCAAATAGTCGCCTTCGATCCGTTTGACAAACAGGGCAGCGCGGCCTTGGATGCCATACGCCCCCGCCTTGTCCATCGGCTCCCCGGTCGCAATATAGGCGGCGATTTCCTCGTCATCGAGCTCCCAAAACGTCACCGCTGTTTTTTCCGCAAACGAGGTGATGGACCCTTGAGGGAGTGCGATGGCGACACCGGTCCATACGTCATGCGTCCGCCCGGACAACTGACGCAGCATGGCGAATGCTTCTTCTTCCGTGCGCGGCTTCCCTAACAAGCGGCCATCGCACACAACGATCGTATCAGCGCCAAGAACATACGCGTCGGGAAAAGAGGACATCACCGCCTCCACTTTCCGGCGGGCAAGAAGTTGAACCGCTTCATCAGGGGGCGTTCCGGGGGGAATCGTCTCATCGGCATGGCTTTCCTGCACATCAAACGGCCAGCCGGCCAGCTCGAGGATCTGCCTTCGTCGAGGGGAGCGGGATGCAAGCACGAACCGTGGAGGCATCGCTCATTCTCCTTTCGCTCGTTTCGGTTCGGAAGATTCACTTGTATCGTAGCAAATTTTGCGGTGAAAGGCAATTTTCTGTATAGATGCAATTTGAAGCATGAACATTTGCAGATTTTACTAGGCATTTGATCGACTGTCGGGCGACCGAACAACGCCGCTTTCAGACCCATGTATGGGTCTGTGAAGCGGGTGGTTGTTCGGGCTTCCAAGCCACAGGCTTGCCTTCGACAGTCGAAAAATGGACAAACGGCTTTTCCGTCAAGGATATGTGAAACGTTTTCGTTGCCATCTATTCTATATAAGTTGAAATTTTGTTTTACATCCAGCCGATCACTCGCCACGTTATATCATAGTCGACTTGTATGGAGATAAATATAGAAACGAAAAATCGGAAATTCTTTATATATGCAATAGGCAAAAAAAAAACGGGGCTTCTAGCTCCCTAGCGGCACCAATTCGATATAAGCGGCGAGCGCCTCGAGCAGCTGTTGCTGGGCTTTGGCCAACAGCGCTTCATCCCGTCGCTCTTTGTATGCGGCAAGGGCGACATACGCCTGCTTCAGCGCTTCAACATACCGACCGACTGTTTTGTCGCTTGAAGCGTTGCTTTTTTCTAACGCGTCATACGCCTTTTGGAGCGCCTGCCAGTCATCTTCTCCTGCTTTCCTGCCGCCAAGCAAAGCCGCGGAGACCGCTGCCATATTTTCATACAAAACCTCCCCTTTTTGGATGGCCTCCGACCGGCGCGCCGCCGCTTCGGCGGCAAACGACAGCTCTTTGACATACGTGCTTGGCACCCTTTGGCGGTATTGGTCGTTGACCGTCCGCAACGTTTCCTTATCCGCGCCGACGGCGATATAGAGCGCTGCCGGTTTTTGCCCCGCGACGACGACCGGCACGCCTGCTGTTTTGATCGATTCGGACGCCTGCTTGGCCGCCGCCGCATTCGAATAGACGCCAGCTTGAATGACCGCAATGGAAAACGGCGCTCGTACGACGCTTTCTCTTCCTTCTTCGCCCGCCGCTGTTTCAGGCTTTGTCAATTCCGTCATCGCTTCAGATGCCGGCGACGAAGCAGATTTTTCCTTCGGAATGATGCGCAGCACCGTCATGCCAAACGCCATGCCGACCAACGCAGCGACCAACGCGGCGGCGAGCAGCGACTTGGCTTGAGCCGGCAGCCGCCATGTCCGACGTCTGGCGCTTTTCTTTTGTTGCATCGCCTCGGAAACGGAAATGACCCGTTCATCCGCCTCAAGGGCGGCCGCCTCTTCCCAACCCGTCGTTTCAACATCTTCTCGAACTTGCCCATCCTCCGTAAACCACAGGCCTGTTGATGGCTTGCCTGCGGATGGCCCGCCTTCTTGAAACGCGCTCACTTGGCGGCTGTCATCCGCCTCGTTTTCTGCTCGCTGTCCTTTCCCTAGATGGCTGTCCACCGGATATCCATCCGACTCCTCGGACGGCCGTCCTTCCGACGAACGCTCCACGGTAAATGGGCGGGGCTTGCCGTTGATATTCACCATAATGCGCATGCGCTGCTTGTCCATTTGGCCACCGTCCTTCTTCCTGCTTCGATTTCTTTCGCCTATCTTACCACAAACGGAAAAAAAAAGAACAAGACATTTGTCGTCTTGTCCCCGCTTCTGTTCTTCATTTTCCGACATCAACGGTTGCGAATCGCCTCGGTCCCCAGCGCTTCGACAGGAATCGGCTGCTCGCGCCCCTCATAGGTGCAAAGCTGCTTTGTCTCGCCTTTCAAGCAAACGGCGTAATCGATCCCGCCGTCTTCCCGCTTCGTGGCAAGCACGTACGATGGATTTGTTTCCGGCGGCAATACATTTCCGGTAAACGGATCTTCGATTGGATCCAGCAAACCGTTGCCCACCAATTCTCCATACGACAATATGGCAGAAGAACGGGCTGGCAAAAATTCCACTTTCTCGGCGCCGACATACAGCCGCGCCGCTTCATACAAGCCATAAGCATCCGAAACAAACGCCCGCTCGCGCGCCCGATCAATCACCGTCCACATGGCAAGACCGACGATCATCGCCACAATGCCGATGATCACCAACACAGCCAAAAGCTCAATGAGGGTCATCCCCCGCTTCATGCGAATGAGCATATCGGACTTCCACCATCCCCGCTACCGGCCCGAAGACGGCGCCATTTCCACGAGCGGATTGTCTTTGCCGCTTGGCGGAGGGACATCGCGGATGGGAATGAGCTGCTTCCATTTCTCAAGCTGCGGCGCGTAAAAGGCGCGGACATTGATGGAATAGGCGAGCGGTTGCACGTCGACAGCGGTGGACGTCAACTCAGGCGGGCCGGTAAACGTCAATCCTTCCACCGCCAAAATGCGCTCGGAGTGCTCAAGCACCTCTAAAAACCGTTCAAGCTGATAATAGGAGGGAGATTCCACCGTCAATTGGGCGGTAATAGACTGGATGCCGCTTGGAGGAATCAACGCCTTGTCTCCGGACGCCTTGCTTTCCGCTCCATTCGCGTTCCCTTGCGAAGGAGATTCTCCGGTTCCTTGCCCTTCAGCGAAGCTGACGCTCAATAGCCGGCTGTCAGAAATATATTCCGCTTTTTGAAACGTCAGCAACAGTTGGTCGGCGAACGGGCGCACCGGCACTTTCCTCTGCAAAGCCGCCAGGCTCTCTGCCGTTTCTTCTCGATTCCCCGCCGCCTGCTTTTTCATTGCAGCCAACACGTTTTTCTCGCTTTGTACGACCGCCTCGAGCCGATCCATTTGTTCGTAGCGCGGCATGAGCACAAAAACATAGAAAGCGGCAAACAAAAGAGCGGCAAGAAGAAACACCCCGGTAAACACGAGCGGCCATTTTCCAAAACGGCCCATCATTCGTTGTCCCCCTCTTTTCCTGTCGGCTGAAGTTCCAGCTCATATTGCGCGATATACCGCGGCACGATCGTTTCCCCCTCTGCCCCGCCGCTTTCGCCGCTGGCCGAGATGCCGGTCAATTTGACGGCTTTGACCAAATGAACTTCCTCAAGCCGATCTAAATAATAGGCCGCTTCTTCCGCCGCATCAAACTGCACTGTCATCGTCACCGTCTTTTGACCAGCATACGAAAAGTTCATGATAAAGCCGCGCTCCGGCAGTTGTTTGGCCAACGCACGCAACAGCGGCACCGTTTTGAGCGGATAACGGTTCGCCCATTCGACCGCTTTAGCAAGCTCTTGCTCAGCTTGCTGCTGCTCCGTCGTTTTTCCCTTCGCCTCCATCGCCGCCTGCTCAGCGCGCACTTGCCGAAGCTCCCCTTCAAGCACCGCGAGCCGTTGATTCGCACGCTCCATCAGCCAGTAGCCTCCCCCAGCGCCAAGCAGCAGAAGCAAAACGGCGAAGGCCGCCAGCACGGCGCCCGCCGCACGGCGCGGCTCTTTGCGCGGCAGCAAGTTGATGTCAACGATCATGGTCAGCCATTCCTTCTTTCAACGCCAATCCCCAGGCGAGATGATAACGATCCGGCAACGGATCAATCGAGCGAGAAAGCCGCTCCGGCGGCACATCAAGCCGCTCTGACATAACGGCAAACACATCGTCAAGCCGCGGATGGTCGCCGGTGAGGAAGAGGCGCGTAATTTGCTGTTTTCCTTGCTGGATGGAAAACGAATAAAAGCTCATCATCCGCTCGATTTCCTTATACACCTCCGCAAACGGGTCAACGATCGGCATCGTTCGCTCCCCGGGCGCCTCAAGCGGCACATGGCGCATAAACTGCGGCAAATGGCGGTGGAAGACGCTCAAATTGACAGCCGATTCGTCAAACTGGACAAGCAAAATGTGGTCGTCCGCCGCGGCTTGTCCGGCAACAAAAAACGGGCGATAGGCGCAAAGCGGGGACACATCGGCCGCCACCGGGCGCAGGCCTGCGTCTTCCAAGAGCGCCGCATATTCGGCCACCGCCTCTTCCGGCGCGGCAAACAACAGCACGTTCAGCACCTCGTTTGTTCTCTCGGCCACGACGTAGTCAAACACCGGATCGGCGAACGGAAGCGGAATCGATTCACCAAGCTCCATAAACAAATAGCCGCGTATGTCCTCGTCCGACAAATGAGCGGGAAGCGGCAAATGGCGGATCATCACAAACGGATCGGGAACGACAAAGCGGACACGCCGCCCGTCAAGTTTCCATTCGTCAACACATTCGTCCAAAATCATCGCCAACGTTTCCCGATCGGCGATTTTTCCATCGCGAATGATGCCGGGCGGCAAGGCTCGCTCGCCCCATCGCCTCGCCTCGGGCGGCTGTCCCGGCTTTGCTTCCACATAGCGGAGGACATGATCTTTGATGATGATATTCGCCTGTTTCGCCTTTCGCCGCCATAACGCCATCTTCATTCCGCTTCCTTTCTGCCGTCTTTACATAATGAGTGAAATATACGCGCGCACGATCGCTTCTCCGAAGAAAAACGCGGTCAACGCCCCGAGTGCGATCGCCGGCGCAAACGGCATCGGCTTGCCGCGCCGCACGCGGCCCAACGCCATGCCGACAAGCCCGATCACCGTTCCGTACAACGTCGCCAAGAAAAACGCGAGCAACACCATTTTCCAACCGAGCACAAACCCAAGCACGGCAAACAGCTTCACATCGCCGCCCCCCATCCCGCCTTTGGACAAAACGGCGATCAGCCATAAAAGCGAAAATCCGACCGCCGCGCCAAGAAGCATATCGGCCCACGGCAAAAACGGGATCACAAGCCGTTCAACCAAAAACAAACCGGCAAACACCAAAAGCACCCGGTCGGGGATGAGCATGTAGCGAAGGTCGGAGACGACAATGATGGCAAACAAGCTGATCAGCGTCCACGCCACAACGAGCCGCCCGCCCCAGCCGACCCACATCGGCGCGGCCGTAAACAAGGCAGCGGTGGCCAATTCCATCGCCGGGTAAAGGGGGGAGATGCGCCCCCCGCACCCTTTGCACCGCCCGCGCTGCACGACATACGACACAACCGGAATGAGCTCCCCCGCCGATAGCGTCCGTCCGCACGCCGGACAATGCGACCGCGGCCTGATGATTGACTCCCCGACCGGCACCCGCAGCCCGACAACGTTAAAGAACGAGGCGAGGAGGAGGGAGTAGAGGAAAACCAAAGTTAGGGCAATTTGATTCATAGATATTAATTCCTATCAAACGCTTTTTCTATTTTCAGCTATCTTCTTAACTTCCACTCTCACCTGACAGCCCCAACTGCACTGCGTTTAAGATCTTGTTCTTGGACAGCTGCCCCACTATTATGTACCCCCCGTTCATTGTTAATTAATTTGACAAAGTAACTTAGTTTATTATTATCATTTTTGATAAGTACGTAAGAATAATCAGCCTTAGGATCATCACTCAAGCCTGTCTGCATTTGCTGTGCACCTGTACCTGTAGGACCTTTTTTATACGAATTGGTGCCTCCATCCGGGTCTTTTACTGTTTCTAAATATCCCTCATCTTCTAAGTATTTAAGCGTAACAAGTGTATACTTCCCATTCGCCGGTATCAAATCCTTATCCGCCGTCACGGCGATTTTCGCTGCGTTGATCATTTGCTGCGCATTCGAAACGTGCGCGTCTTTTTTCGAATTGTCAATCAACCCCCCGATCGCCGGAATGGCAATCGCCGCGATAATCCCTAAAATGACGATGACGGCGAGCAGTTCGATGAGCGTCAAGCCGCGCTCGTTTTTCAACACCCGTTTGAACATGGTTCACTCTCCCTTTCTTTCATTTTTAGCCTGTTTTCCCTATTATTCTACAACATAGGAAGAAAAATAGGAATATATTCTTATTTTATTGTTGAATATGGTTGAAAATATCATACATCGGCACGATGATCGAAGTGACGATCGTCCCGACGACGCCGGCGAGAAGCACGATCATGAGCGGTTCGATGAGCGATTTCAACCGGTCGGTGGCCGCATCGACTTCCGCTTCGTAAAAATCAGCAACTTTGCCGAGCATGGCGTCAAGCGCACCGGTCTGTTCGCCGATCGTGATCATTTGCGCAACAAGCGGCGGAAACGCCCAATGGCGGCGGAGCGGCTCCGAGAGCGATTGCCCGCGCTCGAGGGAGGTCCGCGCTTCAGCCAGCACAGATGCGATCACTTCATTTTCAACGACGCGCCCAGCGATGGAAAGCGCCTCTAAAATCGGCACCGAGCTTGCAACAAGCGAGCTGAGCGTCCGTGTCAGGCGGGCGAGCGCCGCTTTTTGCACGAGCGTGCCGAACATCGGCATCCGCAGGGCGGCATAATCCAAATAGTACTTCGTTGTCTTTTGCCGCCGAAGAACCACAAACGATGCGTACACGCCGGCAAAAAGCAGGACGACGGCCCACCAATACCGCTGCATCACACTGCTTGCCTTGAGCACAAACTTCGTAATCGCCGGCAGTTCGGCGTGAAACTCGGCGAACATCTCGACGAACGTTGGCACAACGGCGACAAGCAAAAAAATAACGACCGCGGTGGCAATGATGGCAACAGCAATCGGATAGGCGAGCGCCGAGGCGATTTTTTGCCGCGTCCGATGCATTTTTTCAAAATGATCGGCCAAGCGGTCAAGCGTCTCGTCAAGCGTCCCGCTCGCTTCACCGGCGCGCACCATGTTGACAAACAGCGGCGGAAAGATGCGCGGATGATTCGCCGCTGCCGCTGAGAGCGGGTTCCCGCTGCGCAATGACTGTTCGATGTCAAGAAGCGTCTTAGCGAGCGGCTTGCTTTCCGTTTGCTCCGCCAAAATGCGGATCGAATCGACGATCGTCACCCCGGCGCGCACAAGCGTTGCGAACTGGCGCAAAAAGATGACAAAGTGCTGCAGTTTGACGGCGCGGCCAAACGAAATTTCTTTGTTCCATATGGACGGCGGCACTTCGGCAAGCGCCAGCGGGCGAATTCCTTTTTCCCGAAGCTTTGCCGCCGCCTCGCGCCGCGAAACGGCATTGATCACTCCAGCTTTTTTCCGTCCGTTTCGGTCGCGCCCCTCGTACTTAAACTGCGCCATCGTCCCCACGCTCCCCCGCCAAATACACTTCAGCCGCCAGCGGATCGATGCGCCCATCGGCTGCAAGCTCCTTAACGCTCATTTCCATCGTCTGCATGCCGATGCTGCGGCTCGTTTGCATAATGTTGATGATTTGATGTTCTTTTTCGTTTCGGATTAAGTTGGCGACGGCCGCATTGTTCACTAAAATTTCCAGCGCTGCCGTCCGCCCGGTTTTGTGTCTGTTTGGAAACAAGCGCTGAGCGATGATGGCAACGAGCACGGAAGCAAGCTGCAGCCGGATTTGCGCCTGCTGGGCCGGCGGAAAGACGTCAATCATCCGCTCAATCGCCGCCGGCGCGCTCGCCGTATGAAGCGTGCCAAGCACTAAATGGCCCGTTTCCGCGGCGGTGATTGCCGTTTGGATTGTTTCCAAATCGCGCATTTCCCCGACTAAAATGACGTCTGGATCTTGACGAAGCGCAGCGCGCAATCCGGCGGCAAAACTGCCAGTGTCGAATCCCACCTCGCGTTGGTCGATGATCGATTTCCCGTGTTTATGCAAATACTCGATTGGATCTTCCAGCGTGATGATATGTTTCGACATCGTTTTGTTCATATAGTCGATCATCGCCGCCAATGTCGTCGATTTGCCGCTGCCGGTCGGTCCGGTGACAAGCACGAGTCCGTGCGGCTTTTCGGCGATGCGCTTTAAGACATCCGGCAGGCCAAGCTCCTCCAGCGTCGGGATGCGCACCGGGATGAGGCGCACGGCGAGCGACACGCATGACCGCTGTTTAAACACGTTTAAGCGAAAGCGGGAAACGCCGGCAATGCCATACGAAAAATCAAGCTCTCCGGTTTCCTGAAACTGCTGCCAAAGCGGCGCCGGAATGATGGATCGCGCCATTTGCTCTGTTTCCTCCGGGTGCAGGCGCTCATGGCCGTAAGCTCTCAACTCCCCGTTCACGCGAAAAATCGGCGGCGCGCCGACGGTTAAATGCACGTCGGAAGCGCGGCATTCAAAGGCCGCGCGCAATAACGCCTCAAGCTTTTCCTTCATCCATCTCACCCATCAATGCAAAATGGCCACTTTCAGCACTTCTTCAAGCGTGGTCAACCCTTGCTTCACTTTCAACAGCCCATCATCCAGCAAAAAAATCATTTTGTTTTGCAGGGCAAGCTCGCGCAATTTCGAAAACGGCTCGTTGTTTAAAATGACGCGCCGCATCTCATCGGTGACAACAAGCAGCTCGTGAATCGCCAGCCGTCCGCGGTAACCGGTCATGTTGCACATCGGGCAGCCGCGGCCGCGGACAAGTTGATGAACCTCAATGCCGCGGCGGGCGAAAATGTCCCGCTCCCGCTTCGTCGGCTCATACACCTCTTGGCAGTCGCGGCAGACGCGGCGCACAAGCCGCTGCGAGACAACGCCGGCGAGCGATGTGGCCACTAAAAACGGCTCAATCCCCATATCGATCAGGCGGGTGATCGTGCTTAATGCATCGTTCGTATGGAGCGTGCTCAACACTAAATGACCGGTGAGCGAAGCGCGGATCGCCACTTCCGCCGTCTCGCGGTCGCGAATCTCCCCAACCATGATGATGTTCGGGTCTTGACGCAAAATCGAGCGGAGCCCTTGGGCGAACGTCAAGCCGACATTCGGGTTGACTTGAATTTGGTTGACGCCCTCGATCTGATATTCGACTGGATCTTCAATCGTAATAATGTTCACGTGCTCGCTGTTTAAATGGTTGAGCGCCGCATAGAGCGTCGACGATTTCCCCGAACCGGTCGGTCCGGTGATCAAGACGATGCCGTTCGGCCGCTCGATCAAGCGGATGAACCGATCTAAATTGACCGGGTTGAAACCAAGTTTATGAATATCGTTTAACGCTGCGCCCAAATCGAGGACGCGCATGACGATTTTCTCACCGTATACGGTCGGCAGCGTTGAAACGCGCAAATCGACCGGATGAAAATCGATGTCCATTTTGATCCGCCCGTCTTGCGGCACGCGGTGTTCGGTGATGTCCATATTGGCCAAAATTTTAATTCTCGCCGTCAACATGCTTTGCATATGTTTCGGCAGCGCGCGTTCGGTGCGAAGCAGGCCGTCGATCCGATAGCGGATGAGCACTTTCGTCTCCTGTGGATCGATATGAATGTCGCTCGCCCGCTGTTCAACAGCAAGCTGCAAAATTTGGTTCACCAAACGAACGATGGGAGAATCGTCCTCAGCAGCCCGCTCGTCGTCGCGCACCTCAGGCGGCGGCGTTTGCAAAAAATCCTCAAATGCTTCGTCGATGTCGTAATATTTATTGATCGCCCGCAAAATATCGTCTTTTGAAGCGATCGCCGTTTCAATTTGAAACCCGGTCGACAGGCGCAAATCGTCGATGGCAAAAAAGTCCATTGGATCGGCCATGGCAACGAGCAGCCGATCGCCTTCCACCTTGAGCGGCATAACCATATGGCGGCGGGCAAACTCTTTCGGCACGAGGTTTGTCGCTTTCGGATCGATCGGGTACCGGTACAAACTGACGTGCGGAATGCCGAGCTGAAACTCGAGCGCCTCAATCAGCTGCTGTTCCGTGATGTAGCCGCGCTGCAACAAGGCGTCGCCGAGCTTTTGCCCGGGCGCCTTCTCGCGCAGCGCCTCGGCCAGCTGGCTTTCGGTGATCAATCCCGCTTCGACAAGCAAATCACCAAGCCGTTTCCGTTCCTGCTTTTTGCTCATTTTTCCTCCCCTCCGCCCGCATCCGTCTTCTCTTCACTGCCAGCGGCGGGGGCCGATTCCCCGTTGCTCGCCTCATCGCCTTTCTTTGACGCGGTCCCGCTCTCTATATTCCCGCCGCTGTTTTTCGCAGTCGAATTCGGTTGGTTCGCCGCTCCGTTGTTTTCCGTCACCCCATTCGCCGGCTCCATCGTTCCGCCTTCTCCGTCGCCGCTTTGCCCAACATTGCTTTCCGGCACTTCAAGGCCGCGCACGTGAATCGTATACGTTGGCGGATAAAAATCTTCGCTCACCGTTTCTTTGCGCACGAGCCGAGCGCCGTCGCGCACTTCGCGTTCCACCGTCACAACCAGCCCCGGCCGCCCGATCTGTTCCGTCCTCTTCTCGTCCGGCGCCAGGCGCGCGTCATAGCGGACGATGACACGCGGTTCGATAGACTCCGCCTCGCCTAGGCGAATGATATATTGATAGGCAAACGGCAACCCGATAATGGCAACACGCACCTTTCGTCCATCATGCCGGAGAAGAAGCGTGTAGTCGGTCGTGTTTGGGTTGAACCATTCCAAATCGCGGCCGCCGCTAATGGGCGCCTCAAAACCGGGCGTCACTCCATCCGGCAACATACGGCTCGTATAGCGCTCCACGACAGTGAAATTGGTCGCCAGCACCGCCCGGTACACCGCTGAAGCGATCGCATCGGCCGCTTCATCGGACAAATCGGCCTTCACCTTTTTCATATAATCGCCAAACGAAAACAGCTGTTTCGCTTTGATCACCGCGCGCCGCTCGCCAGACAGCCAGCGGACGGCCGAAGAGTCAGGCGCCGATGCGGCCGCTTCGCTGACGACCGGTTGCCGGCCGTTTGCAAACGATATGTAGCGAGCCAAGTCGATCGGAGATGATGGCTTTTGCAGCTGAGCCGCCTGTCCCTCTAAATCCGCCCCAAGCTTCTTGATGTCAAGCGCCGATAACGCCGCCGGCGGAACGATGGCTGCCGCCGCTTGGAGGCATTTTTCTAAATCAGCGATCACAAACAGCGGCGTGCGCCTCCCGTCGACAAACCGCTTCGTGCTCTCGGCAAGACGGAACGCAAACGCGTCCGCCGGCAGGTCAATGCGCTTTTCTTGGTACTGCAAAGAAATGGAAGCGGTCGCCCGCCACTCATTCACCCGCTCGACAACCGCCTGTCGGGCTCTTTCGGGCGTCATGCCGGAGAGTGACACCGGACCGACCGCCGTGCCCGGGCCAAGGCGGCCGTCATCCGGGGCCAAAACATCATGGGCGAAGGTGCCCAGATGCGAAAAAGCGATAAAATAAACGGTGCAAACAGCCATGACAACAAACAATTTCCACGCGGCAGCCTTTTTCACCGCCGACCCTCCTCCATTACGCCTCCACATTCATCGAGACATCGACGATGACGCTTGGCCCCGCCTCTTGCGCCTTGCGCACATCCTCTTCGCCAAGCAGAGTGCCCGCTTTAAACATCAGGCGGCCGTCTGCATCATAAATATCTTTTGTCAGCCGCTTTCCAGCTAACAGCGCAACTTGTTTTTCCCTCAGCGACTGCAGCGCTTCAACATTTTCCGCGCTTTCGGCCATCGCCTCCATTTGCGCGGAAACGTCCTCTTCCGCCATGCCGCCGGTTGGCTCGATGCTCTCTGCCTTCAACAACTGCGCCGGATCATCAAGAAGCGACTCGTTCGCTCCGTCGTTGATGATCAAAATATCTTTGCCGTACGTCAACACTTCTGAGGCCGGCAGCACCGCTTCCCCTTTCTCGAGCTGAAGAGCGATGCCGACAATATCCCCTGACTCTTCATCGACGAAAAACTCGCGGGCTTCGCCGAGCAGCTGCCCTTTTCGCGTGATGGCTTTCGTATTTTTAATCCGGATTTGCTTATTGACGAGCTGATTGGCGATCGGAATTTCCGAGAGGTCAATTACATCGTGCCCTTGCTCTACCGTCACGGCAAACTCGCCGATGCCGACGACTTTTTTAAACGGAATGGCCTTTAAACTGAGTTGCACATCGTCTTGTTCCACAGTCAAAAAATCGATCGATCCTTTGTCCGGGTTGATCACCAAACTTTTCACCGTGCCGATTTGTGCACCGTCAGCAATGCTGATGATCGGCAGCCCAATGATTTGCGCGCTAGCTTTCATCTTGTTCACCCCAACTGTTTAGTGTTGCGGCAAACTGCCGCCAAAGCGCCAACTCTTCGGCCACAGCCGGATAGGCGCGAAAACGGTCAGCGAGCTCCTCGAGCCACGCTGCGAGCTTGCCGTACTGTTGTTCTACCACATAATGTTCCATTAACAAACGGGCCAATACGTAATAGTCGCGGTCAGAAAGCGGAGCGTCCAAACAGCGGCGGAGGCAGCGCTCGTAATCGGCGGCGCCCAAACGACGGCGGTTGAGGCGCAATTCAAGAACGACCGCCTGCACGACTTCCGGACCGATCATTCGCGCTGGCCGTTCGCTCTCTTCCTCCCGCCGGCTTTCCGTTTGCCCATCTTCTTCCGGCTCGCGGCGCTCGGTTGATTGTTCGCCTTCCGACCAGCCATGCTCCGCTCGTTGCCCTTCCTGCCTGTCAGGCTCTGCTTTCATCGCGTCCTCCTGACGGGGCGGTTCGGCAGCCTCGTCCGCTTCCGGCAGCGAACAGTCGACAATACCCGGCATTGCTTCTTCCAAAAGCGCCCCTTCACGCGGCATTGCCTGGCCGGAAGGCAGCCCGTTTTCTGCAGCAGAAACGCCCGCCGAGCTAGAAGACATGAACGCGGAAAGTTGCCCATCCTCTTCTTCATGGCTGAGATCAAGCGCCTGCAACAGGCCGCGGCCGTCGGCGGCCGCTCCCGCCTGCAGCACCGCCGCTTCGATGTCTGGCGTCATCGAGACCGGCAGCTCATCGAGCCAATCGCGCAGACGGCGCGCCGGCCCAACATTCAGCCCGCCACCGTCACCCGTCATGGCGGTCGGCTCTACTCCATCCAAATCCAAGGCGGACAACTTCTCCAGCTCCACACGATCCGAATCCAACGGGAAAAACTCCTCTTGCTCGGCATCGTCTCGGTCCACGGAGCGCATTTTTTGCTCCGCATCGGCCGAATCCAACGAAAGCAGCTCCTCCGGCTCGGTTTGATCCGCTCCGGGATCGGAAGCGGCTTCCTCTATGCCATCCATCGATCGAAGCAAGAAAGCAGTCTGTTCTTCCCAGGGCTCCTCGCTGGATTTCGGTGCCCGCTCCGTCTCTCCCGAAGCTGCTTCCGACGCTGCAGGCGACGCTCCTGAAGCGGTGTTACCGGTTTCCTGCACGTGCGATCGCAACGCCTCCCCACCCGAGTCAACGCCTTGAAATTCCCTCGAAGCGCCGTTTTGTCCAAAAGCTGCCGGCCAGGCCGAATCGACTAGATTTTCCGTTGCATTCTGGACCATCGTCCCGTACCTATCGCCCGCTGCCGTCCGATCGCCACTCCCTTTCCATCCTCCCTTTCTCCGTTCCCCAGCTTCCTCCGTCTCCACCGACCGGTAAAGAAGCGGACCGAACCAACGATCAAGCAAATACGAGCCCGCCAACAGCAAAAGCCCGACGAGCAGGGCGATTTGCCATAACGGAATCACCGATTCGGCCAACTGCGCCAGCCCCGCAGCCAAAAAGGCAGCCGCCACCACCGCCGCGCCCCCGGCCCGGCTGAATCCAAGCGGCAGCAGCCAAACAGCCAACAGCGCCACTATGAATGCAACAACGTAAACAACCGCCTCTTTCCACATGCCTACCCGTTCCTTCCCGGCGTATCATTGGCAATAACGCGCCAAATATGCCATTGCTCGTTCTCTTATCCTAAAATTCTACATGGTTCGACTCGAAAATATTGTATAATAAAGTTACATATTTTGAAAGAAGGTTATGACAAATGGCGGGAAGCAATTTTCCTCTTCCTAGTCGTCAAGCAGGATTTACGTTGATCGAAACGTTGCTGGCCATCACTCTTTTATCGGGCGTCGCGATCGGTTTGTTTTACTTTTTCACGAATGCGATGATGCATACGTCTTACAACCAAGGTCGGACGGTGGCCGTCAACGTCGCCCGCGGCGTCGCTGTCTATTTTGAAAAAAACGCAGATTTCTCCCGGCTAAAAGAGTATATGGAAGACCATCAAACACCGTTTCTTGAGCTAACAAAAGACGATTGCGGCAACGAATCGTTGGCGGCGCTGTTTTTTCCCGGTGAATCTAGCCAACTGCATACGGTATGTGAAGCGCAGTTCGCCCCGAAAATCAACAATGTCCGTTACGAAGCTTCCGTTTACCTTGTCCGATACGACAAGGAGGCATGGGATGCATTCACTTCATCGTCGGAATTCGCTTCCTTGCCTGCGCCGCTGCAGGCGCGCATCCGCGCTGAAACGGAAAAAGCAGCCGAATCAAACGCCGGCGGCTACATGACCAAATTATACACCACCGTCCGTTGGGGCGAGCGCACGAACGAAACGGCGTGGGTCGAAGGGGTGATCACCGATGAAACGATCCGCTAGAAGCGAAGCCGGCATGACGATGATCGAGCTGTTGGCCGCCGTTTCCATTTCTTTGCTCATCATCGGCGCTATCTACACCGTGTTTTTAACCGGCATTCGCGCCTACGAGCGCATCGGCATCGAAAACGACTTGCGCAGCGAAGCGGACTACGCCATGGCCCGAATAATGAACGAGCTGTACACGCTCTCTCCAGATGGAATGGAAAGTCAAGAGGAAAACACGCCGTTAACGGCCGTCACCTTTGTGAAAAACCAAGAATTCAAAGCCGATGCGGACACCGGGCTTGTCTCCCGTGAAGAGAAAAAGCCGGAAAGCATCGAGCGGATGACGCTGTCCATCCAAGACGGCGCGCTCGCGATCAATGGCGAAACGATCACCTCTTCCCGCTTTTTGCTGGGCGACTCTTCATCGTTTTCATTCCGTTGCGCACGAAAAGAAGGCAACCTGTGCCGCAGCGGCGTCATGACGATCCGTCTCATTGTCTCCGACCGTCGACACGCCGACCCGAGTGGTTGGCTGTATGTGCCGCCGTTTACATTGACAACGGAATTTGGTTTTTAAGTATTGCATTCCAAAACTTTGTCTGCGAAGGGAGGGGCTGCGATGAACCGACTGCGCTTGAACGCCGCTGGCTACAGTTTGGTGACGACGATGCTCATGATCACCCTCTTTTTTTTGCTCGGCTTGACGATTTTAACAGTCGCCGTCCAGCAAGCGCGATTTACCGCGGTGCGCGTCGAGAACATCGAATCGTTTCATGAAGCCAAAACAGCCCTTAATGAAGCAATTGCTGGGCTTAAAGCTGAGCTTTCAGACGACGATTTTTTTGTTCGTCATGACATTTTCACCCCCAGTCAATGGGATGCATTTCTCGGCATTAACGAGGACACCCCCGGCCCGGATACGATCGCCGGCAAGCTGAAAGCGCGCTACGGCGTGGAGGTGGAAGACGTGTCCTATCGCTTGTACAACATTCCGACGAACAAAGTGTTCCTCCGCGCGCTCGATTTGTCCAAACCGTTTACGGACGGCCATCGCGAGCGGAAAGTCAAACGGCTCGTCTTTTTAACAAATACGCCCAGCTTTCTCAAATACGCGCTCGGATCAAAAGAAACCGTCATCTTAAACGGCGGCGTCTACGTGGAGCAAGGAAACGTATACGCCGGACAAAGCGCTTACATCAGCAACGCGGCAAACTACGTGAAAAAAAGCGGCGAGTTAACGATCGCTCCTATCGATGCCGGACTGCCCGCATCAATGAACGATTCGATTTGGCACATTCATGACAAGCTGCTGTTTTCATGCACGCAAACGAGCAGTTGCTGGAAGACTGGCGGCCGAGCTTTCCAAATGGAAGAAGGCCTTTTCTTCCCAGGATGGCCGGACGATGGCGGCCCTCTCATTCAACAAGAGACGGACGATTTCATCGATACTGATTTCGAGCGCACCGTGAAAGATAAATTGCTTCAAGCGGCCGGTCTCTCGCCGTTGTCGCCTGAAACCCAACAAGCGTATATCGAGCGCATTGAAAACGATCACCAGCCGCCGCTCGATGTAGCGCGGGAGCTTTATCAAGAAGGGAAATTGGCTCGGGTCGTGACAGACGACGAAACGCCGTATGAACAATCCATCAATCAGATGCCAAAAGACAAGCCGCTTTGGTTGGACGCAGAAGGGAAGGAGATCACCCTTTATCGCGACATTGACGTGCAGCAAAATGGCCAAAACCAATGGCTCATTGTCAATGGCGATCTCCGCATTGAAGGACCGACAAAATCAACAGCGGCTGTGCGCGGCAATTTGATCGTGTTCGGTGATTTGACGCTTACTGGAAACTTGGCGTTGAACGCGAGCATTTACGTCACTGGCAAGACGACCATTTACAACAGCCATATCGACGGAGCGGATGGAAAAGGGCTCGTGTTGTTGTCCAAAGGCACGCTCGATATCGCCCGCATCAATGAATTTCAAGACTCAAATGAAATCCCGAACTTAAAAGGGTATTTTTATACGGACAGCAGCGCGACGATTTATGCTGTCGGATCGTATTTGTACATTGAAGGCGGGTTGTTCGCCCGCGGGAACGGAGCGGCTGCTCCGGATACAGACATCAACGGGCTCGTCATCAACGCCTTTCGCGGCCGGATCGAGCCGAAAGACGGTGAGCCGGGGAACTTCATTCCAAGCTCTGACATGCAACAATCTCGTCTGATCGTCAAATATAATCCACGGGTGTTAGTCGAACAAGGAACAGGATTGCCGTTTGTCAATCAAATCTCGCTCGTCGCCGACCGGCTTGAAGTTGAGTGAACGAAGACGGCTAAATTCCCTCTCTCATCCTCTCGATCCCCTGGACAAACGAAAAAAAGCGGCTCTCCAATTCAGGAGGCCGCTTTTTCCATCATCACCAACGCCCACCGTTGCTGACGCTTCCCCCCTCATCTTCACGCGGTTGGACAAAGACCCACACTGAGGCTTGAATTGGCCTGCCATCCGGCGTTCTCGCATTGGCGGTCGCCGTCACAACCGCGTAGCCGACATCCACTGCTTCCAAATACCATCGGCCATTTTCTTGGACAACGTCGACAAACCGGGAGTCAGACGATGTCACAGAGCGGAGCGTTCGGTCGCTTGCATTGGACGGAACAAAACGAAGCTCAGGCGCTGCGTCAAGCCGTTCGCCGACTTTCATATACAACACCGGACGGCGGAACTCCATACCTTGAAGCGCCACGTACGGATCAATCACCTTGATGACCGCCGATGCCGACGCGTTGCTGCCATCAGTCGCGCGGACGGTGATCGTAACCGTTCCAGGCTTTAGCGCTGTCACCGTGCCGTTTTGGTCTACGGATGCGACACTCGGGTCGCTTGATGTCCACGCAAGCGTTGGGTTCGTCGCGTCGCTCGGCTCGATCGTCACTGGAATGGTTTGCATTTCGTCAACGTTCATCGTCGGTTTGTAATCGCCAAGCGTCAAGCTATGAACCTTAACAACGATCGAGATCGTGGCCGATTTTGCGATCGGCGGCTGCAGTTGCCCATACACATCGCGGTATGTCAACTCTGTGGTCAACGTATAGGTCCCTTTTTGCTTAAAGGAGACGGAAACCGGAATCGTAATAGGAGCCGGCGCCGGCTTCCCGACCTCATACGGAATCGAAAACGAAATATACGCATTTTGCTTATTTTCATCCAGCCATACTTGGCCGTTTTCCGCAACGGCGACATTGCCGCCAAACGACGAAAGCGGGATGCGGATCGTTCCTGTGATCGCCGGCGTGGTGGCAAGCTGGGAAAACTGTTGGAACAAGGCGGTCAAATTTTGCGTCGTTCCTTGCCGCGCCTCGCCGCCGGCAGTCGCGGACAGCGTTTGCAAAAAGCTCATATCGACTTCATCGTTGCTGCCAAAACCGATCGAATAAAGCGTAATATTGTTCATTCCGAGCGCCTTAGCCACGTTGATAGCATGATCACGAATTTTCTTCTCTATGCTGCTGTAACTAAATGGATAGTCGCTTCGACCTAGAGGGATATCAGCACCGTTTACATAGTCCCATCCGTCGCTTGTAAACAAGCGGGAAAAACCGCGTTTGTCGATAAAACGAATGCCGGCCTTTCCATTTGTATACAATTCGTACGTCAGCGGCAACGGCGCCGTGATTTTTTCTCCTGTATAGTAGTAGAACCAAAGAATCCGTTCGACTTCCCGATAGGTGATTGTTTCTGTTGCGTTAAGGGTGGTCGGCATCCCGTCTGTCAAGAAAATTACATACTTTTTGCGCACCGGGTCGTTAAAATACGACTGCGCAAGCGACAGCGCCGCCGAATAGTTCGTGCCGCCTCCAGCGGTCAAACTGTCGCCGACCGTCCGAATTTTCTCGAGTTGGGCGGCGACATTCGGCTGATCCCCAAACGGAACGACTTGTTTCACTTGGTCGGAAAACGGAATGAGGGCAAACCGGTCGTTCGGATGCGAATGGGCTTTAAAGTAATCGACAGCCGAACGGAGCGCCGTCTTGGCGCTCGAAAGCTTCTCCCATGTCATCGAGCCGGAGATGTCAAACACAAACACAACGTCGATCGGCGGACGGACGGGCGACGAAACGGCCCCTTGTGGAACGAGCGTCACATCGAGCCGGCCTTGGGCATCGCCGTTCGGCGGCTTGGCGTATTCCGGCTGTGAAAATGAGAGGGAAAAATCCAATTTAGCCGTGCTCACCCCAGTTTGCCTCGTATATTGATAAGGCGTCTGTGGGAATGAAAAATACACATCCTCTTTTCCATTTCCTAACACGCGATACGCATCGACGGTGATTTGGTAAGTCACCGTCGTTCCCGGAGCCGACGGCCACTTGCCGCGCATATCAAGAGAAAACGTATACTTTTTCTCACCGTTTCGGTCCGCCGGCGCTTCCACCGCTTCGGCTCGGTAGCTGACTGCCGTGCCGCTTTGTTCCTTCGGCTGAATGCGAATCATAAAGTAGCGAATGCTGTTCCCTTGCCCGTTGCCGCTCCCTGGTGCGGTCGCCCATCCCTCAATCTTCTCATCCGAAACGAACGTAATGGCCCCCTCTGTTTGATCGGCATACACAACACCTGCTTTCATCGGCCATAGGCTTGCCATCAGCCAAAACAACATTCCCCATAAAAGCCAGCCGCGCCACCGCTTCATGCGCCTCCCCTCCCGCGCCAAAAGAACTATCTTTCTTCCATTATATCAATTCTTTTCATCGCTTGGCATTATTTTTTTAAACGTTTTCGCACTTCAGATATAAAGTAAAGCGATCCCGTAATGAGCATCAACTCATCGCTCCCCATTTGGTTTTTCTTTTCACTGATCCAGCCGACCCAATCACCTGTCACCGCTTTCTGCGGATGGGACGAAAGGTCCGCCAACTGTTCCGCCGCTGCCGCGCGCGGAAAATCAAACGTGGTAAACGTGATCGTATCCGCGAGCTCATCAAGCCGTTGAATCATCCGCTCAAGCGGCTTGTCTGTCAGCGCAGCGAACAAGACATGGACGTGTTTGTCAGGATAATGGGCGCGCACCGTCTCCACGAGTGAGCGAATCCCGGCTTCGTTATGGGCGCCGTCGAGGATGATGAGCGGATTGCCGCTCACCCGCTCAAACCGGCCGGGCCAAGCGGCTGTGGCCAGCCCATCGGCGATATGCTCCGGATCGATCAAAAACGAATAGCCAAGGCGCAATAGTTCGGCCGCCATCACTGCCACCGCCGCGTTTTCGACTTGATGGGCGCCGGGCATTTGAATGCGCAAATCGCGATATTCGGCAAACGGCGTGACAAGCGAAAACTGCTCCCCTTCCACCGTCGCCTGCCGGTCGGAAACGGTGAAATCGACGCCGAGACGATATGTTTTCGCTTTCCGCTCCGCCGCCGTCTTGGCGATCACATCCCACGCCTCGGGCTCGTTGACCGCTGTCACAAGCGGAATCCCTGATTTAATGATCCCCGCTTTTTCCGCGGCGATCTGATCGAGCGTATCGCCTAAGATGTTCATATGATCGTAGCTGACGTTCGTAATGACGGAAAGGAGCGGATAAATGATGTTGGTTGAGTCCAAGCGGCCGCCGAGCCCGACTTCAATGAGCACGATGTCTTGGATGTTTTGTTTGCCGAAATAATACAACATCATCGCCGTGATCACTTCAAACTCGGTCGGTCCGCCAAGTTCCGTCTGTTCCAATTCGTCCGCAAGCGGTTTGATCGTTTGCACGAGCTCTACGATCTCTTCATCGCGAATCGGTTGGCCGTTTATGCTGATTCGTTCGTTAAACTGCTCGACATACGGCGAGGTGAACGTGCCGACCGAATAGCCCGCCGCCTGCAAAATGGAGCGCAAATAGGCGACCGTTGACCCTTTGCCGTTCGTTCCCCCGATATGGACGGCGCGGACGCGGCGTTCCGGGTGGCCAAGTTTTTCCATCATCCATTCCATCCGTTTCAATCCCGGTTTTATGCCAAGCCGCAGCCGCCCGTGAATCCAAGCGACCGCTTCTTCATACGTTCGAACCATGTCCATCATCCTCCTTTTTCCATTGGTGTCTTGCCGCCCCCTGCCGGCTTCATGCGGCAGATGCGCCACACATCGAGAAGCCTGGTGAAAGCGAGTATATGTTGACAACAAACCTCTTCTCAGAATATGCCAACCTTCCATCATGATCCATCGAAAAAGACGAATCCACAGGAAAGCGGATTCGTCTTCATCATAATCAACAGCTAGATCGTTTGTCTACCGTTTGAGCTCGGCGAGGCGCGCCTTGACGGCTTCGCGTTTTTCCATGTAATCTTGCCGCTTGCGCCGCTCTTCTTCGACGACATGAGCCGGCGCTTTCGCCAAAAATCCTTCGTTCGCCAGTTTCTTTTCGACGCGCTCGACTTCTTTGTTCCATTTGTCAAGCTCTTTTTCAAGCCGCTTAATTTCCTCCTCAATATTGATCAATCCTTCAAGCGGCATGATGAGCTCGGCGCCGGTGACGACCGCCGTCATCGCTTTGTCCGGCGCGGGAACGTTTGTATTGATCAAGAGCTCGCTCGGGTTGCAGAACCGCTCAAGATAGGCGCGGTTTTTCATGAGCGCCGCCCACACTTGTTCATCTTTCACCTTAATATAGAGCGCAATCGGCTTGCTCGGCGGCGTGTTCACTTCGGCGCGGACGTTGCGGACGGCGCGGATGATGTCAACCAACAGCCGCATTTCTTCCGCGGCTTCTTCGTTCGACAGCTCAGGGCGCACTTGCGGCCACGGAGCGACGGTGATCGATTCGCCTTCATGCGGCAAGTTTTGCCAAATTTCCTCGGTAATGAACGGCATGAACGGGTGAAGCAGGCGCATCGTGTTGTCGAGCACATACGCCAACACCGAACGTGTCGTCTTTTTCGCCGCCTCGTCATCACCGTACAGCGGCAGCTTTGCCATTTCGATATACCAGTCGCACAAGTCGTCCCAAATAAAGTTGTACAGCGTACGCCCCGCTTCGCCGAATTCGTATTTCTCAGCGAGCTTCGTCACCGTATCGATCGTTTCGTTGAGACGCGTTAAAATCCAATGGTCGGCGACCGTTTTTTCGCCGCTCAAATCAAGCTCCTCGTACGTCATGCCGCCCATGTTCATCAAGGCAAAGCGCGAGGCGTTCCAAATTTTGTTGGCAAAATTCCACGTCGCTTCGACTTTTTCGGTGCTGAAGCGCAAGTCTTGCCCCGGCGAGCTGCCGGTCGCCAAGAAATAGCGGAGCGCATCGGCGCCGTACTGGTCGATCACATCCATCGGATCGACGCCGTTGCCGAGCGATTTGCTCATTTTCCGCCCTTGGGCGTCGCGGACGAGGCCGTGGATGAGCACGTCTTTGAACGGACGCTTTCCGGTGAATTCAAGCCCTTGGAAAATCATGCGCGACACCCAGAAGAAAATGATGTCATAGCCGGTGACAAGCACATCAGTCGGGTAGTAGCGCTTGTAATCCGGCGAGTCGGTATCCGGCCAGCCCATTGTCGAGAACGGCCAGAGCGCCGAGCTGAACCATGTGTCGAGCACATCTGGGTCTTGCTCCCAGTTTTCGATGTCTTTCGGCGGCTCATGGTCAACGTAAATTTCGCCCGTTTCTTTATGGTACCATGCCGGGATGCGATGCCCCCACCAAAGCTGGCGCGAAATGCACCAGTCGCGGATGTTTTCAAGCCAATGCAAATACGTTTTTTCAAACCGGTCCGGCACGAACTGCACTTTTTCGTCCGTTTGCTGCAGCTTGATGGCGGCTTCGGCGAGCGGCTTCATTTTCACAAACCATTGCGTCGACAAATACGGCTCAACGACCGCGCCGCTCCGTTCGCTATGACCGACTGAGTGCACGTGCTCCTCGATTTTAAAGAGGACGCCTTGTTCTTGCAAATCGCGGACGATTTGCTTCCGGCATTCAAACCGGTCAAGCCCCTGGTATTGCATGGCGTTTTCATTCATCGTGCCGTCTTCGTTCATGACAAGAATGCGCGGCAAATTGTGGCGGTTGCCGATTTCAAAATCGTTCGGGTCGTGCGCCGGCGTAATTTTGACCGCTCCGGAGCCGAACTCCATATCGACATATTCGTCGGCAATGATCGGTATTTCGCGGCCAACGATCGGCAGTTTCACCATTTTGCCGATCAAGTGCTTGTACCGCTCGTCATCGGGGTGCACAGCGACGGCCGTATCGCCGAGCATCGTTTCCGGACGGGTCGTCGCCACTTCAATGCAGCCGGAGCCGTCGGCGAGCGGATAGCGCAAATGGTAGAGCGCGCCTTTCACTTCTTTATAAACAACCTCAATGTCCGACAAAGCGGTTTTCGTCACCGGGTCCCAGTTGATGATGTACTCGCCGCGGTAAATAAGCCCTTTCCGGTAGAGCGAGACGAACACTTCGCGCACCGCTTTTGAGAGCCCTTCATCGAGCGTGAACCGCTCGCGCGTGTAATCGAGGCCAAGCCCTAACTTCGCCCATTGGCTGCGAATATGGCCGGCGTATTCTTCCTTCCACTTCCACGTTTCTTCTAAAAATTTTTCCCGGCCTAAATCATAGCGCGACAGCCCTTGCTGGCGCAGCTTCTCTTCCACTTTCGCCTGGGTGGCGATGCCGGCGTGATCCATTCCCGGAAGCCACAAAACGTCATACCCTTGCATCCGTTTCATGCGCGTAATGATGTCTTGCAGCGTCGTATCCCACGCGTGCCCCAGATGCAGTTTGCCGGTGACGTTGGGCGGTGGAATGACGATCGTAAACGGTCGTTTGTTCGGATCACCGGTCGCTTCAAAAAATTTTCCTTTCAGCCACCATTCGTAGCGCCCCGCTTCGACCGCGCGGTGGTCGTATTTGGGCGGCATCGACACTTCGTGCTGTGCCATGTTTCATTTCCCTCCTTCAACATGATGGACAATGCGGCCGACGGCGGCTTCCCACTGAGCAATGCCGCGCAGCCGGCAAGCAAAAAAGCCCCTTTCATCCCAAAAGGACGAAAGGAGCTGCTTTCGCGGTACCACCTTTTTTCTTAAGCCCAAAGGCTTAAGCGCTTCATTGGCATAACGGCATGATGCCGGCTTCCTCTACTCGGCAGCAGCGCCTTTCAAAGAAGCAGCTCAAGGGCGACCTTCCAGCAGCCGTCATCCTAGGAAATCTCGCAGCTTCTGATTTCCCTCTCTGCAGGCGCGGACCGCTGTACTCTTCCCCGTCTTCGCTTTTGTCATCATTGTTCGATTATTATACTACCATTGTCCATCATCTTTGCCAAGTTTTTATTTATTTATTCCATCCGTGTGCATTTGGTGACAAACCACCGCACGTTTCATATTGTATAGTAAACCGGAGAAGGAGGGAATGTCGATGCGGCGATTCAACCCGTATTCGTGGCCGCCGTGGCTTCGGCAAGTGCGCGCCGTCTGCGCCCAAGTGATCATCCCGCTCACCATTTTTCAAGCGATCCGCACTATTTTTCTGCCAACGACGTTTGATGTCATTTTATTGGCCATCTTCGTTTTCATTGCCGTGGCGCTCCATCTGGAATGGATTTAGTGGGACGCCATTTTGTTTGGGCTGGATTCAAAATCGATTTAACCATTGCTGCTTTCATCCGCCGGCGGTTCGTTGTCCACCGCTTCTTCCTGCTGCCGCGCGGCGTCGCGTTGGACAAGGTGCATAACGAGCGCCTCCATATTTTTGAACGCCAAATAACGACGCTGCAACGCGGCCACATATTCCCGTTCGTTCCGCTCGTTCCGCGAAGCGGCCTCATACCGCTCCAAACAGCGGACAAACCCACGCGGCTCCGCCAAATGGCTGTATAAAAACGCCCGCTCCCCGTCGGACAGCGGCAGCTCCTTCTCGTACTCCCCCATCCCTTCAAGCCACTCGCGCCCAAGCGGCGGCATTGTCTGTACGTGAAAACGGAGCGCGGCGATCACATCAAAGAGCGGCGAATTCCAATGCGCCCGCTCCCAACTGATCCAATACGGCGGGATATAGTGGGAGAGGCGCGCTTTGCCGTGCACCCAGGCGATGCGCCATTGCTTCGTCTCTTTGAGCGTCTCTTCCCACACATCGAGCCGTTCTTCAGCGAACGAGTACGCGCGCATCACCTCATGAAAATAGGTGCAGCATTGGAGCTGAAACGGAGACATGTACCACGCCGCTTCGTACCGCTCAATCCGTTCTTCCCAAACCATCCGCGCCCGTTGCCATTCGTCCTTTTTTTGCTTTCGGTACGCCGCCGCCTCTTCCTCACTCACCTCGATCGTACGGACGGTGGCGCGATGGAGGCGGGCGAGCTCGCGAAAAAAGGCGTCCACCGCATCCTTCTCCACCTTTGATTCGCCGTCATGCCATGCTTGCAAATAATAAAGACGGCCGCCTTCTGTGGCAAACAGCGACCGCCGCCGCGTCAGGTAAAGCGGGAGACAACGGGGGCCGCCATGCTGAAGAGACTGCCAAACGGCGGCGGCTTCTTGCTCGCTTTCAAGCGGCTTTAAGGCGAAAACACCGCGGTTCGTGTATACTTTGACGGCTTTGCCTCGCTGCTCCATGCGCTCTGGACGAAGACCGTACTGGGCGAGCACAGCCTCATATCGGTCAGCCTGTGCGGCCATTTGTTACGCCCCCTTATCGGCAAAAGAAACGGAAAGCATCCCTTTCATGAGAAAGGACGGCTTCCCGCCATGGCCGGAATATACAGCAGCTGCCCCTCGTGCACGTCATCTGGGCTTTCCAAATCATTGGCGCGCAAAAGCTGTGAGACGGTCACATCATACCGTTCGGCAATCTTGTCCAATGAATCTCCTTGCTGGACGATGCAAATTTTCAGTTTCGTAAACTCTTCCTCCTCGCTTTTCGCAAACAGTTTCGTCAAGTAAAGCGCATTTTCGCTTTTTGTTTTCGTTTCTTCTTCTTCCTCAACCGCCTTTTTCGCCGCCCCGATCGATACCTTCGCCTCAGTTGGCGGCAGCAGTGAAGCGATGTCTTCCTCCGTCTGTGCGCTGACCGCCTTCGTTTCCGTCTCAATCGGCAAAAACGGCTCTTTGGCCTCCTCTTCTTCCTCAGCCTCCGTTTCTTCATGACGCATGGCGGCCGGCTCCATGACGGAAACCGTCGTTTCGTCGGCGGCAAAAGCTGGCTGTTCATCCGCCTCATCGGTGAGATCATCCACGGAAGCAAACGCTTCCTCACCGGCCGCTTCCTTGCGGGCGATTGATTCAAACGGGGCAAACAGCGGCTCATCGTCCTCCTCATCGTCCGGCAAATCATCGTCAAGCGGCGCTTCACTGATGCCGCTGATCGAAATGTCGGCAGTGATCAGCAATCTTCCGTTTTCATCCAAATCATAATCAAACGATTCAACCGTCACGTACACATCCTCAAGGGAACGAATGCGGTTTTTTGGAATCGTAATATCGATTGGAAAGCGGTGCGACAGTTCGCTGATCCCGTCTTCGCGCACCGAAATGTGCTGAATGAACCGATAACCAGCCAGCTCAAACACGTCGTCATCCGCTTCAGCCTGCTCTTCGCCCGCTTGGCGGAATTCGCCGCTCAACTCAAGCGCGCCGCGGATCGTAATATATTGGTCGTACTCATCGACGGAAATGACCGGATCAAGAGAAATGGATAAAAACTCGGCGACTTCCTGTCCTCTTTTAAACCAGACCGATTCTTCCAATGAAAAACGCAAATACGATTGCTCCAACCGGGCCTCCTCCTTCCGTCCCTTCGGCAAATGGTTTCTATGACATTATCCATTGTATGAACGGAAACGAGGCGGTATGATAAAAAATTGGGCTGCCGACGGTCGGCAGCCCCTTTCCTTATCCGCGCAGACGGGCAAACACCCGCTCAGCAGCGGCAATCGTATATTCAATATCATCATCACTGTGCGCCGTCGACAAAAACAGCCCTTCAAATTGCGACGGCGGCAGGAAAATGCCTTCATTCGCCATTTCCCGATAATAGGCGGCAAACAGCTCCAAGTCGGACGTTTTCGCTGTCTCGTAGTTGACCACCGGCTCGTTCGTGAAGAAAAAGCCGATCATCGACCCAGCGCGGTTGATCGTATGCGGGATGTCGTATTTCTCTGCTGCCTGATGAAGCCCATCCGCAAGGCGCGCCGCTTTGCGGCCAAGCTCTTCGTACGTTTCCGGCGTCAGCTGGCGTAGCGTCTCGTACCCGGCCGTCATGGCGAGCGGATTGCCGGAGAGCGTGCCGGCTTGGTACACCGGCCCGCTCGGCGCGACAAGCTCCATGATCTCGGCTTTGCCCCCGTACGCCCCGACCGGCAAGCCGCCGCCGATCACTTTGCCAAGGCACGTCAAATCCGGCTCAATGCCATAATACCCTTGGGCGCAGTGGTAATCGACGCGGAACCCGGTCATGACCTCGTCGAAAATCAATAAGGCTCCGTATTGTTTCGTCACCTCGCGCAGCCCTTCCAAAAAGCCAGGCACTGGCGGAACGACGCCCATGTTGCCGGCGACCGGTTCGACGATCACCGCGGCGATGTCTTCGCCAAACCGCTCAAACGCATAGCGGACGCTGTCCAAATCGTTGTACGGCACCGTGATGGTATGCTGGGCGACCGATTCCGGCACGCCCGGGCTGTCCGGCAGGCCGAGCGTCGCCACGCCGGAGCCGGCTTTAATGAGCAGCGAATCGCCGTGGCCGTGGTAGCTGCCTTCGAATTTCATGATTTTGTTGCGCTTCGTGTAGCCGCGCGCTAAGCGGAGGGCGCTCATCGTCGCCTCCGTACCGGAATTGACCATCCGCACGATTTCCACCGACGGCACCCGCTCAATCACGAGCTTGGCGAGCTCATTTTCAAGCAATGTCGGAGCGCCAAAGCTTGTGCCTTGTTCCGCCACGCGCTTCAACGCTTCCACGACCTGCGGGTTGGCATGCCCTAAAATGAGCGGACCCCATGACAGTACGTAATCAATGTACTCATTGCCGTCAATATCGTAAATTTTCGCTCCTTGGCCGCGCGCCATGAAAATCGGCGTCATCCCGACCGACTTGAAGGCGCGCACCGGGCTGTTCACCCCGCCCGGCATCAATTTCACCGCTTCTTCGTAAGCGGTTTTTGACCGTTCGTAGCTTCGCATGCTTCCGCCCTCCTCTCTATTCAGCCAGCCAGCGGGCGACATCTTTGGCAAAATACGTAATGATCAAATCCGCGCCCGCCCGTTTCATCCCTGTCAACATTTCCATGACGACCGGCTTCTCATCGATCCAGCCGTTTTGCGCCGCCGCTTTGACCATCGCATACTCGCCGCTCACGTTATAGGCGACAAGCGGAAGCGGAAAACGGTTTTTGACGTCGCGGATAATATCCATGTAGGCAAGCGCTGGCTTCACCATCAAGAAATCAGCGCCTTCTTTGACATCCGACTCCGCCTCGCGAAACGCCTCAAGGCGGTTGGCCGGATCCATTTGGTACGTCTTCCGGTCGCCAAACTGCGGCGCGCTGTCGGCGGCATCACGGAACGGGCCGTAAAATGCCGAAGCGTATTTGATTGCATACGACATGATCGGCACATACTCAAACCCTGCTTCATCAAGCCCACGGCGAATGGCGGCGACAAAGCCGTCCATCATGTTCGACGGCGCGATGATGTCGGCGCCGGCTTGCGCTTGGCTCACCGCCGTTTTGGTGAGGAGCTCGAGCGACGGGTCGTTCAGCACGCGCTCGTTTTCGACGACGCCGCAATGGCCGTGGCTCGTATATTCACATAAACACGTATCCGCAATGACGACTAGATCTTTGTGTTCAGCTTTGATTTGGCGGATCGCCCGCTGAACAATCCCTGTTTCGCAATACGCCTGCGAACCGACTTCATCTTTTTCATTCGGCACACCAAACACCATGACGGCGGGAATGCCAAGCTTGGCGATGTCGTCCACTTCCTCAGATAAACGGTCAAGCGATAAATGGTAAACCCCTGGCATCGACGGCACTTCCCGCTTAATGCCGCTTCCCTCGACCACAAACAGCGGATAAATGAGATCCTCGACGCGAAGATGCGTCTCACGCACCATCGCCCGAATCGCAGCCGTTTGCCGCAAACGGCGATGGCGGTCAAATGACAGTGCCATTCATCGTCCCTCCATGGAAAAATATTGTTCCATCGCTTTGATTATACCATCCGTCGTGTAATCAGCTGGACAAATATGTACGGTGATTCCTTCCCGCTCCGCCGCCTTTTTTGTCACCGGCCCGATGCAGGCGACAGCGACGCCGGAGAGAAGCGCGGACGCTTCCTCGCCAAGAAGGCGGGCAAGGCTATGAACCGCCGATGGGCTCATCAACGTAATCGCATCTAGTTTCCGTTCGCGCAGCAACGCCAACAATGGTTCTCGACCGCTTAGGTCTGGCACCGTTTGATAAACCGTAAACTCATCGACCGCTGCGCCTGCCTTCCTTAACGCCTCAGGCAGCGTCGGGCTTGCCAAATCACCTTTGACAAACAGCACCCAGTCGCCTTGTTTTACGCGCGGTGCAAGCATGGCGGCAAGCCGTTCAGCGGTGAAATCATCCGGTACGAGCGCCGGTGAAACACCGTACTCAACGAGCGCGGCCGCCGTCTTCCGCCCGACGACGGCGACATTCGGCAGCGGCCGCGGCAACGAAACGTGCGGAAAAAAGAAGCGGACCGCGTTCACGCTCGTCAACACGAGCCAGCGGTATTCCCCGAGCCGTCCGGCGAGCGCGGCGATGGCTTCCGGCGCAGCCGCCGGGCGGATGGCTATGAGCGGGATTTCGATCGGCACGGCGCCAACGGCGCGCAGCTTGGCGGAAAACGATGCCGCCTGCCTTTTGTCACGAGTGACAAGTACCGTCTTGCCGGCTAGGGCGCGATTGGCCATCAGTCGCCCAGCTCCTTTTTCACCCGCTCGATCAGCGCTTTTGCCCCTTGTTCGCTCAAGATGGCAGCCGCCTGTCGGCCGACCGCTTCCGGATCGGCGCCAGTGACGATTTCTTTATACATTTCTTTGCCATCCGGGGAGGCGACAAGCGCGGTAAGACGCACCGTCCCCTCCTTCACTTCCGCGTAGCCGGCAATCGGCACTTGACAGCCTCCTTCCATTTGCTGCAAAAAGGCGCGCTCCGCCCGAACAGCCCGCTCGGTTTGCTCGTCGTTTAACCGGCTGAGCCATTGGCGCAATTCGTCATCATCCTCCCGGCATTCGACCGCCAGCGCCCCTTGGCCGACCGCCGGAACACAGACATCAAAAGGAAGATAGTCGCTGATGACGTCATCGCCCCAACCCATGCGCGCAAGACCCGCCGCCGCCAGCACGATCGCATCGTACTCTTCGCTTTCGAGCTTCGCCAACCTTGTGTCAATATTGCCGCGAATCCATTTGATCGTCAAATCCGGGCGATAGGCAAGCAGCTGCGCTGAACGGCGCAAGCTGCTCGTGCCAATGACCGACCCAGGCGGCAAGTCGGAGAGCATCCGGTTTCCTTTGCTGACAAGCACATCGCGTGCATCTTCGCGACGCGGAACCGCACCGATCACTAAACCTTCGGGCAGCACAGCCGGCATATCTTTCATGCTATGGACCGCCATATCGATGCCGCCGGCGAGCAATTCATGCTCAATCTCTTTCACAAACAACCCTTTGCCCCCGACTTTCGAGAGCGTAACATCAAGCACCCGATCTCCTTTCGTGACGATTTCTTTCACTTCAAACGTAAACGGCGCCCCAAGCTGTTTCAATTCGTTGATCACCCACTTCGTCTGGGTCAAGGCAAGCTTGCTGCGCCGCGAGCCAACGACAATGTTCCGCATCTCGTTTCACCTCGATTACGAATACCAAAAATGAAATTTTGACAAACTGCCAAACAAGAAAAAGTTGACAAGCAAAAATAAAAACGAACCGATATTCCATAGCGCGATCGCCTTCCCTTGCATCTGCCGGACGGCTCGCTTGTAAAAATAGACGCCATAGACGAGAAGAACGACAAACGACCCGAGCACTTTCGCATCATACCAATGGAAATGGTCGATTTGAATGTACGCCCAAATCACGCCAAGAATGAGCCCTAATAACAACATAGGCAAGCCGAGCGCATTTAAAACATACGACAAAAAATCAAGCCGCGACAAATCCGCCATGCGCCAAAGGCGCGCCCCCCACTTTTTCTTTTTCAGCAAACTGTACTGCAACATGTAAAGCGCCGAAAACAGAAACGACAGCGTAAACGCCGCATACGCTCCGAGCGAAAGGGTGATGTGGATGATCAGCAGCTCCGAGACGAGCCGCTCCGCAACAGCCGGCGACTGCGAAGACGGTGCAAACGTATGAATGGCCAAAATAAAAAAAGCAAGCACGTTCGTAAAAAAGACGATGAAATCGACGCGCAGCAGCCGATTGATGACGAGCGACAGCGTAATGAGCAGCCAAGCGTAAAAATAAAGCCCTTCCGACATCGTTAAAATCGGAAAGCGCTTCGTCTCCATGATGCGAGAAACAAACGTCACTGTCTGCAAAAGCCACACAATAGAAAGCAACCAGAAGGCGATGTCGTTCGCCTTCCGGTTTTGTTGCAAAAAATCGATGAAATAGAATAGGATCGAAGCGATGTAAAGCAAAATGGACAACTCATACAACAGCGCCACCATCCATCCCACCTTACAGCTGCCATGATGGGCGGGCGGCACGGACCGCTTCCGCGTCTTGTTCATCGCATTGCACGGATTTCGCCTGCTCTATATGCCGCTCGGCTTTCACCGCATCTTCGATATTGAAAATTTTCATAAACAGCAAAAGCGCCTCCTCGGCATTCGGGCCGGCGGCGAGTTCCTTCGCCTGCAAAATCGGATCGCGGAGCAGCTGGTTAATAATGCTTTTCGTATGCTTATTCAACACTTTCCAGTCGCGCTCCGACAAATGCGGCAGTTTCCGCTCCAAACTTTTCATCGTTTCTGCTTGAATGGCCAGCGCCTTTTCGCGCAATGCGGCAATGACTGGCACGACGCCGAGCGTCTGCAGCCATTGGCTGAACGCCATAAGTTCCGCTTCGATCATCGTTTCAATGCGAGCCGCTGCCTTTTGCCGTTCCGCCAAGTTGGCCGCCACCACATCTTGCAAATCGTCAATGTCGTACAAAAACACCGTTTCCAAATCAGCCAACGCCGGATCCAAATCGCGCGGCACCGCGATGTCAACCATAAAGAGCGGGCGGCCTTTGCGCATTTTCTCAAGCGGCGCCACCATTTCCTTCGTCAAAATATAGCCTTTGGCTCCCGTCGAGCTGATGACGATATCCGCTTCCAGCAAAGCGCATGACAATTCGCCGAGCGGCTTCGCTTCGCCGGCAAACTGCTTAGCAAGCTGTTTCGCTTTTTCAAGCGTCCGATTGACAACCGTCACCTTCCCGACGCCGCTGCCGTACAAGTTTTGCGCCGCCAGCGTCCCCATTTTGCCGGCCCCGATAATCAAGACGTGCTTGCCGGCAAGGCGGCCGAAAATTTTCTTCGCCAGCTCAACCGCCGCATAGCTGACCGATACAGCGTGCGCGCCGATGCCCGTTTCCGAGTGGGCGCGCTTCGCAAAGGTCACCGCCTGCTTGAACAGATGATTGAAAATCGTGCCGCTCGTCCCGACCTCTTGAGCGAGCAAATAGCTGTCTTTCACTTGCCCTAAAATTTGCGTTTCCCCAAGCACCATCGAATCAAGGCCGGCCGCCACGCGGAACAAATGCTTTATGGCCGCTTCTCCTTCAAGCACACGCAAATACGGAGCAATCGCTTCCACTTTGACGCCAAACCATTCGGCTAAAAATGCTTTCATATAGTAACGTCCGGTATGCAGTTGATCAACCACTGCATAAACTTCCGTCCGGTTGCACGTCGAGACGATCACATTTTCGAGCACGCTTTTTTGCTTGGCGAGCTGTTTCATCGCCGCACCGAGTTCCGCTTCCGCAAACGCGAGCTTTTCGCGGATTTCTACAGGGGTGGTTTTATAGTCGACGCCAACGACTACGATTTGCACGATGCCATCCCCCTTATTGACCGAATCCCTTCCATCATTATATCACAACCGTCCATCGTTCCGGTTTGAAAAAATTGTGAACATGCCTCCAAAGCTATGCTAAACTGTAGACAGTGATCATTCTATCATAAACATGTCCAAAAGGGAAACGGAGGACGCGACGATCATGAAAACCCGAACGGTATTCGCCGGCATCTTGTTCATCGGCCTCGGGCTGTATTTTCTCGCCGGACAGCTGGAATCCCCCCTTTTCCATTTCTTCCAAGGGTGGCCGGCCTTGCTTGCCATTTGCGGCGCGGCTTTGCTTGGCCAGGCGCATTCAGCGCGCGAATATGCTTACCTTTTCCCCGGCTTTCTTTTACTCGGATTTGGCGTTGAGTTGCTCCTTGCGAGTGCATTTTCGGCCTGGCCCCGCGGCGTGAACATGTTTTTTTTCCTCATCGCGCTCGCTTTTTTCGCCAGCAGCCGCAAACAAAAAGGCGGGGCCGGCTTTGGCGTGCTTTTCTTGCTTCTCGCTGTCGTGCTGACGTTTTCCGGGCGCGGCCAGCCATTCTTTCACCTCGTCCAAGCCGGACTTTCCTCTGTCTGGAAGTTTTGGCCGCTCGGACTCATCGCCATCGGCGTCTATATATTATGGACTAGGCGAAAATAGCCTTGGAAGTGAAAACACCAGCGGAATCGCTGGTGTTTTCGTCATGAGGCCACAAACGGCAAAAGCGCCGCCCATGCTTCGTCTTTCCCTTGTCCGGTCTCGGCGGAAAACAAAATGAGCGGGTCGCCGTCAGCCATCCGCAGCGTCTCGCGCGCGATTTTCGCGTGTTTTTGATGCTTGCCGCGCGGCACTTTATCCGCTTTCGTCGCGATGACGATCACCGGGATCTCGTAATGTTTCAAAAACTCGTACATCATCACATCGTCTTTCGTCGGCGGATGGCGCAAATCAACGAGCAGGACCGCCGCCTTAAGCGCCTCGCGCGTCGTAAAGTACGTCTCCATCATGTTCCCCCATTTTTGCCGCTCCTGCTTCGACACGCGGGCGAAACCATAACCTGGCACGTCCACAAAGTAAAACGAGTCGTTAATCAAATAAAAATTCAACGTTTGCGTTTTACCTGGCTTTGAGGAGGTGCGCGCCAAGTTTTTCCGATTGATCATTTTGTTGATGAATGATGATTTGCCGACGTTCGAACGGCCGGCGAGCGCCACCTCCGGCCGTCCGCCGTCCGGATATTGTTCCGGCTTGACGGCACTGGTCACAAGCTCTGCTTTCTTCACATTCATCGCTTCCACCCCACCAACGCGTGCGGCAGCACCTCATCGAGATGAGAGACGAGCACAAAGCGCAAGTCGCGCTTCACCGTTTCCGGAATGTCAGCCAAATCTTTTTCATTGTCTTTCGGCAAAATGACGGTTTTCAATCCGGCACGATGGGCGCTTAACGTTTTCTCTTTCAGCCCCCCGATCGCAAGAACGCGGCCGCGCAGCGTAATTTCCCCGGTCATGCCGACAAAGCGGCTCACCGGCTTGCCCGTCAAAGCGGAAATGAGTGCGGTCGCAATCGTAATGCCGGCCGATGGCCCGTCTTTCGGCACCGCTCCTTCCGGAACGTGGATGTGAATATCATATTTCTCATGGAACTTCGGATCAATGTCAAGCTCCTCAGCGCGCGACCGCACGTAGCTGAACGCCGCTTGCGCTGATTCTTTCATGACATCGCCGAGCTTGCCGGTCAGCACGAGTTTCCCATTGCCTGGCGCGAGCGACACTTCGATGGCGAGCGTATCGCCGCCAAACGCCGTATACGCCAGCCCGGTCGCCACGCCGACTTGGTCTTCCGCCTCCGCTCGGCCGTAGCGGTATTTTCGCTTCCCTAAAAATTCCTCAAGATTGTTTTCTGTGATCACAACCCGCTTTTTCTCGCCGGAAACGATGAGGCGGGCCGCTTTTCGGCAGATAGCGGCGAGCTGCCGCTCAAGCTCCCGCACCCCGGCTTCGCGCGTATAATGGCGGATGATATCGAGCATCGCGTCATCGCGAATTTGCAACGCCGCCTTTTTCAGCCCGTGCTCGGTGATTTGTTTCGGCAGCAAATGCCGCTTGGCGATATGCAGCTTCTCCACTTCTGTGTAGCCTGGTATGTGGATCACTTCCATCCGGTCCAAGAGCGGCTGCGGAATCGCCGCCAAATGGTTGGCCGTGGCGATAAACATGACTTTCGATAGATCGTACGGCTCTTCAATGTAATGGTCGCTGAACGTATGATTTTGCTCCGGGTCAAGCACCTCCAGCATGGCCGCCGATGGATCGCCACGGAAATCGCTCGACATTTTGTCGATTTCATCGAGCAAGAAGACGGGGTTGATCGTGCCTGCTTTTTTCATCCCCTGGATAATGCGTCCCGGCATGGCGCCAACATACGTGCGGCGATGGCCGCGAATTTCCGATTCGTCGCGGACGCCGCCGAGCGAAACGCGGACGAAGCGGCGGCCGAGCGCTTTGGCGATCGAGCGGGCGAGCGACGTTTTGCCGACCCCCGGCGGTCCGGCGAGGCAAAGAATCGGACCTTTTAACGATTTCGTCAGCTGCTTGACAGATAAAAATTCAAGCACCCGTTCTTTCACTTTATCGAGCCCGTAATGCTCCTCGTTTAAAATCGCTTCCGCCCGCTTAATGTCGTGGATGTCTTCTGTTTCTTTCGACCACGGCAAGGCGATGAGCCAATCGAGGTAGTTGCGAATGACTGCGCTTTCCGCTGAGGTCGCCGGAATTTTTTCATAGCGGTCAAGCTCCTTCAATGCCGTTTGTTTCACATGCTCCGGCATGCCGGCCGCCTCGATTTTTTCTTTCAGCTCCTCGACTTCGCTCGTTTTTCCTTCTTTTTCGCCAAGCTCTTTTTGAATCGCCTTCATTTGCTCGCGCAAATAATACTCTTTTTGCGTCCGCTCCATCGACTGCTTGACGCGGGCGCTGATCTTTTTCTCAAGCTGGAGCACTTCTTTTTCGTTGTGCAAAATTTGGATGATTTTATTGAGGCGCTCTTTCACGTCGATCGTTTCTAAAATGCGCTGTTTTTCCTCAAGCTTAAGCGGCAAGTGCGAGGCGATGATGTCCGCCATTCGCCCCGGCTCATCGATGTCGACGATCGAGGCGTAAATGTCGACCGACAGCCGCTTGGACAAGTTTATGTACTGCTCGAAATATTCAAGCATCGTCCGCTTGAGCGCCTCATCTTCTAAATCTTTCGCCGCCCGATCAGCAAACTTTTCGACTTTGACGAGAAAGTACGGCTCCTCGCTGATCACTTCCGTAATGAGCGCCCGAGCGACGCCTTCGACAAGCACGCGGAACGTGCCGTTCGGGAGTTTTAGAAGTTGCTTGACGCGCGCGATCGTTCCCATTTTATATAAGTCATCCATGTCCGGTTCGTCGATGGCAACGTCTTTTTGCGACGTCAGCAAAATCATATGATCCTCAACCATGGCTTGTTCGAGCGCTTTGACCGATTTCTCGCGCCCGACATCCAAATGGAGCACCATCGTCGGAAACACGAGCAACCCACGCAGCGGCAAAAGCGGAACGACCGTCTCCTTTTTCTTTCCGTTCACGCCGAACACCTCCATCTCTCGCTTCTATTCGTTTATTGTATAGTACGGTAGCCGGGTTTGTAAAATTTGACGAACGAAAAAGCGCGCGGCGCTCCGTCTGCAGGCAAAGAAAAACCGACTTCAGCGACGATCCGCTTGCGCCGAAGCCGTACATAAAAGAGAGGCCGGGCGAACCGCCCGACTCGGTTGCGAGCGGATCGCCCGCTTTCGTTGCCAATCGTTCGCCTTGCCGCCGTTTCCTTTGGCTAGACGAGCTTTTTCTCCGAGCGGTCCATAGCCGCTGGCAGCAGCGCGGGGCCGCGGCGGAGCGCCTCTTCGCCGAACACATGGACGAGCACTTCCTCGAGGCGGCGGACGGCGATGATTTGAATGCCGCTGACTTCGCCTAGCAACGATTGCATATTCTCAATCGGGATGATGACTTTTTTCGCCCCGGCTTGTTTGGCCGCTTTGATTTTGGCGAACACGCCGCCGACCGGTTTCACGCAGCCACGGATGCTGATTTCTCCGGTCATGGCGACCGTATGATCGACTGGCAGCTGGTAAATGGCGGAATAAATGCCGACGGCAATCGCCACCCCGGCTGAAGGGCCGTCAACCGGCACCCCGCCCGGAAAGTTGACATGAATGTCGTAGCGGTCCGCTGGCACGCCCATCGCCCGCAACACCGTAATGACGTTTTCCGCCGAGCCGCGCGCCATGCTTTTGCGCCGCACCGATTTTTCTGCACTGCCGATGCTTTCCTCCTCGACAATGCCGGTGACATTGATCAATCCTTTTCCTTTCGCCGGCAAAGCGGTCACCTCAATTTCGAGCAACGCACCGGTGTTTGGTCCATACACAGCCAGACCGTTGACGACGCCGACCGCCGGAGCGGAAGCGATTTTCTTCTCATAGCGCGGAGTCATTTGGCTCGATTGAATGACCCATTCAATATCTTTGTCCAAAATGTTTTCTCGGTTTTCCGTGATGGCCAGGCCAGCGGCAATTTGCATCATGTTGACCGCCTCCCGCCCGTTGCGCGCATAGGCGGCAAGGAGGCGAATGCCGCTTTCTGACACGTTCAAGCGGATTTTTTCCGCCGCCTTTTTCGCGATGAGGGCGATTTCATCTTGGTCCAACTCACGGAAAAATACTTCCAGGCAGCGAGAGCGAATGGCCGGAGGAATTTCGTTCGGCGTGCGCGTCGTCGCCCCGACAAGACGGAAATCAGCCGGCAGTCCATTTTGGAAAATATCGTGAATATGGCTTGGGATTTGCGGATTTTCTTTGCTGTAATAGGCGCTTTCAAAAAATACTTTCCGGTCCTCAAGCACTTTCAACAACTTGTTCATTTGGATCGGATGAAGCTCGCCGATTTCGTCGATGAATAAAACGCCCCCGTGGGCGTTCGTCACCGCCCCTTGCTTCGGCTGGGGAATGCCGGCTTGCCCCATCGCCCCGGCCCCCTGATAAATCGGGTCGTGCACCGAGCCGATGAGGGGGTCGGCGATGCCGCGCTCGTCAAAGCGCGCCGTCGTCGCGTCAAGCTCCACGAACACCGCATTTTTCTTAAACGGGGAGAGCGGATTTTTTTTCGCTTCCTCAAGCACGAGCCGAGCAGCTGCCGTCTTGCCGACGCCAGGGGGGCCGTAAATGATGACATGTTGCGGGTTGGGGCCGCATAAAGCGGCTTTTAACGCCTTGATGCCGTCTTCCTGACCGACGATGTCGTCAAAACTTTTCGGCCGCACTTTTTCCGCCAGCGGCTCGGTGAGCGAAATCGAACGCAGCTTGCGGAGCTGTTCCATCTCTTTGCGCGACTCTTTATCAATCGAAACTTTTTGCACACGTTGCCCTCTTAGCAAATTCCAAAAATAAAGGCCGATGATGACCCCGAAAAACAGCTGGATGACCAGTACGATGTTCGTCCAATCCATGCCCCGATATCCTCCTGCCTTTAGATGGTATGTAGTATGATAGTATCTCCGCGAACTGGCGGGAATAAACAAAAAAAGCGCCGACCGGCGCCCAGGGCATGGGCGGCAAAAAAAGAAACCGCCGAAAAAAGGCGGTTTTCCCATCAGGCAGATGTTTTCCGTTCCAGCTCGATGACGGTGCCATCATGACGGATCAGCGTCGGCGGCTTTGTGCCGCGCACCGTGTCGAGCGTGATGATGCACTTTTGCACATCTTCGCGCGACGGCAGCTCAAACATCACATCGAGCATAATGCCTTCGATGATCGAGCGAAGGCCGCGCGCGCCCGTTTTCCGCTCAATCGCTTTTTTCGCGATTTCACGGAGCGCCGCTTCTTCAAACTCGAGCTCAACGCCGTCAAGCTCAAGCATTTTTTGGTATTGCTTGACAATGGCATTTTTCGGTTTCGTCAAAATGTCGATCAACGCCTGTTCGTCGAGCGGCTCGAGCGTCGTAATGACCGGCAGACGGCCGATGAACTCCGGAATCAGTCCGAATTTGAGCAAGTCTTCCGGCAGCACTTTCGACAACAAGTTTTTCTCGTCGACATCCGTCTGGTTCATTTCCGCGCCAAAACCGATCACTTTTTTGCCAAGGCGGCGCTTGATGATCGGCTCAATGCCGTCAAACGCCCCGCCGCAAATGAACAAAATGTTCGTCGTATCGATTTGGATGAATTCTTGATGCGGATGTTTGCGGCCGCCCTGCGGCGGAACGCTGGCAATGGTGCCTTCTAAAATTTTCAACAGCGCCTGTTGCACCCCTTCGCCGGATACGTCGCGAGTGATGGAAGGGTTTTCCGATTTGCGGGCGATTTTGTCAATTTCATCGATGTAAATAATGCCTTTTTCCGCCCGTTCGACGTCATAATCCGCCGCTTGGATGAGCTTTAACAAAATGTTTTCGACGTCTTCGCCAACATAGCCGGCCTCTGTAAGCGAGGTGGCATCGGCGATGGCAAACGGCACGTTCAAAATGCGCGCCAATGTTTGCGCCAGCAGCGTTTTCCCGCTCCCGGTCGGCCCGATCATTAAAATGTTGCTTTTCGACAGCTCGACATCATCGATTTTGCTGCCGGAATTGATCCGTTTATAATGATTGTAAACAGCAACGGCGAGCGATTTTTTCGCCTCATCTTGACCGATGACGTACTCATCTAGAATTTCCCGAATTTCCAACGGTTTCGGCACGTCTTTAAATTCAAATTCCTCTTCATTGCCGAGCTCCTCTTCAACAATTTCCGTGCATAGCTCAATGCACTCGTCGCAAATGTAAACCCCCGGACCGGCAACGAGCTTTCGCACTTGATCCTGTGTTTTGCCGCAGAACGAGCATTTCAACTGCCCTTTTTCATCATTGAATTTAAACATATCATTCACCCCTTGCCAACGAAATCGCGCCTGCTTATGTATCCATTTCCGCCATCTCTTATGTCGTAAAAACGTATGTATTCGCTATTTTACCATAAATGTTCCTGAAAAAGCGAATGAAAAAACCGTTATCTGTTTAGAAAAGTTTGAAAATTGCCGCTCAGGCGCCATTGTTGTGGATAAAGAACAAGGCACGAACGTCTCGCGCCTTGTTCTTTCCTTAAGATATATTATGCCGCAACCTTGCTGTGCTCTACAAGAAAATCGACTGTTTTCCGCCATTTCAAATCTTCTTTGACGCCATCTAAGCTGCCGAGCAGCTCTTTCAGCTTGTCCACGCTCAGCTTGTAGGCTTCCGCCATTTTTTCGAGCTCTTTGTTTACTTCCTCGTCGGTTACTTCAATGTTTTCGGCCTTCGCGATCGCTTCAAGCGTCAACGCCGCGCGCACCCGTTTTTCGGCATCTTCTTTCATTTGCTCGCGCAACGACGCTTCATCTTGGCCGGAGAATTGGTAATACAACTGCAAGTTCAGACCTTGCATTTGCAGGCGTTGGTCAAATTCGCGAAGCATCCGGTCGGTTTCGTTTTTGATCATAACCTCCGGAATATCCATTTCGGCGTTGGCTGCCGCTTTTTCGACAACCGCATTGCGCAAGGCAGTCTCCGCCTCGTTCTTTTTCGCCTCTTCCAAACGGGCGCGAATTTTCGCCTTCAGTTCGTCAAGCGTTTCGACTTCTTCATCGACGTCTTTGGCAAACTCATCGTCAAGCGCCGGCAGCTGTTTCGCTTTCACTTCATGCACTTGCACTTTAAACGTCGCCGGTTTGCCGGCCAATTGCTTCGCGTGGTATTCATCCGGGAATGTGACTTGGATTTCTTTTTCCTCGCCGGCTTTCATGCCGACAAGCTGTTCTTCAAATCCCGGAATGAACGTTCCAGAGCCGATTTCAAGCGAATAGTTCTCCGCCTTGCCGCCTTCAAACGGCTCGCCGTCGACAAACCCTTGGAAATCGATGACGACCGTATCGCCGTTTTCCACCGTCCCGTCTTCTTTCACGACAAGTTCGGCGTAATTTTCTTGCAAACGTTTCAATTCGTTTTCGACATCTTCGTCCGTCACGGTTGTATCCATTTTTTCCACTTCAAGCCCTTTGTATTGACCGAGCTTGACTTCCGGCTTTACGGTCACTTTCGCTTTGAAAATTAAGCTTTTGCCTTTTTCCATTTGCTCAATGTCAATCTCCGGCATTGACACCGGTTCGATGCCTGCCTCTTCGACGGCTTTGGCATACGCCTCTGGCAGCAAAATGTCGAGCGCATCTTGATAGAGCGCTTCGACGCCGAAGCGTTTTTCAAACAGAACGCGCGGCACTTTCCCCTTGCGGAAGCCCGGAAGCGTGATGTTTTTCACCACTTTTTTAAACGCGGCGTCCAAGCCTTTGTTCACTTTCTCGGCGTCGACCTCAACGGTCAATACGCCTTCGTTCCCTTCAAGCTTTTCCCATTTGACTGACATCCTTGTTCCCTCCACCTGAAATCATTGCTCGGACCATAGCGCACTCCGCTTGTCCAGATCTTTTTATGATGCCCAATTATGTAGACAAGTATGCGAAAACAGATACATAGCACAGCCATTATATTATAACATACAACAGCCATGTTTCAACAGAGAACGAGCCATTAGAGGGAGGAAAGTTCCTCTATTTCGTATAGCTTTTGGCAAAGCGTTGCCATCTCCGCCGCCTCCACACCGTAGCGGTCGGCCAAGGCGGTCGCGTCAGCATCCAAGCCTAAAAACCGGCTCGCCATCCAATGGAGAGCAGCAAGCCAGGCCGCTGCATCCGCCGGCTCTGGCGGAAACGGGTACAACACATATGCATAGCGAAGCCAAATGTCCGCCGCCGTTTCATACAAACTCGGGCTTTCCGCCGCGAGCTGCTGTTCAAGCCGACCCAGCAACGATGAAGCAAATTCCGTTTCCGTCTGTTCGTCCAACGCTGACGGGACGACCTCCATGCAACGGCCAAATTTCTCAACCGTCACCGTTTCGTTGACTCGCTTCCCTGTCAACAGGCGAAGGAGCATCGTTTTCGCCATCGGGCTTTTTTCCGGTGCGCGTAAATATTGCTTGAGCAACGGCAGCACCGGCTCGATGTCTTCTTTTTCCAGTTGTTTAATCAGTTGCAGCTGCTCAGCAATGTCCCCGGACTCAAGCAGCCGTCTCACCCGCTTCCACTCCGCGGGCGGAAGCGTGCGGGCATTCATTTTTTCACTAAACCGGAGCAGCTGGTGAAGCTGTTCGCGCAGCGAAACGGATAACGACGGACGACGCAAGGCGTGGCGGATCACGGTTTCGGCCTTGCTGTATCGATTCGTTTGCAACAATATGGCAATATACATTTGCAACAGTTCACCGTTGCCCGGTTGCTCGTCAAGCAAACCGGCAAGACGCCGCTCCGCCTCATCATATTCCCCAAGCTCATAGCAACAGACAGCCAGCCCAAGCCGAACCGGAAAGCTGTGGTCGCCAAGCTGTTCGGCGGCGCGCAAAAAGCGGAGCGCTTCTTTATACCGCTTCGCCTCGAGCGCAGCAAACGCCTCTTCCATCAGCCGTTCTTTCGTTTGCGGAAACATGATGATTTTTCCTTTTTTCCCGGCCATCTTCGCCCGCTCCTATATGTGTTTACCACAAGTGTAACAAGTTTTCTTAGCCGAAACAAGCCAACCCTTTTTGGCGCTTGCTGCCGCCGTCCATTTTCTTCATCCTCCTATATGCAAAACAAAGAGGCTGTTCCTGCCAAAATAACGGCGGAACAGCCGATTTTTGCCGCCGCGCTGCACCGCAAAAAACAGACGCTTACGGCCGCGGGCTATGCTGTTGTTCATACGCTTGAATATACGGTTCATAGACAAACGTTAAATCAATTTCATCCCATCCCTTTAACAGCAACTGTTTTCGATACGGGTCAATGTCAAACGGACGCGAAAATCCTTCATCGTCAAATACCCGCTGTTCTTCAAGCGAAACCGTCAGTTCATAGTCTGCGCGCTCGCTTTGGCGCAGCAAGTAGCGGACATCCTCTTTATCCAGCCGGATCGGCAACAGCCCGTTTTTTAAGCAGTTGTTGTAAAAAATATCGGCAAACGATGGGGCAATGATGACGCGGAATCCGTAATCTTGCAGCGCCCACGGCGCATGTTCGCGCGATGAGCCGCAGCCGAAGTTTTCATCGGCGACTAAAATCGTCGCCCCTTCGTTTTCCGGGCGGTTGAGCTCAAACTCCGGATTTGGCGTGCCGTCGCTCAAATACCGCCAATCGTAAAAGAGAAACTGGCCAAAGCCGGTGCGTTCAATCCGTTTCAAAAACTGCTTTGGAATGATTTGATCGGTATCAATATTCGCACGATCGATGCCGGCGGTTTTTCCGCGATGGATCGTAAACGGCTTCATCGTCCTTTCCCCCTTCCGTTATGGATGTCACTGATGGCAAAGGAGCTCGGCTTCCTAGGATGCCGCGCCGCCTCTTTTGCCATCACGATCGTCAATTTAACAGACCGGCTCGGCTTCAAGCTGGCGCACATCGACAAAATGTCCGTAAATCGCAGCCGCCGCGGCCATCACCGGGCTGACGAGATGCGTGCGCGCCCCTTTTCCTTGCCGCCCTTCAAAGTTGCGATTCGACGTTGACGCACAGTGCTCGCCTTCCGGAATGATGTCCGGGTTCATGCCCAAACAGGCGCTGCAGCCGGAGTCGCGCCATTCAAAACCGGCGTCGATGAAAATTTGCGCCAACCCTTCCGCCTCGGCTTGTTTTTTCACTTGCTGCGATCCAGGCACGACGAGCGCCCGTACACCCGGAGCCACTTTTTTCCCTTTCACGATGCTCGCCGCCGCGCGCAAATCGCTGAGGCGTGAGTTGGTGCACGAACCGATGAAGACGTGCTGCACCGGAATATCCGTAATCGGCGTGCCCGGCTTGAGCCCCATGTACTCAAGCGCCCGGCGCACCGCGTTTTGCTCTGTTTTGCTTTCAAATTGCTCGGGATGCGGCACGACGCCATCGACGGAAGTGCTCATCGCGGGGTTCGTCCCCCACGTCACCATCGGAGCGATCGTCGACGCATCGATTTCAATCGTTTTATCGTATTCCGCCCCCTCATCGCTTGCAAGCGCCCGCCACCGTTCCACCGCCTTGTCAAACTCCTCGCCTTTTGGCGCATATTTGCGGCCGCGCAAATAGGCAAACGTCGTTTCATCCGGGCTGATGAGGCCGGCTCTCGCCCCAGCTTCAATCGACATGTTGCAAATCGTCATTCGCTCTTCCATCGACATGCGTCGGATCGCTTCGCCTGTAAATTCGATAATATAACCGGTGCCGACGCCAACGCCATAGCGGCCGATAATGGCCAAGATGACGTCTTTGGCGGTCACTCCTTTGCCGAGGCGGCCGTTGATGCAGATTTGCAGCGTTTTCGGCTTATGCTGCCAAAGCGTTTGTGTAGCCAATACATGCTCGACTTCGCTCGTGCCGATGCCAAACGCCAAGGCGCCAAACGCCCCGTGCGTCGACGTATGGCTGTCGCCGCAAACGATCGTTTTTCCCGGCTGGGTCAACCCGAGCTCTGGGCCGATGACGTGAACGATTCCTTGCTCTTCGCTGTGTAGGTCGGCGAGCGGAATGCCGAACTCGCGGCAGTTGCGCTCAAGCGCAGCGATTTGGTTGCGCGCCACTTCGTCGGTAATCACAAATCGGTTAACGGTCGGCACGTTATGGTCCATCGTCGCAAAGGTCAAATCCGGCCGCCGCACCTTCCGCCCTTTTTGCCGCAATCCTTCAAACGCTTGCGGCGAGGTCACTTCATGCACTAAGTGCAAATCGATGTACAATAAATCCGGTTTGCCCTCCTCACGGTAGACGACGTGGTTTTCCCAAATTTTATCGATGATCGTTTTCGGCTTCATTGGCTTTCACCTCGCACGTCTTAGGCATAAACGGTCATAATTTGAGCAATGGCCGTATAATCCAGCACCGCCGCTTTGATTTCTTCGACCATTTCGTTCGTGGATACGATGCGGCCGCCGCTTGGCGCCAAGTCGGCGGTGCGCAAACCTAGGGCGAGCGCCTGCCACACCGCGTGCTCTACCGCCTCCGCTTCCGCGGTGAGCCCGAACGACAGTCGAAGCATCATCGCGGCCGACAAAATCGCCGCAATCGGATTGGCTTTGTTCATGCCGGCGATATCAGGCGCTGAACCGTGCACCGGCTCATACAAGCTCGGACCGGAAGCGGATAAGCTGGCTGACGGCAGCATCCCGAGCGAACCGGACAACATGGAGGCTTCATCGCTTAAAATGTCGCCAAACATGTTTTCTGTCACAATGACATCAAACTGCTTCGGCGCACGGATGAGCTGCATCGCGGCATTGTCAACAAGCATATGCTCAAGCGTGACGTCCGGAAACTGCTTCGCCACCTCTTCGGCCACTTCCCTCCATAGACGGCTTGACGAAAGGACGTTCGCCTTGTCGACCGAAGTCACTTTTTTCTTCCGCCCGCGTGCGAGTATAAACGCCATGCGGACGATCCGCTCAATTTCTTCCTTTTTATATAACAAGGTGTCCACTGCTTTTTCTTCGCCGTTTTCGACGACGCGGCCGCTCGGCTGGCCGAAGTAAATGCCGCCGGTCAGCTCGCGGACGATGACAAAATCGACGCCTTGCACGAGATCCGGTTTTAACGGCGAAGCGGAAACCAAACTGTCATAGCAAACAACCGGCCGCAAGTTGGCATATAAGTCGAGCTGCTTGCGAATGGCAAGCAATCCTTTTTCCGGGCGCAAATGCGGAGGGTTGTCATCCCACTTCGGACCGCCGACCGCCCCAAGCAGCACCGCATCGCTTTCTCGGCAAAGGCGGAGCGTTTCCTCGGGGAGCGGCGTCCCCGCCTCATCGATCGCCGCTCCACCGATCAATCCATATTCAAACGTAAACTCGTGGCCAAACCGGATGCCGACCGCTTTTAATACCTCGACCGCTCCGGACGTCACTTCTTTGCCGATGCCATCCCCTGGCAAGACGGCAATCCGATAGTTTCCCATTCTGAATCCCCCCGTTTTTATGGTGTTGCCACTTTCTCGTTTTCGCCGCGCATCGCTTCGATCATAAACACACGGTTGATGGCGTTGATGTACGCTTTCGCCGATGCTTCCAACACGTCTTGTGCAGTGCCGCGCCCGCTCGTCTCGATGTCATGGGCGCGCACTTTGACGAACACTTGGGCCAACGCATCGCGGCCGCCGCCGACCGATTCGATCCGGTAGTCAAGCAGCGTCACCGGCGTTTGGAAGCAACGTTCCAATGTATTGTACAGCGCCTCGACGCTGCCGGCGCCGGTCGCCGCTTCTTGGATTTCATTCCCCTTCCCGTCTTTCAGTACAACTACCGCTGTCGGAATTTGATTCGTCCCGTATTGCACTTGAATGGAAGACAATTGGTAAAAATCTTTAAAGTGGTCGAACTTCTCTTCGAAAATCAACGCGATTAAATCGTCGTCGGTAATGTCCTTCTTTTTGTCCGCCAATTCTTTAAAACGGACAAACAGCTGATTGATTTCTTCATCGGACAACGTGTAGCCGAGCTCCTCAACCCGGTTGCGAAGCGCATGGCGGCCGGAATGTTTGCCGAGCACCATCGAATTCGACGGCACGCCGACGAGCTCCGGCGAAATGATTTCGTATGTCGTTTTTTCTTTTAAGACGCCGTCTTGATGGATGCCCGATTCATGCGCAAACGCGTTTTTGCCGACGACCGCTTTGTTGGGTGGAACGACGACCCCGGTCAGCTTGCTGACAAGATTGCTTGTGCGCTTAATTTCCTGCAAATTGAGGCGCGTTTCCACTTGATAGTAGTCTTTGCGGATGTGAAGGGCGACAGCGATTTCCTCAAGCGCCGCATTGCCGGCCCGCTCGCCGATGCCGTTGATCGTGCACTCGACCTGCGTCGCTCCATGTTCAATGGCCGACAGCGAGTTCACCACCGCCATGCCCAAGTCATCATGACAATGAGCGGAGAGCGAAACCTTTTCAATATTCGGAACATTGTTTTGCAAATAGAGGAAAATTTCCCCGTATTCTTTCGGCGTAATATAGCCGACCGTATCCGGAATGTTGATCACCGAGGCGCCGGCTTTGATCACTTCGGCGACGATTTTCGCCAAAAACGGCAACTCGCTTCGGCACGCATCTTCCGCCGACCATTGGACGATCGGGAAAAAGCGCTTCGCGTATTTCACCGCCTCAACCGCCGCTTCAATCACTTGTTCCGGCGTCATCCGCAATTTATGCACCATATGGATCGGCGAGGTGGCGATGAATAGGTGGAGCCGCGGCTCCGCGCCGCCTTTTAACGCCTCCCACGCCGCATCAATGTCGCTTCGGACCGAGCGCGACAGCCCGGTGACCGAGCATGTTCTCACCGTTTCGGCAATTTGTTTGACCGCCTCAAAATCGCCTTTCGATGAGGCGGGGAAACCCGCCTCGATGATGTCAACCCGCAGCCGTTCAAGTTGACGGGCAATTTCCAACTTTTCTTGCAAATTCAAGTTCACACCAGCGGATTGTTCCCCATCACGCAATGTGGTATCAAAAAACTTAATTTTTCGCACCTGGCACCACCGCCTCGATTTGTTTTGCCTTCACAAACGGCATCATGCTTCGCAGTTCGCGTCCGACAATCTCAATCAAATGCTCATTCTCACGCCGGTTGATGGCGTTGAACTCCGGACGGTTCGCTTGGTTTTCCAAAATCCAGCTCTTCGCGAATTTGCCGGTTTGAATGTCATCGAGCACCTTTTTCATTTCCGCTTTCACAGCGTCGTTAATAATGCGCGGGCCGGTGATAAAGTCGCCCCATTGCGCCGTATCGGAAATCGAATAGCGCATCCACGACAAACCGCCTTCGTAAAGGAGATCGACGATGAGCTTCATCTCATGCAAACACTCAAAATAGGCGACTTCCGGCTGATACCCGGCTTCAACGAGCGTTTCAAACCCGGCTTTGATGAGCGCCGTCAGCCCACCGCACAGCACCGCTTGTTCACCGAACAAGTCGGTTTCCGTCTCTTCTTTGAACGTCGTCTCCAACACCCCAGCTCGAGCAGCGCCGATCGCTTTCGCGTAGGCGAGCGCCGTTTCTTTCGCGTGTCCGGTCACATCTTGGTAGACGGCGATGAGCGCCGGCACGCCCGCTCCTTCCGTATATGTGCGCCGCACGAGATGGCCTGGGCCTTTCGGCGCAACCAAGAAGACGTCAACATGATTCGGTGGGACAATTTGGCTGAAATGGATGTTAAAGCCGTGCGCAAACACAAGCGCATTGCCTGGCTCGAGTTCCGGCTCGATTTCCTCTTTGTACACGGCCGGCTGCTTCTCATCCGGCAGCAGCACCATGACGATATCAGCCTGCTTCGCCGCTTCGCGGACTGAATACACCTCAAACCCGTCTTGTTCTGCCTGCTCCCACGATTTTCCTTTTCGCAGTCCGACGATGACGCGAACGCCGCTGTCGCGCAAGTTTTGCGCATGGGCGTGGCCTTGCGAGCCGTAGCCGATGATCGCGACCGTTTTCCCTTGCAAATATTGTTCGTTTGCATCCCCGTTATAGTAGACTTTTGCCATGATTACCCTCTCCTTTGTTCTGTAGTTTGACAATCCCTACGCTTGGCCGCCCCTTGTTTGGCGGTTCCATGAAGCAATCAGCGCTGTTTTGTATGATAGCTGTTAAATAATGAACGCCGTTTTCTGATTCGTCGTCGCTTTTTGCGCCCCGCGGGTGAACGCGGTCGTTCCCGTGCGCGCCACTTCCTTAATGCCGTACGGGCGCAATAGTTCAATCAACGCCTCGACTTTCTCCGGCTCGCCGGTCACTTGAATGACGAGGCTGTCTTTGCTTACGTCGACGATCGAGGCGCGAAACGGCTCGATGAGCGTGTAAATTTCCTGGCGGACCGCCGGAGGAGCGGCAACTTTAATGAGCGCCAGCTCGCGGGCGACGATCGCTTGGTCGGTGATGTCATTCACCTTCAACACATCAATCTGCTTGTTCAGCTGCTTAATGATTTGCTCCGCCGTCCGTTCATCGTCAACGTTGACGACGAACGTCATCCGCGAAATGCCCTCGATTTCCGTATGCCCGACCGTAATGCTTTCGATATTGTAATGCCGCTTTGTAAACAACCCGGTAATGCGGTTTAAGACGCCGGGGCGGTTGTTGACTGTCATCGTGATGATTCTTCGCATGCTTTCACCCCCACCATTTCATGAAGCCCTTTGCCGGGCGCCACCATCGGATAGACGTTCTCGTCGGCGCGGACATGGAAATCAAGCAGCACCGGCCCATCCATCGCAAACGCTTGTTTTAACACTTCGGCCGCTTCCGCCTCCGTCTTCGCCCGCAGACCTGGCATCCCGTATGCTTCGGCAAGCTTGACGAAATCCGGCTGGTTCGGAATGAGCGAATGGGAGTACCGTTTGTCATAGAACAGCTCCTGCCATTGCCGCACCATGCCGAGCGCCTGGTTGTTGACGATGACGATTTTGATCGGCAGCCGTAGCTCCTGGATGACCGACAGTTCTTGGAACGTCATTTGGAAGCCGCCGTCGCCGACGATCGAAACGACCGTAGCGCTCCGGTCGGCGAGCTGGGCGCCGATCGCTGCCGGAAGCCCGAAGCCCATCGTGCCGAGCCCCCCGGACGTCACCCACCGGTGCGGCCGGTTGAACTTGTAATATTGCGCCGCCCACATTTGATGCTGGCCGACGTCCGTCGTCACGATCGCCTCGCCGTTTGTCATTTCATAGATCATCTCGATCAGTTTTTGCGGTTTGATCGTGCCGGCTTCCGGCTCATAATGGAGCGGGAAGCGCCGCTTCCATTCATCAAGCTGCGCGAGCCACGCCGCGGTGTCCGCCGGCTTGCCTTGCTGGGCGATCAGCTCTTGCAAGGCGGCTTTTGCATCGCTGACGATTGGAATTTTCGTCGGCACGTTTTTGCCGATTTCCGCCGGATCGATGTCGATATGGGCGACGGTCGCTTTCGGCGCGAAATATTTTAAATTGCCGGTGACCCGGTCATCGAAGCGGGCGCCGATGTTGATGAGCAAATCGCATTCACACAGCGCCATATTCGCCGTATACGTACCGTGCATGCCGGCCATGCCTAAAAACAGCGGATGGTCGGCCGGGAAACCGCCAAGGCCAAGGAGCGTATGAATGACCGGAATGTTTTGCTGTTCGGCGTATTGCCGCAATTCATTGGACGCATTGGCGTGCAAGATGCCAGCGCCGGCTAAAATGACCGGCCGCTTTGATTGGCTGACCGCCTCGACAAGCCGGCGGATTTGCCAATGGTTCGGCTGCGTCGTCGGCTGATAGCCAGGCAAATGAACGTCTTGATCGTAATCAAACTCCCCTTCGGCCGTCGTAATGTCTTTTGGAATATCGATCAACACCGGTCCGGGGCGCCCGGTCGTCGCAATGTGAAACGCCTCTTTAATGATTCTCGGCAGCTCGCTGATGTCGCGCACTTGGTAGTTGTGTTTCGTAATCGGCATCGTAATGCCGACAACGTCCGCCTCCTGAAACGCATCCGAGCCGATGACGCTCGTGGCCACTTGCCCGGTAAAGACGACGAGCGGCAGCGAATCCATCATCGCGTCGGTCAACCCGGTGACGATGTTGGTCGCTCCCGGGCCGGAGGTGGCGATGACGACCCCTGGTTTTCCAGAAATGCGCGCATATCCTTCCGCCGCATGGATGGCCCCTTGCTCATGCCGCGTCAGCACGTGGAACACGCCGGCTTTATACAACTCGTCATACAGCGGGAGCACCGCCCCCCCCGGATAGCCGAAGATGACTTCGACTTTTTCTTCCTTGAGCGCTTCAATGAGCATCAGCGACCCGCTCATTCTCGCCTTCGTCCTCGCTTTTTCTTGTTCCTCGACTTTCATTTTTGTCATCGTCGATCCTCCCTGTGATTTGTCATCCATATAAAAAACCTTTCCGCCCACGATGGCTGTCATTTCCAGCCAAAGGGGCGAAAAGGTTTCCTTTCCGCGGTACCACCCTTCTTCACGGCCGTGACGGCCGCCTCAGGAGCGGCCAGCCGAAGCCGGCCGCTCATTTTGGTAACGAGTGAAGCGCGCGTCTCCACTCGTCCAGCCCTACTAGCCGTCCGGCGTTCAGGCTGGCGCTCAGAGGTGAGTTCATCAAGCGGCAACATCACCGGTTCGCAGCTCCCCCGGCTCTCTGTGGATGTTGACCCCGCTGACTACTTATCCTCGTCAACGCTTTTTCGCTATCCACTTGTCATGGACGATCAACCGACATTGGCGTTCGTCGGATACACCTTTACTCCTTCGACGACCACGCGGCGGCGAAATTCTTCAAGCAACCGCTTGGTATGCGGTCCCGGCGTCCCGTCGCCGATCGTCCGGCCATCGACTTTAATGACCGAAATGACTTCGGCCGCCGTCCCCGTCAAAAACACTTCATCCGCGACATAGACATCATGGCGGGTAAACGGCTCCTCTTTCACCGTATAGCCGAGATCCTCCGCGATTTCGATGATCGCTTGACGCGTAATGCCTTCAAGCGCCCCGACATACCCAGGCGGTGTGTAAATGACGCCGTTTTTGATGATGAAAACATTGTCTCCCGAACCTTCCGCGACATAGCCTTGATCGTTTAAGATCAGCGCTTCGCTTACGTTCGCCAAATGCGCCTCGATTTTGACAAGCACATTGTTTAGGTAGTTGAGCGATTTGACTTTCGGGCTCAGCACATCAGAGCGGTTGCGGCGCGTCGCCACTGTCACCACTTCGATGCCGGTTTCATATAAATGTTTCGGGAAGAGCGCGAGCGGCTCGACGATAATCACGATTTGCGGCGTTTTGCATTTGTACGGATCCAGTCCTAAATCGCCGACCCCGCGCGAAACGACCAGGCGGATGTATGCATCTTGATAGCCGTTGCGGCGGATCGTTTCGAGCACGTGGCCAATCATTTCTTCCTTCGTGTACGGAATGTCGAGCAAAATCGACTTCGCTGAATTGTATAGCCGATCTATATGTTCTTCGAGGCGGAATACGTTGCCGCTATAGACGCGAATGCCTTCAAATACCCCGTCGCCATACAAAAATCCATGGTCATACACGGAAATTTTGGCGTTTTCTTTTGTCACAAATTCTCCGTTTAAAAAGATCCATTGTTCGCCCACTTCGGTTCCCCTCTTCCTTGATCAGTCAGCAGTTGCTTTGAACGGCTCGATCATTGTATTGAGTCGTTTCTCTTATTTGAAAATTATAATAATCCGAAACCTTTGCGCCGTCAATAACGTTTTTTGAAAATTCCGATTGGTCAAACTATTTGAATGCGCTTACATTATGATAGAATCAAGGTTTTGCCGATATAAAAAAATTTTTTCTTTCTTTGCCGTCTCATAGAAAACGCGCCCTTGAGCGCAGTTCGCTCCTCATTCGATATGAACATAACGGGCTCAAGGCGCGCTCATTTTTCTGATAGAAAAGATCCGTAAGCAACGTTCGCTTCTCACTCGGACATGAAAATGACGAATCAAAACGATGCGCCTTTTTCCACTTCATCTCCCCAAAACGAAAAAAGGCGGCCCAAACACAGGCCCCCTTTCCAAACACGCTATATGGCACTTCCATTTTGAAAGCGAACCTGTTGAAGCGGCCTTGCTTACCGTAAAAAAGCTGGCGGTTTTGCCGGCTTAGATAGAAAACGTTTGTTCCATTTTGAGAATAGGCTGTCCATCCACTTCATAAAACTGGACGTGCGCCCGTCCGCTGTCGACCGTCAGCACCGCGTACGTTTTTTCTTTTCTTCCGCGCGGCAAGGCGATGCTGCCGGGATTGATGAACAGCAACCCATCGATTTGTTCAGCACCGGCCAAATGCGAGTGGCCGAAACAAACGACGTGAGCCCCTGTTTCTTGTGCGCGATAGGATAAACGCAAAAGCGACGTTTTCACCCCGTATAAATGGCCGTGGGTGACAAACAACCGAACGCCGCCCACCTCTTCGATGCGCTCAGCAGGAAACGCGGCGAAATCGCAGTTGCCGCGTACGACGGCAAACGGGGCAATCTCGTCCGCCCCCACCTCCAACTCCGAGTCGCCGCAATGGATAAACAAATCCGCTTCATGGCGATGACGGTTGACAATTGCAGCAAGTTCGGCAGTCAGCCCATGGCTGTCGCTCACAATCACCGCCTTCATTCCGTCCGCCCCTTTCCACCGACGATCTCCTCCCACTGCTCATCGAGCTTCGTCAGCGCCTTGGCGCGATGACTGATTTGATTTTTTTCCTCGGGCGCAAGCTCCGCCATCGTTTTTCCCCGCTCCGGAAGGTAAAAAACCGGATCATAGCCAAAGCCCCCCTCCCCACGCGGCGCTTCGGCGATATAACCATCGCATGTCGCTTCGACAACGGCGGTCGGCCGCCCTGGGATCGCGACGGCGAGCGCACAATGAAAACGAGCCGTGCGCTGCTCCATCGGCACCCCGTCAAGCTCGCGAAGCAGCTTGGCGATGTTGCGTGCATCGTTTTTATCTTCCCCGGCATAACGGGCCGAATGAACGCCCGGCCGGCCGCCGAGCGCATCGACCACGAGCCCGGAATCATCGGCGATCACCGGCCGCTTTAGACGCCGCGACGCCGCTTCTGCTTTGAGCACGGCATTTTCCGCAAACGTGCTTCCCGTTTCTGCGACATCCGGAGCGTCCGGAAAGTCAAGCAGCGATTTCACTTCGACGCCCCGCTTGGCAAACAAAGCGGCGAACTCGCGCACTTTGCCAGCGTTTTTGGTCGCGATGACAATCTCCTTCACTCTGTGTCCTCCTCTGCCGCTTCTTTTTTTTCGCCGATGCGCGCCGCCCACTCGCCCAATGCGCGGCGCTGAACGGCGATGAGCTGCTCGATGCCTATTTGCGCCGCTTCAAGCAATTCATCGAGCTCGGCGCGTGAAAAAACCGCTTCCTCTCCGGTCCCTTGAATCTCAACAAATTGACCGGCTCCGGTCATGACGACGTTCATATCCACTTTCGCCCGCGCATCCTCGTTGTAATCTAAATCAAGAATCACCCCATGCTCCGGATCGATGCCGACCGAGGTAGCGGCGAGAAAATCGCGGATCGGAAGCGCCTCGAGCCTCCCTTCTTCCACCAGTTTGGCAAGCGCCAACACAAGCGCCACATACGCACCGGTGATCGACGCCGTCCGCGTTCCGCCATCCGCCTGAATGACGTCGCAATCGATCCAAATGGTCCGCTCACCAAGCTGTTCAAGATCAACAACCGAGCGAAGCGCACGGCCGATTAAGCGCTGAATTTCCATCGTCCGCCCCGACACTTTTCCTTTGCTCGCTTCCCTCACATTCCGCTGCTCTGTCGCCCGCGGCAGCATCCCATATTCGGCCGTAATCCATCCTTTGCCGCCGCCGCGCATAAACGACGGCACTTTCTCTTCGACCGTCGCCGTGCAAATGACTTTCGTGTCGCCGACTTCAATGAGCACCGACCCTTCAGCGTGCTTCATGTAATGCGGGTGTATATGTACAGGGCGCAGCTCGCAACTGCTTCGTCCGTCCGCTCTCATCAACTGAGTCCTCCTTTTCTCCATCTTCAACGGAATGCCAGACGCCGCATTTCTTTCCACCTAGCGAAAAAAAGAAAGAGGCGGAATACGTTTCCACCTCTTTGTTATACCATAACGTCCTATTCGTTTCCAGCCTGTCAGCACCAACCGGTTAAAATGTCCCGGTATTGACGTTTTGCGGCCGAGCGACCGGTTTGGTGAGCGGCTTGCCGTCTTCCGTGACAAGATTGGCTTTGCCATTGACTGTGATCGCCACGCTTTCGACTCCTTTTTGCTCAGTGAGCGACAAAACGAGGGAATTCAACACGACGTCGGAAATGACATTTTTCTTGTTGCTTCCATAAATGCCTTCGTTAAAGTTGAGCGTCACTTTGCCATCCTCATATTTCGGGGCATCGACAAGCTTCGCGTCCGGCTGAAAGACGCCGACAAGCCCGCTCCCTTGCTCTGGTCCTTGAATCAGTTCGTTGACGGCCGCGGCAATATCATCTTTCTCCTTATTGGACACACGCCGTGTCACCGGCACATAGTATGTGCTGTTCCCTTGTTGGGCGACAAAATAAACGGTGACTGGATGCGTATTCGTAATGTCTGGCACGCCGCTCGCTTCCATATTGATGCCGTCGGCGCGGCTTACCCCATCTTGAATCGGTGTTTTATTGACCGGCATCACGTTTTGATCGTAGCCGTTGATGCGGATTTTGACGCGCTTGATATTGTCAAATTGCGTCAACGTCCACGTAATGGACTGCAAAATTCGTTTTTCGTCCTCCGGCTTATAGTTTTTAAATTCCGGAGAAAAGTCGGCGATCAACGTTCCGTCTTTTTCCAATTTTGTGCCAAGCACCGTCGTTCCGGCCGGAATGACCGCGCGGAAGCCGTTCGGCAACATTTCTGACACAGGTCCGTCTTCAACCAAATATTCGAGTACTTGTTTCGCCACGGCCTGCGTTTTCGGCAATTCCACTGTTTGCGGCACGACAAAGCCGTTTTTGTCAATCAAGTACAGCTCTCTTTTCACCGTCTCGGTGGCCTTCGCTTTCTCCTTCTCTTCCTTTTGGCTTTCCGTCGCTTCCTGAAGCGCTTGGCCGTCTTTGACATAACTCGTCTCTTGCGGCGGATCGATCTCCTTCACCGCCTCATCTCGCCCAAACAAACCGCAGCCGCCAAGCAACAACAGCGAGGCGAGCAGCGGCGCCGCCCATATGTGAGTCGTCCGTTTCATTGACGTTCCCTCCTACTCGTAGTTTGTACTACTATGTATACGAGCCGTTTTCCAAAATAGAATAAAAAAATCCTTTAGCGCATGGACGCTAAAGGATTTGTTGGTTACAGCCGAATCGCTTCGACCGTGCCGATCGGCTTGCCAAACCACTTCCCGGAAATCTTTTCAAACAGCTCTTTCGGCCCAGTCGTGAAAAACAAATGCTCCGGTTCGCGCTCGCCGGTGTAAAGGAGCTGGCTGTGATGCAAAATCGCGCTCACTTCACGAGCTGTCTCACCGCCTGAGCAAATGAGCTTCACGCGTTTGCCCATATACGTGCGAATGAGCGGCGCGAGCAACGGATAATGCGTGCAGCCTAAAATCAGCACATCGATCGGCAGCGGTCGGAGCGGAGCGAGAGATTCGGCGACGATCGCCATCGCCTCCTGCCCTTCAAAGTCGCCGCTTTCCACCAGCGGAACGAATTTCGGACAGGCCAAGCTCTCGACTTGGACGCGCGGATTGATTGATTGAAGCGCCTTTTCATACGCCCGGCTTCGGATCGTGCCAATCGTGCCGATGACGCCGATGTGCCCGCGCCTAGTCGCTTTCAGGGCGGCGCGAGCGCCGGGATGAATAACGCCAAGCACAGGAATGTCAAGCTTCGCCCGCACGTCGTCAAGCGCGACCGCCGTCGCGGTGTTGCAGGCGATAACAAGCATTTTCAAGGGATATTGCCGCAAGTAATCAATCATTTGCCACGTAAATCGACGGACTTCTTCCACCGGCCGCGGCCCGTACGGGCAACGGGCGGTGTCGCCTAAGTAAATAATTTGTTCTTTCGGCAGCTGCCTCATAATTTCTTTGGCGACGGTCAAACCGCCGACTCCTGAGTCAATGACACCAATTGCTCTTTCCAAGTGATCGCCTCATTCTTTCGTCATTTCTTGATGCAATTTGCGCAAACAACGCTCAAAGACGACGATTTCCTCGTCTGAAAAGCTTTCAAGCACGCTCGCTAGATCGCGCTGGCGTTTCTCAATCACTTCTTCGATAATGCGCTCCCCTTTTTCAAGAAGGCGAATGCGGACGACGCGGCGGTCGTGTTCATCGCGGACTCTGGCGACAAGTCCGTTCCGCTCCATGCGGTCGACCAAGTCGGTCGTCGTGCTGCACGCCAAATACATTTTGTTCGATAACTCGCCGACCGTCAAGTCCCCTTCTTCAAGCAGCCACTGCAGGGCGACAAATTGCGGTGGGGTGATCGGATAGTTGGTTAAAATTTCACGGCCGCGCTGTTTCAAATTTGCGGCGATATAGCGAAGCAATTTTTCCAACTCGGCGACCGTTCTTTCATTCATCGCAGACGGCATACCATCTCTCCTTGATCGTTTCCGCGGCCAGCCTCAAACGGCGGCTTGCGCCGACAGCTATTCTTACTTTTCATTTTACAACACCGGCAAAGATAATCAACAAAAAAATGCGGCGGCCGCCGCGGACGAAGGCCGGACGGGCGCCAAGCCTCGTCCGGCCGCAAGGGAACATAACAGCCGGCTGTCCAACAAGGAAAGCCGGCATCGTTTATAGTTCAAGTTCGCCCATTCGAAGCAATTCAATGACAGCTTGCGAGCGCCCCTTGACCCCAAGCTTTTGCATCGCATTCGAAATATGGTTGCGGACCGTTTTCTCGCTGATAAACAGCTCTTTGGCGATCTCTTTCGTCGTCTTGTCTTGCACGAGCAATTCGAAGACTTCTTTTTCTCTTTTTGTCAAAAGCGGCTTCGATTGAAACGATTTGTCCTTCAACGGTTGTAACCCTCCTTGCTCTCAATGGGCCCGAACTGCCGGATGGGTATTTCCTCGCCATATCGTATGTGAGAGCAAGAGCGGCGGTGACGAAAATTTGCTTATCTAATAGAAAAATGGGTCTTTTTTTTTCTTCATCTTTCGGTTCGCCGGAGACGGTTGGCTGCCGCTTGTCCAGAAAAACAAAAAATCCCCCTCATGTCTATTCGAATGAAGGGGATTTTGATTCTGCCGCTACACTTCGTCGCTGCCAAAGAAATCGCGGAACATTTGAATCGTCGTTTCGCGGTTTAACGCCGCGATCGATGTCGTCAACGGAATGCCCTTCGGGCACGATTGCACGCAGTTTTGCGAGTTGCCACAGTTGGCCAGTCCGCCGTCGCCCATAATCGCCCGCAGCCGTTCGGCTTTATGCATCGCCCCGGTCGGGTGGGCGTTAAACAGCCGCACTTGCGACAGCGGCGCCGGGCCGATAAAGTTCGACTTGCTGTTGACGTTCGGGCACGCTTCGAGGCAGACGCCGCATGTCATGCATTTTGACAGCTCGTACGCCCATTGCCGCTTCCGCTCTGGCATGCGCGGCCCCGGACCCAAGTCGTACGTTCCGTCGATCGGAATCCATGCTTTCACTCGCTTCAACGCGTCAAACATCCGGCTCCGATCGATGACCAAGTCGCGGATGACAGGGAATGTGCGCATCGGCTCAAGGCGGATCGGCTGCTCGAGTTTGTCAATGAGCGCGGCGCACGCCTGGCGCGGTTTGCCGTTAATGACCATCGAACAGGCTCCGCATACTTCTTCCAGACAGTTCATTTCCCAAGCGACCGGCGTCGTTTTTTCCCCTTTGGCGTTGACTGGATTGCGACGAATTTCCATGAGCGCCGAAATGACGTTCATGTTCGGGCGGTACGGAATGACAAACTCTTCTTCATACGGCGCGGAATCCGGACGATCTTGGCGCGTGATGATCAAACGAACCGTTTTGTTCTCGCTCATCTTACTTCACTTCCTCTTTCTTTTTGCTGTAGTCGCGCTTGCGCGGTTTAATCAACGAGACGTCAACGTCTTCATAATGGAACGCCGGACCATCTGGCGTGTAGCGGGCCATCGTCGTTTTCAGCCACTCTTCGTCATTGCGCTCCGGAAACTCCGGCTTGTAGTGCGCCCCACGGCTTTCATTGCGATGGTAAGCGCCAAGCGTAATGACGCGGGCGAGCTGCAGCATGTTGTACAGCTGGCGGATAAACGTCGCTCCTTGGTTGCTCCATCTCGACGTGTCGGTGACGCTGATGTTTTTGTACCGCTCCATCAGCTCTTGAATTTTCTCATCCGTCTTCAGCAACCGGTCGTTGTAGCGGACGATCGTCACGTTCGCCGTCATCCATTCACCGAGCTCTTTATGCAGCACATAGGCGTTTTCCGTGCCGTCCATCGCCAAAATGTTCTCCCATTTTTCCTGCTCCCGTTTCACATAGCTGTCGTATAACGTCGACGGCATCGCATCCGCCGATTTCTCGAGGCCGCGGATGTAGCGGACGGCGTTCGGGCCGGCGACCATTCCGCCGTAAATCGCCGACAGAAGCGAGTTTGCCCCGAGGCGGTTCGCGCCGTGAATCGAATAGTCGCACTCGCCGGCAGCAAACAACCCTTTGATGTTCGTCATTTGGTCATAGTCGACCCATAAGCCGCCCATCGAGTAGTGAACGGCCGGGAACACCTTCATCGGCACTTTGCGCGGGTCTTCGCCCATGAACTTCTCGTAAATTTCGATAATGCCGCCGAGCTTAACATCCAACTCTTTCGGATCTTTATGTGACAAATCCAAATACACCATGTTTTCGCCGTTGATGCCGAGCTTCAAATCGACGCAGACGTGGAAAATTTCCCGTGCGGCGATGTCGCGCGGCACCAAGTTTCCGTAAGCCGGATATTTTTCCTCAAGGAAGTACCACGGTTTCCCGTCTTTATACGTCCAAATGCGTCCGCCTTCCCCGCGCGCCGATTCGCTCATAAGGCGGAGCTTGTCATCGCCCGGAATGGCGGTCGGGTGAATTTGGATGAACTCGCCGTTCGCGTAGTAAACGCCTTGCTGATAGGCGATCGAAGCCGCTGAACCAGTGTTGATGACCGAGTTCGTCGATTTCCCAAAAATGATCCCCGGGCCGCCGGTCGCCAAAATGACGGCATCGGCTGGAAACGCTTTGATTTCCATGGACCGCAAATCTTGTGCGACGATGCCGCGGCAGATTTGCTCGTCATCCAAAACGACGCCTAAAAACTCCCAATGCTCGTACTTCGTGACGAGCCCGGCCACTTCATGGCGGCGCACCTGTTCATCAAGTGCATACAAAATTTGTTGGCCAGTCGTGGCTCCAGCATAGGCGGTCCGGTGATGCTGCGTCCCCCCGAAACGACGGAAATCAAGCAACCCTTCCGGCGTCCGGTTGAACATGACGCCCATCCGATCGAGCATGTAAATAATCCCCGGCGCCGCTTCACACATCGCTTTGACCGGAGGCTGGTTCGCCAAGAAGTCCCCGCCATAGACGGTGTCGTCAAAATGCTCCCACGGCGAGTCGCCTTCCCCTTTCGTGTTGACCGCTCCGTTAATGCCGCCTTGGGCACAGACGGAGTGAGAACGCTTTACCGGAACGAGCGAAAACAGTTCGACAGGCACTCCTGCTTCGGCGATTTTAATCGTGGCCATCAAACCGGCCAGCCCACCGCCAACAACGATGATTTTCCCTTTTTTCATAGCTACTCACTCCCTAATAGATTGCTGCTTTTGCTTGCATGCCGCACGTTTTGCCTTGCCGGCCCGCCATCGACCAAGCGATCGTTCGGCGAACGGCTAAGACGCGATCTGTCACGAGCCAACGCAGCAGTTCATCGTCGAATCATTCCCTAAGAATGGAACGCTTGTCTTACGCAAACGCCAAGATGGCGCGAATGCCGACAATGGAAAGCGCGATGAAAATGATCATCGTAATGTACGTAAATACTTGCTGCGAACGAGGGGACACCGTCAACCCCCAGCTGACGCAGAACGACCATAAGCCGTTGGCGAAGTGAAAGACCGTGGACAAGATTCCAACAATATAAAATCCGAGCATAAACGGATTGTCGACAATGTTGGCCATCATATCGTAGTTCACTTCGGCGCCGAATGCGGCTTGCACCCGCGTTTCATACACATGCCAGACGACAAAAATCAATGTAATGATGCCGGTGATCCGCTGAAGCATGAACATCCAGTTGCGAAAATAGCCGTACTGGCGAGTGTTGAATTTGGCTGTAAACGCGATATAAATGCCGTATACAGCGTGGAACAACAATGGAAGGAAAATAACAAAAATTTCAAGAAAATAGCGGAACGGCAAGTTTTCCATAAACGCCGCCGCCCGGTTAAACGCTTCCGGCCCACGGGTCGCAAAATGGTTGACGACCAAGTGCTGCACTAAAAAGATGCCGACGGGAACAACCCCCAGCAGCGAATGGAGCCGGCGATAGTAAAACTCGCGATTCCCTGCCATTATGTAAACCCCCTTCAATTGAATAAAAAATATGTCCCTCTCGCTCGCCATGCGGAAACGGAAACGCCTTCCATTCCCTTATTCGCTTTGTCACATTCATTGTACTCCCACATTGTACAAGCGTCAAGAAAACACTGCCACAAAATGTTCAAACATTCTCATAGTTGCGCCACCTTAGGAAAGAGGATGCACTCCGGCAGCAATTCAGCTATAATGGGGAAATGGATAGAAAGAGGGGAAAACGATGAAACAGCCACCATTAGAGGATCAATATCAAATGTTTGGGTCGATTGCGCTTTCCGCATTCGGGGCTGAGCTGCTTCGCCATTCGCTTCTTCCCGAGCTGCTTGGCAAAGATGCCGCTTCGCTGCTGTACTGGGCCGGCAAACAGCTGGCACGGCGCTACCCGCTCGGAACGCTCGATGACGTCGCCGTATTTTTTGAACGGGCGGGCTGGGGGGAGCTATCAACCGGCGAAGAGCGAAACGACGAACTATATATCGAGCTGTCAGGCCCCATCATCGCCGCCCGCTTTTCCTTGTACGGCAGCTGCTCGTTCCAGCTTGAGGCTGGATTTCTCGCCCAGCAAATCGAACAACAAAAGCGGTTCGTCACCGAAGCGGTCGAACTGCCGCCAAAGCGGGACGGCAAAGCGCGCATTTTGGTGAAATGGGATCGGAAGCAGGCGATCGAATGAAATGTAGGCAACGGGCGCCCGCTCGCAAAACGGGCGCCCGTTCAGCCATTATTCATGCAGTTTTTCATAGATTTTCTCCGCCACCGCTCGCGGAATGTTCGCCCGCTGCAACTCTTCCACCGTCGCCTCTTTCATCTTTTTCACCGAGCCGAAATAATTCAAGAGTGCTTTTTTCCGCTTTTCCCCGACGCCGGGGATGTCATCAAGCACGGAATGGAACATCGTTTTCTGCCGCGTCTTTCGGTGAAACATAACGGCAAACCGATGCACTTCATCCTGGATGCGCTGCAATAAATAAAACTCTTGGCTTTGCCGGTCAAGCGGCACGACATCCGGCGGGTCGCCGGCCAAAAGCTCTGATGTGCGATGTTTTTCGTCTTTCGCCAATCCAGCCAGCGGCACATCCAGTCCAAGTTCGTTTTCGAGCACATCCCGCACCGCCGACAAGTGGCCTTTGCCGCCGTCGATGATGATCAAATCGGGAAGCGGCAATCCTTCTTTCAACACGCGCGTATAGCGGCGGCGCACGACTTCGCGCATCGTTTCATAATCGTTCGGGCCTGCGACCGTTTTCACCTTATATTTCCGGTATTCTTTTTTCGCTGGCTTGCCATCGAGGAAAACGACGAGCGCCGAGACCGGATCGGCCCCGTAAATGTTCGAGTTGTCAAACGCCTCGATGCGGCGCGGCGCCGGAATGCCAAGACGCTCTCCGAGACGTTCGACTGCTTTGATCGTCCGTTCTTCGTCCCGCTCGATGAAATAAAATTTTTCTTTCAGAGCAATGGCCGCGTTTTTGCTCGCCAGCTCAACAAGCTCTTTTTTCTTCCCTTTTTTCGGCTGGACGACGGCAACGCCGAGCAATTCGCGGGCGAGCTCGCCGTCAATGTCGGACGGGAGGACGACTTCTTTTGGCTTCAAATGATGCGCTTTCGCATAAAACTGACCCAAAAACGTAAGCATTTCCTCATCCGGGTCTTGGTAAAGCGGGAAGATCGACACGTCGCGCTCAATCAGCTTCCCTTGGCGAAGGAAAAACACTTGCACGCACATCCAGCCTTTGTCGTACGCATAGCCGAATACATCGCGGTCGATGAAGTCGTTGAGCATCATTTTTTGCTTTTCCATCGTCATCTCAATCGCCGCGATTTGATCGCGGTATTCTTTCGCCCGTTCAAACTCGAGCGTTTCCGCCGCCTCGTGCATTTTCTCGGCCAACTCCCGCTTCACGTCTTCATACCCGCCGTTTAAAAAGCGGACGATTTGTTCAACCATCGCCTTATTTTGTTCGTCCGACACCGGGTGGACGCACGGGGCGAGGCATTGGCCCATATGGTAATACAAACAGGCGCGCGAAGGCAGCGTCGAACATTTGCGGAGCGGATATAAGCGGTCGAGCAGCTTTTTCGTTTCGTTCGCCGCCTGCACGTTTGGATACGGGCCGAAATATTTGCCGCCGTCTTTTTTCACTTTGCGGGTGATAAGCAGGCGCGGATGCTTTTCTGCGGTGATTTTAATAAACGGGTAGCTTTTATCATCTTTCAGCATGACGTTGTATTTCGGATCATGCTTTTTGATCAAATTCATCTCCAAAATGAGCGCCTCGGCGTTTGACGAGGTGACGATGTATTCGAAATCAGCGATCTCCTCAACAAGCCGCTGCGTCTTGCCGTCATGCGTCCCGGTAAAATACGAGCGGACGCGCGCTTTCAGCGACTTCGCTTTGCCGACGTAAATGACCGTTCCGTGTTTGTCTTTCATCAAATAGCAGCCCGGCTGCTCCGGCAGCACAGCCAATTTTTCTTTCAGCCGCTCGTTCATTGGCCATCACCTCACTGCTCCATCAACCCATTCGTACAGCGTAATCGTCCCATACACCGGATCAGCAAGCAAACTGGAACGATACGTTTTCATTTTGCGCACATGGCAGGAAACATCGATCCCTTGAGCCTCGAACCCTTGGACAACGTGATTGGTCATATATATCGCAGCATGGCGGTAGTTTTCTTTGTCTTGCAAAAAGAAGGAAAAATGGAGCACGTCTTTATGTGGAAAGGGCACGTTCAAATAGTCTAGGACGCGCGTCTCTTCCCACGTATATACCACAAACGGCTGCCGTTTGTCACGCAAATCGTCCGCAAGCTGATACACTGCTGGCGGCGTCTTTGCCTGCTCGCGCAACAGCCCGATGCCGATTGTAGACTGCAGCATCACCACTGCCGCGGCAAGAACAAACCGCCATGTCCGGGGCGCGGCCAGCAGCCGCCCCCACACGAAAACGAGCGCAATGTGAACGAGCGGAAGGAGATGACGCGGCTTGTCAATGTTTTGTCCGAAAAGCGCCCACAAAGCATACAGCAACGCGGAAACGAAAAGCGGGCGCGGAAGCCCCAACCGCCCCGCGCGCCAGGCGATGGCGCCGACCACTGCATAGGCAGCCAGCAGCCAAGCATTTCGGCTGGCCATGCCGGTCCAAAGAAAGTTGTCAAGGACAAAGCGGCACACCCGCTCCCAAAATGGAAGAGGGCTCGCCGCCGCCGTTCCCCCCCAGTCGCTGAAATGACCGACAACAAACGCAAAGCCAAGCTTGAAAAACGGCCAAAGGCCGCCTTCCGTCGCCGCGACCGCTGCCACCCAAACAAATTGAAAGGCGGCCGCCGCCAACAGCGATGCCGCCACGCGGCCGAGGCGGCGGTGCGTTTTCCAGTCTTCATGCCAAAGCAACAATAACGCCGAGGCAAAGGGGATGTACGATAGGCGAACCCCCATGAGGATGCTGAATAACGCCATCGGCAGCAGCTGCGCGGTCCATGCCATTCGCCGCCGCGCCCATTCCACGGCCCAGATGTACCACCAAAGCACGCCGAGCGCCGCACCGTCTGACATCGGTCGGGCGGAGGCAAGAAGCACATAGCTTGAAGAAAGCACCGAAAGCGCCGCCCATAACGCCGCTGGACGCGGCATATGCCGAGCAAGCAGCAAAACGATGGGAAAGGCGGCGGAAAACAACACGAGCACATTCAAGATCGAAAGCGCTTTGGCCGGATTGGCAATGAAAGCGTGCACCGCCATGCCCCCGAGGACGAAATACGGATAGCCTGGGAAATGCGGCTGCATGGCTAACACATCATAGCGCCTAAGCGCCAAGGCAAAATCGACTTCATCCCATGTGGCCGCATACGGGCTCGCCCAATACAAACAGGCGCCAACCAACAAAGAGGCCGTTCCGACACCAAAGCCAATCCAAAAGCGGTCGCCGAACCGTTTGTTCACCGTGTTCCCCTCCAAAGAAAAAGTACAAGGCGCAGCAGCCTTGTACGTTACATGACGTTTTTTGCTTTTTCCTCCAAAGCGGCAATCGCCGGTTTCTCGACCACAGCGCTCTTTTGACCGCGGCGGCTCGTCACCAGCAAATACACGACGGCGAAGTAGCCGATATAGGCGATCACTTCTTCAAGCGACGGCATCGCTGAATAACCAAACAACGCTTTTAAAAAGACGCCGACTTCGCCGGAAAAGACGGGGGCGACGCCATGATCGCGCACGTAATGTTCGTAGTCAATCGGATGTTCTGGAAGCAGCCATGTCAAATCATATACGTGCGGCATGACGCTGCCGATGAGCCCAATGTCCTGCATCATCGAAATGGCTTGCACGAGCAGGCCAGCGGCGATCAAGACGATAAAAGCTCCGGTTACTTTAAAGAATGCTTTCAGCGGAATGCGCATCGTTCCTTTAAAGAAGAAGTAGCTGACCAAAGCGGCAATGGCAATGCCTGTCGCCGCTCCCCAGCCTTGTATGGCCGCGCCGATGTTGCCGTGCGTGATGGCAGCGAAGAAAAAAACGGTTTCCACTCCTTCGCGCAGCACGACTAAAAACGAGTGAATGACCATGCCGGCGACATTACCGGCGGTAATAAACTGGTCCATTTTCCCTTCAACGTTTTGTTTCATGTCCCGGCTATGCTCGGCCATCCAAAACACCATCTGCGTCAAGAGCAACGCGGAGACGATCATGATGCCGATTTTTAAGTAGATTTCACTGCCCATCGCGGCAAATCCCGTGAACACGACTTGAAACAAAATGGCCACCCCGATGCTCGCCAACACGGCCAAACCAGCACCAAGCCATACGTACTTCGTGTATTCGCGGTGATCGACACGTTTCAAATACGATGTAATGATGCCGACGATCAGCAGCGCTTCCAGCGCTTCACGAAACGTAATGAGCAGCGCTTGGACTTCCATGTCTCCGCCTCCCCTTATATTTGGACTAAGCCCGTTTCCGACGCCGCACATAAATGAGAGCCGCGCCGAGAACCACAATAACGATGACAACGAGCGGAATCCAGTTTTTTACTTTAGACAAATCGGTCCACTCTTTCTTTTGCACTGCATCCGGCTTTTCTGCAGCGTTTTCCGAAAAATGGCCGACTTTTAGGCTTTTCAGGCCGAATTGCTTCTGCAGCGTTGTTAAAATCGTCTCTTTGCTTTTCTTAAACACGTTGATATCCGATTTTTTCTCGCCGACACCGAACAGCCCCGGGTTGCCAAGCGACTGAAGCGCCTTGTCAAACTCGGTGCGCAGCTGTTTATCAAGTGCAGGGTCTTTCCCTTGGATGACCGGCGACAGCGCTTCATACGTCGCAAACGCCTTCGCCAACAGCCGCTTGCTCGTGTCGTACTGATCAAAGTTTGCCTCAATATTGTCCAAACGGCGAGCGATATTGAGCACTAAAATGTTTTCCATGTCCTTGATCACCGTTTGACGGTCCTTCGCTTCGATGGCCGCAAGCACCGCCTTGGACGGCTCAGGTCCCATATGCATGTCGATTTCTTCTTTTACGGTTTCGAAAATTTCCTTCGCTGCAGCAAAGTTCGGCGGCTGCTCGTTCAACTTTTCTTTCATCTCTTTATACGCCTCAGCAACCGCCTCTTTGTTCGGGTCTCCATACGAATAGGCGAACACTTTCAGCGGAATGAGATTGAGAATAATGATCACTGCTATGTAAAAAAAGAAACGAAACGATTTCACGTTCCCTTCTCCCTCCATCAAGATCAATGATAATCATTATCATACTTATTGTCAATAAAAAATCATCCATCGTCGAAAAGGCTGGTGAAAAAACGATCATCTTCCTCAATCCATCGTTCTCGACTAGAGAGAAGAACAGGATTGACAAGATTTCTCAAGTTGAGAAGTACCGTTGTGGAGTCTCATATCCCATGACATCACCTGCCTTCTAAGCACGAACTGCCTTACGAGCAATGGCGCGCCCGCTCTTGGGAGCGCCCATGCCCTTCTCGATCGACGGCCACCTTTTTCACCGGACGGCGCATTTCCTTCCAGATGGCCGGGATGACCGCGGTCATATAGGCGGTGAATTTGATGAACGAACGGCCCGTCGTCCGCACTTGATAGCGGATCGGCACTTCTTTCAAACGAAACCCTTTGCGCACCAAGTTGAGCGTCAGCACTTGGGCGTAGTTGTAATCGTGGATGATTTCCGCCTCCTCCATCGCGTGGCGCGAAAAGGCGCGCATCCCCGACTGTCCGTCATACAGCCGCTGTCCTAGAAGAAGCGACTGCAGCCAAGTGAACAAATAATTCCCAAGGCGGCGATGCCATTTCATGCCGCGAATCGTGCCAAGGAAGCGCGAGCCGATCGTATAGTCCGCTTCACCGGTGAAAATCGGCGCTAAAAGGTCAGGAATTTGTTCCGGCGGATATTCGTTGTCAGCATCGATCATCACGCCGATATCCGCGCCAAGACGGACACACTCTTCAAGCCCTCGCCGCACCGCCGCACCGAGGCCGCGGTTTTCCGGCAGGCGGCAAATGATATCGGCCCCCGCTTCTTTCGCTACTTCGTCCGTTCGGTCCGTCGATCCATCATCAATGACCAAGACGATGACCTCTACATCGGGATGAAAATGACGCGGAATGCGGCGGATGACATCTCCAATCGCTTCTTCTTCATTGTGCGCCGGCAAAAAGACGATGACGCGCTGCTTCTTCATCGCTCTCCTCCTTTCTCATCGCCTCGATCAAAACCGGACCACGGCTATGGCTCGGATACGGCGCGCCGAGCAAATAGGCGATCGTCGGCGCCAGCGAAACGAGGCTTTTTTTCTCATCGACTCGTTTTCCTGCCTCAATCGCCGGGCCGTATAGAAAAAACGGCACATACCGCTCCCCTTCATCGAGGTGGCCGTGGCCGCCGATGCCATCCGCTTGGCCATGGTCGGCGCAGACAATCAATGTCGCGCGCTCGAGCTCGCCCCGTTCCTCAAGCCAGCCGACAAACTCCGCGATCAACGCGTCGGCTTCTTCAATTTTTTCGATATACTCGTCATACAGCACACCGCGGCTATGGCCGGTCTGGTCGGTGGCGATCAATTGCACGACAAGCAAGTCCGGGTGCTGCTCTTCCACAATGCGTTTCGCCCGCTCGATGATATAACGGTCGGCGAGGTCGTTCGGCATGACGGCCGTCACCGTTTCGACATCGTCGCCGAACGAATCGACCAAATGAGCGATGCCAAGCAAGCGGCCGGTTTTTCCGATTTTCCGGAGCGAATCGAAAATCGTCTCCACTTTCGCCCCAAGCTTCCATACCATATTGGACCGGATGCCGTGCTCAAACGGATACGTCCCCGTCAGCATCGAGGTGAAGCAGACGACCGTGCGCGCCGGATAGACGGTTTCCATTTGCGCAAATTCCGTCCCTTGCGCGCGCAGCCGCTTTAAAAACGGGGCGTTGGCCGCTTCAAACCGGTCTTTGCGCATCCCATCAATCACGATGACATACACTTTGTCACTGACCGGCGCGGTGGGACTCGGCACATTGTTCGTATAAGTCGGAATGATCTCCGGCTGCCAGTCGAACAAATTCCGATGCAAAATCCATGAAAACAGCCACACCCCAGCGGCAAACAGCCAAAGCGCCCCGCACAGCGGCGCCAAAGCCGCTCCTTGATCGATCTGCTGCGAAGCGTATTCCCATACGGACAAAAGAAGAAAACATTTTGGCAGCTGCTCTTGGGCGTTGCCGCTCGTCGAATCGCTGTTTTTCAGCACCAGCTTCCAAAAGCGGGTGAAATTCCACCACGACGTGCCGATGCGCAAATGGTAATACAGCGTCCCCCAAAAAAAGACGGTAAAGAAAAAGTAAAGCCCCGACGCCAACAACAACAACGACGCATCAGCGAACGACCAAACGATGAGAAACACGACATAAGGGATCCATAAATAATTGCGCAAAAACAGTGGATAATCGTACACATAATAGACAACAAACAACGGCAGCACCGCCGTCAGGCCAATCAGCCATGTCCATGCATGGCCGCCCATAAGATCAGCGGCATGGTAGATGCTCATCGTTCCCACGACAAAAATCGGCGTGAACGGCTTTCCTTCATTCAGCAAATTCCAGCAGCGCGCCGCGATTTTTTCGAATCGTGATGCTTCTTTCATCGCCTCTCCCTTTCCTTTCTCCATACGCTCCGCACCGCCTGCCAGTCGGACCGCCAAAACCACAATACCGCGGCACCAGCGGCGTAAGAAAACAGAAATTTAAAGGCATGTGTCAACACCGCGGCCATATACGCCACATCCCACGGTGCACCAACCGTAGTTAAGGCAAACCCCATCACCGCCTCATACGTTCCGAGTCCACCGGGAGCGATTTGGGCAATTTGTCCGGAAACGGTCGCGCTGTTTGCCCACACCGCCTGTCCAAAAGAAAGCGGTATACCGACCGCTTTGGCGATCACACCTATGACTGCCGCCTCACACAGCCAGCTCGCCGCCACCGCCCCGACCATCGCCGCGCCGCTCCAGCCGTGAAATACGCTCCGCCATCGCCGCCATAACCGATCGAGGCGGAGCGGACGGCGAAACACGATCACGGTCAGCACGAACCCGGCCGCAACGGCCGCTGCCAAGAGAGAAATGCGGGGAATGTAATGCATATACGCATACATCCCAATGACAGTCAATCCACCAAGCACCGCCATATCAAGGAGCCGCATCACCGCCACCGATTCAATGGCCTCGCTGGCTGAAACACCGGGCTGGCGGGCAAGCAAAGCCATACGCACAGCATCACCGATTTTCACTGGGGCTAGATGGTTAACAAACAAACTAAGCAGCACGGCACGCCAATAAACAGAGAAGGCGATTGGCTTTCCGACATATCGCTTCCACGCCCACGCCCGCAGCCAAAACGACAAGCCATATACGAAAGCAGCGGCAGCCATCTCGATCGGGCGGCTGACTAGCCTGGATAGATGATGGAGCATCTGCCGGCCGTCAAAGCAGCGGTATGTCAACCAAGCGGAAAAGAAAAGAAGCGCGAGCCCAGCTGCTTGCAACGCCGCTTTAGCCGCCGGTTTACCGCTCATATTCGCGCGCCCACGCCACCGTGCGGGCGAGCCCTTCGGCAAACGCCACCTTCGGCTTGTAACCAAACGCCCGCTCCGCCTTCGTGATGTCCGCCCATGTCGCTTTCACATCGCCTTTCCGCTCCGGCGCGTGCACGATTTTCAGATCGGGAAAGTGCTTCCGCAACTCAGCGAGCAGCTGCTCCATGGTGACGGGCGCCCCGGCGCCCAAGTTGAACACTTCGCTTCGCCCACCGCTGCGGTGAAGTGCTGCGATCATGCCCTCCACAATATCATCGATGTACGTATAATCACGCGCCGTTCCTTTGCCATATACGACAATCTCCTCGCCCGCCAGCAATCGGCGCAAAAACGTGCCGATCGCCATATCCGGACGACCCCACGGCCCGTAAACGGTGAAATAGCGAAAAATCGTCATTTGGTAGCCATACAAATGGGCATAGGCATGACAAAACGATTCCGCTCCGTATTTCGCCGCCGCATACGGCGAAACGACGCGGCCGTCAGCCATCTCTTCCCGGAGTGGGACATTGCCGCGGTCGCCGTACACCGATGACGATGAGGCAAACAGCACATGCGCCACCCCCGCTTCCCCCGCCGCCGCCAAAACGTTCACCGTCGCCTTAATGTCATAATCGATGTAAGCGAGCGGATGCGCCAACGAATACGGCACGCCCGGCAGCGCCGCCAAATGGTAGACGACATCGGGGCGAAACTGGCTGAACCAACGCTTCGTCGCTTCCCCATCAAGCAAGTCGAAGCGGGCAAGCGGCACCCGGCCGCCGGTGAGCGCGTGAAACTGCCGCTCCTTCCGCTCAACAGGATAGTACGGATGAAAACAATCGATCGCTGCCACTTCATGACCTTGTTCATGCAGACGAGCGGCCAAATGACTGCCAATAAATCCGGCTCCTCCAGTGACAACAATTTTCAACGGTTTCACCCCATTACAAAATGGACTATCCATCAGCATCTTACCACAGCCGCTCGGAAAAGTCGCGGCGCCATGAAAAAAACCAAACGTTTCCGGACAGACGGCTGCCCTGAAGGCACACAAGCTGCCTGACATCCACCATCGAGCACTCTGCCGACATCAAATCCGCTGCCTCCTTCGTCATACAAGAGGGTGTCCCAAAAGGATCGGGACACCCTTTCTTATTACGTATATAGGTATAAAACAATCATTAAGAAACAATATGTTGTGCTTTGTTAAGGAAAATTACCCTTTTGGGTCATCCCCTTGTTTGCTAGGTTATTTCGCTTTTTCAATCACTTGTTGCAGGGCGGCTTCAATTTGCGGCAGCCATTTGTCACCCTCAGCTTTGTTTTTTGCCTTTGCCGCCTCTAGGTAGCGTGTCGCCTGTTCGTTCAAGTCGGTGTATGCTTTGTCGCCAAGCAGCGTTTTGATATCCTGTTCGATCATGTTAATAAAGAGCGCGCCTTCTAAGGCGGTGATCACCGACTTGTCTTGCCCCCAATTTTCTTTGCTTTCTTCATATTCGTGAAGCGCCACTTTCGCCCATCCGCGCACGAACGCATGGTTCACCGCTTTCGGATCGAGCGTTTTGACATCGGTTTGCAGGTCAAACTGTTTCAAAATGTAGTCCGCCTCCTCCGCGGCATGCCGTTTCATATACGGATAGACGGACTGATAAAACGCCCAGCCTTCCGCCTGCTCCACTTTGGCTTCTTCGGCGTTTTCCTTGGCCGCAGCCGCCGCCTTCGCCGCATAGCCGTGCGGCAGCGCTCCGCTCGCTAAATAGAATGTTTTCATCAATGTTTTGTCCACGACTTGCTTGCCGAGGGCAAATGAGAGCGCATCATCGTTTTGCACCGCTTGCTCCATTTGGGCAAACGCCCCGTTGATCGCGTCAACCAACTTCGTTCCGTAAGCCGCATCGCGCTTTTCCACGGTCGACTGCAAAATCGCGTAAAATGCCTTCGCTTCCTCAAGCTCTTCCTTTACTTCTTCCTTATTGGCCCAATGCTCTTCTGCTTCGGTAAACTCATGTTTGATCGTCGTGTAAAACACTTTTTGCATCAGCTTGTCAAAAATTTGCTTGACAACCAACGGCTCAAGCGACCCGTCTTTGCCGGCGGCCAGTGCGTTGGTAATATGTTGGTCAAGCGTATCTTCAAATTCCGCGTCACGTTTTTGTACAAGCGGCTGCAGCTTTTCTTTGTAGATGCTCTCCACTTTGCCGAAGTCGACCGCCCCGCCTTGCTTCGCCTTCTCAAGCTCCGCGAGCGCTTCGCTGAACGCTCCCGCATAATCGACTTCCGCTTCTTCCTTCTCGTTCTCCGTCTTCTCTTCCTCTTTCGGCTTTTCTTGTTTTTCCACAGCCGTTTGGTTGCTGCTTTCTTTTTCTGTTCCCGCCGTCTGCTTGCTCTGGCCGCACGCGCCAAGCGCCAACGCTGCGGCGGCCAACAAGGCCAGCCACTTCCATTTCAATGACATTATGTATCCCCCCGTTCACACATCAAAAAAATGATAATCAATATCAACACAATGAGATTATAAAAGAAAATGAATTTCAGTGTCAATACATGATAAAAGAGAAAGGACTCCCTTCTTGCTGAAAATCCTCTTTTCCTAGCTGATCACACCTTAAATAAAAAATCCAGAGGCTTCTTCCCCTCTGGATTTCCTTCTTTCTCCGTTATGACACATGTTTGCCAACCAGCTGCACAAGCGCCTCTTTCGGCTGATAGCCGACCGCTTTGTCGACAAGCTGCCCATTTTTGAACAGAAGCAGCGTCGGGATGCTCATGACGCCGAACTTCGACGCTGTTTCTTGGTTTTCATCGACATTCACTTTGACGATTTTCACTTTGTCGCCCATTTCGCGGTCAAGCTCTTCCAGCACCGGAGCGATCATGCGGCACGGTCCGCACCATGGCGCCCAAAAGTCAACGAGCGTGAGGCCGTCTTTCGTTTCTGCGGCGAACGTTTGGTCAGTGGCGTTGACAATCGCCATATGGATTCCCTCCCATCTTCTTGAATGCTGCAAGCAAAGTATACCATGGAATGCATGTCGGCGCGAATGTTTTGCTTCGTTTCTACTATTCGCTTTTGCCGCGGAATTTATCCGTCAAAAAACGGACGGCTGCAGCCGCCCGTGTTGTTCATTACGAATGCACTTTCAGTTTTTTGAACTCTTCGGTGAGGAGCGGAACGACTTCGAACAAATCGCCGACAATGCCGTAGTCCGCGACTTTAAAGATGTTGGCTTCCGGGTCTTTGTTAATGGCGACGATGACTTTCGAGTTGGACATCCCCGCTAAATGCTGGATGGCGCCTGAAATGCCGCAAGCGATGTAAAGGTCCGGCGTGACGACTTTCCCCGTTTGCCCGATTTGCAGCGAGTAGTCGCAATAGCCGGCATCGCACGCCCCGCGCGAAGCGCCGACCGCGCCGCCCAACACTTCGGCGAGCTCTTTGAGCGGCTTGAAGCCTTCGGCGCTTTTGACGCCGCGGCCGCCGGCGACGATCACTTTCGCCTCGGTCAAGTCGACGCCTTCCGCCGTTTTGCGGACGACTTCTTTGACAATTGCGCGCAAGTCTTTAATCTCGACGGCGAGCGCTTCCACGCTGCCTGTGCGCGACTCGTCGCGCTCAAGAGGCGCGATGTTGTTCGGACGCACCGTCGCAAAGATGATGCCGCTTGTCACGATTTTCTTTTCAAACGCTTTGCCGGAGTAGATCGGACGGGTAAAGACGATGTTGCCGCCTGCCTCTTCGACGGCGACGACGTCGGAAACGAGGCCGGCGTCGAGCTTGATGGCCAATTTCGGCGACAAGTCTTTGCCGAGCGCCGTATGGCCGAAGACGATGCCTTCCGGCTGCTCTTTGTCAATCACGGCTTTTAACGCTTGCGAATAGCCATCTGATGTATAAAATTTCAAATTCGGATGTTCGATGACGACGACGCGGTCCGCACCGCGGTAAATGAGTTCGTTCGCATGCGCCTGCACTTGGTCGCCGACGAGCACCGAGACGACTTCCCCGCCTTCGGCGATCGTTTTGGCCGCTGCAATGGCTTCAAACGAAACGTTCCGCAGCGATCCATCCCGCACTTCTGCTAAGGTCAATACTTTACGTGCCATGTTTCAGTCCCCCTATCCTTTGATTCCCCGTTGTGCTTCATCCGAACGCCGACAGCGGTTTCCGCTTATACCACTTTCGCTTCGGAGCGGAGCAGCTGAACGAGTTCCTTCACTTGATCGGCGATCTCGCCTTGCAAAATTTTGCCCGCTTCGCGCTTCGGCGGCAAGAACACTTCGATCGTTTTTGTTTTCGCTTCAACATCATCTTCCTCGAGGTCCAAATCGTCAAGCTCCAGCTCCTCAAGCGGTTTCTTTTTCGCTTTCATGATCCCAGGCAACGACGGATAGCGCGGTTCATTCAGCCCTTGTTGAGCGGTGACAAGGAGCGGCAGCGACGTTTCGATGATTTCCTCATCCCCCTCGACGTCGCGCACAACGGTCACTTTGCCGCCGTCGGCAATGTCGAGCTTCGTGATCGTCGTCACATACGGAATGCCGAGCAATTCCGCAACGCGCGGGCCGACTTGCCCGGAACCGCCGTCAATGGCGACGTTGCCGGCTAAAATCAAGTCCGGGTTTTTGTCTTTTAAGTATTCAGCGAGCACTTTCGCCGTCGTATATTGGTCTTGTTCTTCGACATCATCGTCAATGTTGATGAGCACCGCTTTATCGCAGCCCATGGCGAGCGCCGTGCGCAGCTCTTTTTCCGCTTCCTCGCTGCCGACGGTGACGACCGTCACTTCGCCGCCGTGTTTGTCGCGCACTTGAATCGCTTCTTCAATGGCGTATTCGTCGTACGGGTTGATGATGAATTCTGCACCTTCCTCGTTGATCTTGCTGTTGACGATGGAAATTTTTTCCTCTGTGTCAAACGTCCGTTTCATCAACACAAAAATGTTCATGTCGTTCCCCTCCTCGGTTTGGTCGAACATTGTTTCATGTTCCAACATTCAGATATTTACAGGGATCATTTCCCTTTAAAGACAGGCGGCCGTTTTTCCAAAAACGCCTGCACGCCTTCTTTTGCATCCTCGGATACAAACACGCGGCCAAACCATTCCGCTTCCTCGCGCACTGCCTCGGCAAACGATTTTTCCTTCGCGGCGTTGAGCAGTTCAATCGTCGCACGGACGGAAAGCGGACTTTTGGCGGCGATCTTTTTCGCCAACGCTTTTGCTTCATCAAGAAGCCGCTCTTCCGGCACCGCCTTGTTGGCAAGCCCCCATTCAACCGCTTCGAGTCCGGTGATCGGCTCGCTCGTCCACATCATTTCCGCCGCTTTGCCAAAGCCGACGTAGCGCACAAGCCGCTGCGTGCCAGCAAATCCAGGGATGATGCCAAGCTGCAGCTCCGGAAGGCCGAGTTTGGCGTTTTCCGCCACCACACGAATGTGGCAGCTCATAGCCAGCTCCAACCCACCGCCTAATGCGGCGCCGTGAATCGCCGCAATGACTGGTTTGGAAAAGCGTTCGATCCGCTCCATCACGAGTTGGCCGTTGCGCGACAAGCCGGATGCCTCCTCGACGGAAGCGATGGACGTGAATTCTTTAATATCGGCGCCGGCTGAGAAAAACCGCCCCTCGCCATGAAGCAACACGACGCGCACGTCCGGGTCGGTCTCGAGCTCGTCCAACACGGTTGAAAGCTCTTTCAAAACCGCTGATGAAAGGGCGTTCGCCGGCGGCCGCGAAAACGTCACGACGGCGACGAACTCCTCTTTCGCCAAACGAAAAAAGTCCATGAAGCCTCTCCCCTTTCTGCCTTTCCTAACGTCCGGCGGCGCACCCTTTGACGAGCAGTTCGTACACCGGATCGGCGAGGGCGGCCAAGTCATACTTTTGCTCGTTCATCACCCACGTCGTCACCGTTTCATCCAGGGTGCCAAAGATCATTTGCCGAGTGAGCCGGACGTCTAAATCTTGGCGAAACTCCCCTTTTTCCATCCCCTCCATGATGATGCGGTCGATGAGCCGCAAATATCCTTTCAGCACCTCATTGATGCGATGGCGCAGCTCTTTGTTCGACTGGCGCAGCTCAAGCTGCGTCACGACCGCCATATGCGGATCAGCGGCGAGGGCGGAAAAATGAGTTTTCACCAATACATACAATTTCTCTAGGGGGCTTGAAATTCCTTCTGTCTCTTGTTCAATTTTCTCGATGAACGCCCCCATCTTTTCCTGAAAAAGCGAAATTAAAATATCCTCTTTGTTTTTAAAATAAAGGTAGATCGTGCCGTCGGCGACACCGGCCTGCTTGGCGATTTTCGACACCTGTGCTTGATGGTAGCCGTGCTCGGCGATGACGACGACGGCAGCGTCAATGATTTGCTTAAATTTCGGCTTTTCCCTCCGCAATATGGATTCTCCTTTTCTCACTTTCCATCCGCCAAATGAATGAACCATCATTCATATTTTCATTTTACGGGCAATTCTGCCGATTTGTCAAGCTTCTTTTTCTCCTCTTCCACCAACACGCGGCGCAAAATTTTGCCGACCGCCGTCTTCGGCAATTCGCTGCGGAACTCGTAGATGCGCGGCACTTTGTAAGCAGCCAGGCGCTGGCGCATAAACGCGTCAAGCTCCTGTTCGCTGCACATCTCCCCCGGCTTTAACACGACGAACGCTTTCACCGTCTCGCCGCGGTACGGATCCGGAACGCCGATCACGGCCGCTTCCTGCACTTTCGGGTGCTCATACAGCGCTTCTTCGACTTCGCGCGGGTAAATGTTGTAACCGCCGGCGATAATGACATCTTTCTTGCGGTCGACGATATAAAAATACCCACGCTCATCCATATATCCAATGTCACCTGTATACAGCCATCCGTCGCGCAGCACTTGCTCGGTCTCTTCCGGACGATTCCAGTAGCCTTTCATCACTTGCGGCCCGCGCACGACGAGTTCTCCACGCTCTCCCGGCTTTGCTTCCTCACCCGTTTCCAAGGAAATGATTTTCGCGTCCGTATCCGGCCACGGAACGCCGATGCTTCCTTTCACCCGCTCCCCGTCCCAAAGGAAGTTGCTGTGGGTGACAGGGGACGCCTCGGTTAACCCATAGCCTTCAATCAACTTTCCGCCCGTCGCCCGTTCAAACTGCTCCTGCACCTCGACCGGCAGCGGAGCGGAGCCGCTGATGCAGACGTTGATCGAGGATAAATCATATTTCGGCAAATCCGGATGGTTCAACAAAGCGATGTACATCGTCGGCGCGCCTGGGAACATCGTCGGCCGGGTGCGCTCGATTGCTTTTAATGTTTGCTTGACATCAAAGCGCGGGAGCAGCACCATTTTACTCGCCATCATCACGGACAAATTCATCACCGTCGTCATGCCGTACACGTGGAAAAACGGAAGCACACCGAGCACCGTTTCTTTTCCTTTTTCGCATTTATACACCCAATGGGCGCACATGAGCGTATTGGCGATCAAGTTGCGATGCGTCAACATGGCCGCTTTCGGATGTCCCGTCGTGCCGCCTGTATATTGCAGCAGCGCCACATCTTCCACCGGATCGATGTCCACCCCGATCGGAGCGGTTTCCTTCTGACTGACGATCGTGCGGAACATATGAACGGTTTCGCTTTCCTCGATGCGGACGATGGGCATGTTTTGCTTCCGCTGCACAAGCGGATACAGCCATTTCTTCACCGTGGGCAAATAATCTTGCATTCTCGTGACAATCCAATGTTTGACCGGCGTCCTCCCTTTCACCTTTTCCGCCTTTGGATACAGAAGATCCATCGTCACGAGCACCGAGGCGCCGCTGTCGTTCAGCTGGTATTCAAGCTCATACTCGGTGTAAAGCGGGTTCGTCTGCACGACGATGCCGCCGGCTAGGAGCGTCCCGTAGTAGCTGATGACCGCCTGCGGGCAGTTCGGCAGCATAATCGCCACCCGATCCCCTTTTTTCAATCCGATCGTCCGCAAATAATGCGCGAATGTCAATGCTTGCTCGTACAGCTCGCGAAACGTCATCGTCTTTCCGAAAAAGTCGATCGCCTCATGGTCTCCGAATTGTTCCGCCGTCTCCCGCAAATAGTCGGAAAGCGTTTTCTTTGGATAGTCGAGCGTGTGCGGAATCTCCGGCGGGTAGTGAGCAAGCCACGGTTTTTCCATATGCAATCCCCCCTTGCTTCTATTTTATTTTACTTTTTCTAATTTTTCATCAAAAAAAAGAACGCCGGGCTTGAACCGAGCGTTACCAAAACCAGTACACCAAACCAACGAAGAAAAAGCACGCGCAGATGACAAACAAGATTTTCGCCAGCACATCGACCGATCGGTTGCGCACGGCCATATAGACGATGCTGGCGATCAAAAACAGCCCGACCGCAATCAACAACCATTTCACTACTGCGTTCATTCGTTGTTCCCCTTTACTGAATGCCTTCGCCGATGACAAACGACAAGCCGACGGAAATCACCATGGAAATCAAGCCGACGGCCCGGTTGTCATTGGCAATTTCGTCATCAATATTGAATTTCGGCGTCAAAAATTCGTAAATAAAGTACGCGGCGAGCAGAAGCAAAAACCCGTACAGCCCCCAGCCAATCATCGACGGCAGCGACTCATGGCGGGCGAGCGCATAGCGAAAAATGTTGGCGATGCCGAAAATTTTCCCGCCGGTTGCCATCGCCACCGCCACATTGCCTTTGCGAATCTCTTCCCAGTTTTTGTACTTCGTCACCAATTCAAATACGGCTAAAAAGACGACGATGCACAACACGGCGACGCTGAAATTGGCCGCCGTTTTCACCATGTCGTGCTCCCAAAACGACGCCATTGCCATCGCCCCCATCATTTCAGTTCAACGATCGTCACCCCGGTGCCGCCTTCATTCGCCTCTCCGAACCGGAAGCTTTTCACCGCCCGGTGTTGTTTTAAAAACTGCTGCACTCCTTGGCGGAGCGCGCCCGTCCCTTTGCCGTGGATGATCGAAACGCGCGCATATCCGGCGAGCACGGCATCATCCAAGTATTTCTCAAGGCGAATGAGAGCATCTTCGTACCGTTCGCCGCGCAAGTCAAGCTCGAGGCTAACATGGGCGTCCTTGCCTTTCACCGTCGCAATCGGCGTCACATCTTTCGCCGGCGCGCTGCCGATATACTCCAAATCACGCTCATGAATTTTCATTTTCAAAATGCCGAGCTGCACTTGCCATTCGTCGTCCGACACTTTTTCGATCAAGTAGCCTTTTTGGTTGAGGCTCGTCACCTTCACTTCATCACCCGGCTGGAACACATGGCGTGAAGCAGCCTTTTTCGCCTTTTTCCGCTTCTCCACTTTCGGCATAGCGGCAGCGAGCCGCTGTTTCGCCTCGACGAGCTCATGCTCTTTCACTTCCGCCTGCTTTTCTTTTTGCAAGCGGCGCAGCTCGTGGATGATCCGCTCGGCTTCGCGTTCCGCGGCGCGGATGATGTCGGCTGCTTTTTGCGTTGCTTCCGCCAGCCGCTCCGCTTTTTCTTCTTCGAGCTCTTCCCATTTTTGTTCCCATTCGGCGCGCAGCCGCTCAGCCTCCTCCAGCGCCGCGCGCGCCCGCGCTTCATCTTCCTCCGCTTGCTTTTTGCTTCGTTCAAGCGACGCGATCATGTTTTCGACGTTATGGCTTTCGGCGCTCACTTGCGCTTTCGCCCGCTCGATGATGCGTTCATCAAGCCCAAGGCGGCGCGAAATATCAAAGGCGTTGCTGCGGCCGGGGATGCCGATCAACAGTTTATACGTCGGGCGGAGCGTTTCGGTGTCAAACTCGACGCTGGCATTCACGACGCCGGGGCGGTTGTAGCCGTACGCTTTCAATTCGGGATAATGCGTCGTCGCCACCGTTCGCGCCCCGCGCCCGTGCACTTCATCCAAGATGGCGATGGCGAGCGCCGCCCCTTCCTGCGGGTCGGTGCCAGCCCCAAGCTCGTCAAACAGCACAAGGCTTTCACCATCGACATGGCGCAAAATGTCAACGATATTGACCATATGGGACGAGAACGTGCTCAAGCTTTGTTCGATCGACTGCTCATCGCCGATATCGGCGAAAACGGAACGGAACACCGCCGCTTCCGATCCGTCGGCCGCCGGGATGAACAGCCCCGCTTGCGCCATGAGCGTCAACAAGCCGATCGTTTTTAACGTCACCGTTTTTCCGCCGGTGTTCGGCCCGGTGATGACGATCGTCGTATAGTCGCCGCCCAATTCAATATCATTGGGCACCGCCTTTTCTTGATCCAGCAGCGGATGGCGTGCCTGCAAAAAACGAAGATAGCCTCGGCTATTGACCGCTGGCTTCGCGGCTTGCAACCGGCGGGCGTATTTCGCCTTGGCGAACGCAAAATCAAGCGCCGCGAGCGCTTCGACCGTCCGCGCAAGCGGCTCGGCCTGCTCAGCGACTTTTGCCGAAAGCTCGCGCAAAATGCGTTCGATTTCTTGCTTTTCTTTCGCCCGCGCTTCGCGGAGCGCATTGTTCAACTCGACGACCGCCTGCGGTTCAATAAACAGCGTCGCCCCGGACGCCGACTGGTCGTGGACGATGCCGCCGTAGGCGCCGCGATACTCTTGTTTCACCGGGATGACATATCGGTCATTGCGGATCGTAATGATGGCGTCCGACAGCCGTTTTTGCGCCGACGGCGAGCGGATGATGCTCTCAAGTTTCTCGCGGATGCGCGCTTCCACTGACCGAATTTGCCCGCGCAGCGAGCGGAGGCGGTCGCTTGCGGCATCCAGCACTTCGCCATGGTCATCGATCGAGCGGCGAACGTCATGCTCGAGTTCCGGCGCTTCAGCCAATGTGTCCGCATAACGGAAAAGCCGCTCAAGTCCGCCATGCTCGTCATAGAGACCCGCGATCAGCCGCTTCATTTGCCGGCTTGCGGCCGAGGTGGCCGCCACTTCAAGCAGCTCTTGCGGGCTGAGCGTGCCGCCGATCGCCGCCCGCTTGAGATGCGGACGGATGTCGACTACTCCGTCAAGCGGCACATAGCCAGCAAGCCGCAAAACAGCGGCGGCTTCATCCGTTTCGTCAAGCCAGGCGGCCACCTCCTCCAAGTCAGAAGACGGCATGAGAGCGTCGATTTTTTCCAAACCGAGCGGCGAGGACGCATGCTCAGCCAACTGCTCTTTCACTTTATCAAACTCCAAGGTGTGAAGCACTTTTGGTTGCACGTATCTGACCCCCAGCTGATTCATTTCTTTCGTTTGTCGTGCAAAAACTGTTGCAGCTTTTCAAGCGGCCATGTGTTGATGACCGTTTCCTTATGGATCCAACCTTTTCTTGCCGTCGCTACGCCGATCGCCATATCCTCGAGCATGTCCAAATGGTGGGCGTCCGTGTTGATGGCAATGTACACCCCCGCTTCCTGGGCTTTTTTCACGTAGGCCGCCGACAAGTCGAGCCGGTTTGGGTTGGCGTTTAACTCAAGCACCGTGTTCGTCTCCGCCGCCAGCTCGATGAGCCGCTCGATATCGACGTCATAGCCGTCGCGCTGGCCGATCAGCCTTCCGGTCGGATGAGCAATGACATCGACGTACGGGTGGCGAAGCGCCGCCTCAAGCCGTTTCATGATCGTCTCGCGCGGCTGTTTGAACGCAGAGTGAATGGCGGCGATGACAAAATCAAGCTCCTTGAGCACGTCATCGTCGTAATCGAGCGTCCCGTCCGGCAAAATATCCATCTCAATGCCGGCCAAAATCGTAAAATCCGAATAGCGCGCGTTCAGCCGCTCAATTTCCTCGCGCTGGCGCCGCAACCGATCCGGGGTCAAGCCGTTGGCGACTTTCAAATAGTGCGAATGGTCGGTAATGGCGATATACCGATAGCCGCGGCGGCGGCACGCTTCGGCGAGCTCCTCGAGCGAACACGCGCCGTCGCTCCATGCCGAATGCATATGCAAGTCGCCTTGGATATCGTCAAAATGGACAAGTGGATCATCAGAAGAATATCGATCGACTTCCGTGCCATCTTCACGCAGCTCCGGCGGAATGTACGGCAGCCCGAAATGGGCGTAAAACGCCGATTCATCGGGGAACGTTTTCACCTTGCCTGTCGCTTGGTCTTCCACGCCATATTCGCTGATTTTCTCCCCGCGCTCTTTGGCGAGCTGGCGCATGCGCACATTATGGTCCTTCGATCCGGTAAAATGGTGAAGCGCGGTCGCAAACTCGTCCTCGCCGACGAGACGGAAATCAGCCGCAATTTCATCATCATACTGAAAAAGAAGCGACACTTTCGTCTCCCCAGCGGCGAGCACTTCGCGGATGCGCTCAAAGCCGAGCAGCCCGTCGCGCACCTCGGCCGGACGATCGGTAGCGATGACATAATCCAAATCTTTCACCGTTTCGTTCAAGCGCCGCAAGCTGCCGGCCCGCGAGAAGCGAATCACGCCATCAAGACAAGCGAGCTGGCGTTCAATGTCCGCCGCGATCGCGAGCACCCGGGCGAGCGGCAGCCGCTCGGGGCGTTTGCCTGCCTTTTCAATGGCCGCAAGCAGCTTTTCTTCCGTTTTCGCGCCAAAACCGGCAAGCGCGCGCACTTTTCCAGCCAAGCACGCTTCTTTCAATCCGTCCATATCGACAATGCCAAGCTCCTGATGCAGCTTGGCGATTTTTTTGCCGCCAAGCCCCGGCAGTTTGAGCAAGGCGAGCAGCGTCTCCGGAACATCGCGTTTTAGTTCATTCAGCACCGACGACGAGCCGCTCTTGATAAATTCGGTGATGATCGCCGCTGTGCTTTTGCCGATGCCAGGGATGGCGGTAAAGTCGCTAATTTCCGCGAGGCTCCTCTCATCCGCCTCCAACGCGCTTGCCGCCTTGCGGAATGCGTTCACTTTAAACGGATTCTCCCCTTTGATTTCCAAATATAACGCAATCGTTTCCAACAGGCGGATGACATCTTTTTTGTTTATGTCCATGCCGTCCCCTCTCTTTCCAACATCACGGCCACATTCCAGCAAACATAGTCATGAATCGGTGAAAGCGTTTGTCGTCCTTCAAGCAGGTCATCAGACGCGGCCATGAATCCACCAGTTGCCAAGCATCTCCGACAACACCGGCGTATGTTTCACAATCACGGTCGCCATGAGCGAATGCTGCAGCTGCTCCTGCACGCTGTCAATCGGCACGAGCGCCCCGATATACAAAAACAAAAAGACGAGCAAATACACTTCCGCAAATCCGAGCGCCGCCCCCGCCAGACGGTTGACGCTGCGCAACAGCGGCAGCTGGGCGACGAAATCGAGCATCGAGCCGACGATTTGAAGCACGATTTTCACCACAAAAAATAAAAGTGCAAAGGAAATCGCCCGATAATAGGCATCGTCTAAATGGGTGCTCTGAAACAGCAGCTTCATCGTCTCCGGATCGCCGAACGTCGGATATGGAATCCAAAGGCGCAATGTCGGTACAAACCGCTCATAATACTGATAAGCAACGAAAAAGGCAATGAAAAACCCGGCCATATGAATGAATTGGAGAATAAAGCCGCGCTTCAGCCCGATCATCGCCCCCAGCAACAGGACAAACAGCAGCACGACATCAATCATCGCGTTCCCCATCCTTCTCCTTCTTCAGCTGTTCACGAAGCCGGTTGTATTCTTCCTTTAACTTCAAATACTCACTGGCAATATTGACGGCCGTCAAAACGGCCAGTTTCGGCACATCGAGCATCGGATTTTTCTCACTGAATTCATGCATTTTATCGTCAACGAACGCCGCCACGAGCCGGATATGGGCTGGGCTTTCCGCGCCGACGATCGTGTAGTCTTGACCATAGATGCGGACGCTCACCCGCGTTTTTGGCTGTCCTGTCAAACTTTCTCCCCCATTTCGCAAAATCCTACTGTTTATCATATCATGAACGCTGGTATAATGGAAAGATGCGACACACAGCGACGATAGAGAAGATAAAGGAGCGATCGAACATTGTCAAACTATGTGATTCAAGCCGATCAACAGCTGCTTGACGCCTTGCGCGCCCACTACCAAGACGCCTTATCCGACCGGCTTCCGGCCGGAGCGTTGTTTGCCGTCAAGCGCCCGGATGTCGTCATCACCGCCTACCGCTCAGGCAAAGTGCTGTTTCAAGGGAAAGCGGCGGAGCAAGAAGCAGGGAAATGGATGGTGAAGAGGGGGGCTGATCCAGGCAAACGACAGGAGAGAGAGACCGCCTCGCCCCCATTGGAACATAGGCTCGAGAAGCTTTCTGCCATCGGTTCGGATGAAGTCGGCACCGGGGACTATTTCGGCCCGATCGTCGTCGCCGCCGCCTACGTTGATCGGTCGCATATCGCCAAAATCGCGGCGCTTGGCGTGAAAGATTCAAAGCAACTAACGGACGAGGCGATCCACAAAATCGCCCCCGCCATCATGGAAACGGCGCCGTATGCCGTCACTGTGCTTGATAACGCCGAATACAACCGCTGGCAGCGAAGCGGAATGCCGCAGACGAAAATGAAGGCGCTGCTTCACAACCGGACGCTCGCGAAACTTGTTGACGCCATCGCGCCCATCGAACCAGAAGCGATCATCATCGATCAGTTTTTAGAACGCGGCTCGTATTTCCGCTGCCTCGCTGATGAAACGCGCATCGTAAGCGATCGGGTGCATTGCCTGCCAAAAGCAGAAAGCGTGCACGTGGCTGTCGCCGCCGCCTCGATCATCGCCCGCTATGTGTTTTTAGAAGAGATGGAGCGATTATCCCGCACCGTCGGCCTTTTGCTCCCGAAAGGCGCCGGCGCCATCGTTGACGAAGCCGCAGCCCGGATCATCCGCGAGCGAGGAGCTGAAGCACTTGAGACGTGCGCCAAGCTTCATTTTGCCAATACGAAAAAGGCGCTTGACATCGCCAAGCACCGGTAATTGTTTCAATCACATCCATGGGAAACGGCAGCGTTGGCTCCGTTGCACAGGTCGACCCGTAGTAACTGAACGACACCGTTTCCCATCCTTTCCACATGTTTCGTTTTACGTTATGAAGAAAATGGCTTTTCATCCGCAAACAACCAAAAGGCTGTCCCCACCCAGCCTAGTGAGCCGGGATCATTAGACGGCCTATTCTGCCGCGCCATCGATGGCCTTCGATTTTTCCGTTGCTCGTACAAAATAATCCATTCCAGCAGAACGTGAATGAATTGTAATCCCGATATGGTACGTCAAAATATCCCTTATCTTCATCAGTCGTCCGGGATGCCGCCCCATTAAGCACTGTCAGTTCTTCGGAATTTTGTTTTGGTGTAAAAAATCGATTGCAGCTTCACTACCTTACCATGACAGATGAAAGTCCAAAAACGCTTACGATATCAATACATAAAAATGGTTTGCTAACTGGTGGTCGACAACATACGTGGTGAACCGAAAAGAGTTCTCCACAAACTCTTGACTGACCGGGATTCATTTCCGGACAACGGCCAGAAAATCGTGCCAAAAAAACAAGACGCGCCAAAAAAGCAGCGTCTTGTCACAAGTTCAGCCGATATCGCTCACGCCAGTTCTTCCAGCGCGGCGACGACTTTCTCCGCCGTGCTTCGGCTTGATTGCGGGTTTTGCCCAGTGATCAAGTTGCCGTCGCGCACCGAGAAATCGGTCCACTTCTCGCCGCGGACGAAATTCGCCCCGCGCAGGCGCAAGGTGGACTCCAACAAAAACGGCATATGGACGTCAAGCCCGACTTCGCGTTCTTCTTCGTCTGTAAACGACGTGATCGTTTTTCCTTTCACAATCGGCGTACCGTCTTTGTATGTGGCGTTCACCAGCCCTGACGGACCGTGGCAGACAGCGGCGATGATCCGGCCGTCTTCGGCAAACTGCTGCAAGACGTATTGCAGCGTTTCATTGTCGGGAAAATCGAACATCGTCCCGTGTCCACCGGGAAGGAAAATGGCGTCAAACCCGTGTGCATCGTCTTTGCTTAAGCGCGCTGTATGTTTCAGCGCTGCTTCCGCCTCGGCCCAAGACGGGTCTTTTTCATTGATGCTGCGCGGGTCAAGCGGCACATCACCGCCTTGAATGCTCGCCACTTTCACGTCATACCCTTTTTCTTTAAACACCAAATACGGCACGGCAAACTCTTCAAGCCAAAGCCCGGTTTTATGGTCGTCGGTGATCGTCGTATGGTTCGTCACCACCATGAGCACTCGTTTCGTCATGGCGTCATTCCTCCTTTAGGTTCTGGAATGTTCTCTATCACTCATCATACCTTTACATTGGGCAAAAACGGAAAAAATATGCTCGTGAAATAGAATCATGATTGAGGGGAATGAATCACTGGAAGATGATCAAGCAACACGAACAGAACGTACATTCTCTTGATTAGAAGGTCGGCATCCTTTCCGTTCTCCCTAAAAAAGAACGCCGCTTCCTAGATCTTGGGAAGCAGCGATGGCCCGCCTTCTTAACTAATTTTTTGTTGTTCCAGTCCGGTTGTCTCGCTTGCCAGCTGCCGAAACGGCCACCAGTTCGCGCGGCCGAACGTGCGGACCATGACCGGCACGAAAAGCGGCAGGACGACGAGGGCGTAAAGCAGGAGCCCTGTCAGCACAATCGTCGCAATTTGCAAAAGCGACAAGACGCCGGACGGATACATCGCGGCGAACGTTCCGCCCAAAATGACGGCGGCCGAGATGATGACCGTCCCCATATGGCCCATCGCCGACAGCATCGCTTCCTTCACCGGCCGGCCGCGGTATTCGTTGAACCGATCCATCAGGAAGATGCTGTAGTCGATGCCGAGCGCCAAAAGCAGCACAAAGGCGAAGAACGACACCGCCCAGTTCAAGCCGGCATAGCCAAGGCCGTTGACGAAAATGAGCTCGGTGACGGCCATCGACGTGTAATACGTCAACACGAGCGACAAGATCAAATAAAGCGGCATGATCAGCGAACGGAGCAGCACCGCCAACACGATGGCGATGCCAATGAGCATAAGCACCGCGGTATGCCGATAGTCGGCGTTCGAAATCGCCTGCAAATCGGCGTACGTGCTGGTGACGCCGCCGACAGCGATCGTCGCGTCTTCCCACTTCGTTCCTTTCACTGCCCGTTCGGCCGCGGCGCGAATGTCATCGATGCGGCCGAGCGCCGATGTTGAATACGGATTTTCTTTTAAAATGACATCGAACGTCACGATGCGGCGGTCTTTCGACATATACGCGTCTTTCGCCTGCGTAAAGTCTTTGCTTTCGCGCGCCTCTTTCGGCATGTGCCAGCCGGCCATTTCTTTCTCCGGGGCCGATGACAAATCGGCTAAATACGTTTCCGCCGTTCCGAGGCCGTTCGCCACTTTTTGAAGGCCGGACGCGCTTTGGTCCAAGCCATTTACAAGCTGGCCGAGCTGGCCGCCAAGCGCGGAGAAATGCTCAAGCAATTGGCGCTGGCCGCCGTTCACTTGCTCAAGCCCTCGGGAGAATTGCGGCAATTTATCAACCGCCTGTTTCTGACCGTCGGCCGCTTTCGTCAATCCGGCTTCGAGCTCACTAAGCCCGGCAATGACTTGATCCAAGCCGCCGTTGACCGCCGCTTGACCAGCCGCGAGTTGGGCGAACGATTCGTTCGCTTTCGCCAAACCGGCGCGCGCCTGCTCAAGCGCCCCGTTCAATTGCGTGAGGCCGTCCGCCATTTGTTTCGTCTGGCCGGACAAGGCGGCAACCGTCATTTTTGCTTGTTGGTATTGCCCATCTTGACGGAGTTCCGGATGCGACTGTTCGACTTGCCCGAGCATCGTCTGCACGGCGGCAAGCTGAGCGGCGACAGCTTTTAATCCCGCTTCGATTTGCCGGTACTGGCCGCTTAGCGCCGACAGTCCTTGTTCCGCCTGCTTGTAGCCGTCAAGCAGCTGCGTGGCGCCTTCCTGCAGCTTTTTTGCATTGTCGCGAAGCGTCACTAAGCCGTTTTTCAGCTCACCGGCGCCCATTGCTCCCCGGCGCACCCCTTGTTCAATTTGACTGAGACCGGTTTGCAGCTGGCGCAGGCCGTCTTCAAGCCGCTCCGTTCCGGAGACGAGCTGGCCGACGCCGGATGACGCCTGCTTCAGCTGCGGAGCGGACGAGGACAACTTTTGGCTTGCCGCCTCAAGGCCGGAGCCGATTTTCTCAATGCCCTCTTTGCCGGCGCCAAGGCCGCTTTTCAGCTGTTTCGCCTGTTCGGTGACATACAGCTCCTGAATCGGCTCTCCCGTCGGACGCGTCGCCGAGCGGACGCTCGCCACGCCATCAACTTTTTCGATCTCACGGCTCATTTTCTCAATCAACGCCAGCCCTTCTTCCGAATCAAGCGGCTCTTTGCTTTTCAATACCACCTGCGTCGGCATGGCATCTCCCGGATTGAAATGATCGGCAATGATGTCAAACGCTTTGACGGAACGATAATGATCGCCGATCTCTTCCATGGAATCAAACGACAGTTTGCCATCATACGTCGCCAACACCGGCACGGTCACGACAGCGACAATCGCCAGCGCCAAAAGCGGACGGGCGAACGCAAATCGGCCAGCCGCGAGCCAAAGCCGGCTTTGCCCATGCTCGAGCTTCCCCCGCACCGGCCAAAACAGCTTCTCGCCAAGCACGGCCATGAAAAACGGCACAAGCGTCACGAGCGCCAAAAGCAGCACCGCTACCCCAACGGCGACGGCCGCCGCCGATTGGTACAGCTTAAACGTCGACAAACCGATCGCCGCAAAGCCGATCATGACGGCAATGCCGCTTGCGGCCACCGTTTTCCCAGCCGTCCGGTACGTGGCGACGATCGCTTCCACCCGATCGCCGCGTTTCGCCAGTTCTTCTTTAAACCGGCTCAGCAACAAAATGCAATAGTCGGTCCCAATGCCAAACAACACCGCGACTAAAAACGTTTGCGTGAACGTCGACAGCGGGAAATTCACTTTATCTACTAAAAACGCAACGACCGACTGCGAGACGACATACGTCGCCCCGACCGCGAGCAGCGGAATGAGCGGCGCCACCGGCGAGCGGAACACGGCGAGCAACACAATTAAAATAAAGACGACCGTGATCCCTTCCGTTTTCTTCACGCCTTCCTGCGAGCTCGTCACGACATCTTCATCGATCATCCAGCCGCCGGTGAAATAATGCTCGACCTTGACGCCATCGACCGCTTTATACAGGGCGTCGGTCAATTGCTTCGCCGTCCGCCCGGCCGGGTCGATGCTGACGGAAATGAGCATCGTCGTTCCATCTTTGGAGATGAGTTCTTTTTCCAGCTCCCGGTTGGCAAACGGCGAGACGATGTTCGTGACATGAAGTTCCTCTTTTTTCTTTTCGAGCGCGTTTACCGCCCGTTCAATCTCTTTTTTATCGTCCGCCGTCAGCCCGCCTTTTTGGTAAAAGACAAGCACCGCGGATCGTTCATTTTGTTTGTTTTCCTGGCCGTTTGCCTCTTTGATCAATTTTGCCGCCAATGACGACGAGTAGCCGTCCGGCACGCTCAGCTGCCCTTTTTCCCTGACAAGCTCGCCCATGTTCGGCGCGGTCATCATGAGCACCGCCGCCATGATGATCCACGCCGCAAGCACAAACCATCTTCCTTTGATCATCGCCCTCATTTCGCTTCTTCCACCTCCTGCAGCACGCGGGCCAACCGTTCATACGTACGGATGAACGTTTCGATCTCCTCCTCTGGAAAGCGGGCGATCACTTCTTCGACGAGCCGATAGACGCTGCGGTCCATTTCCTCTACCCATGCTTCCCCCTGCTCCGTCAGCGATAAGACGATGACGCGCCGGTCGTTCTCGTCACGGTCGCGGCGTAGCCAGCCTTTGTCGACGAGGCGATTTGTCATCGCCGTCACCGCGCTTTTGTTCACGCCAAACATCGCAGCGAGCTCCGTTGACGTGCACGCCCCCCGCCTGCGGATGTAGCGAAGCAAATAATATTGATCGTGCGTCATCTCTTCGCAAAGACTGCCTTTGACAAGCGCCGCTCCGCGTTTCATCACGAGAAACGACACGGACAAATAGCGGTCAATCCACTCATCGATGTTTCGTCCCGGCATTGATTCACCTCCGTTTGTTTCATGATTGCACAATCAACCAGATGCTCTCTTGCACGGCGGCATTTGTCCATTTAGTTCAACTGTTGAACTATTAGTAACGATACCAAGGAAAAAAGAAAAAGTCAACGAGGAATGTTGGCAAAAGAGAACCCATTCTGTCGCCCCATTCGAATAATAAGGAAATGTTTTCAAAACGATTACATGGCATTCACGAACACTTAACATCCAGCTTGTACGATAAAGATGACAAAATCATCTGAAGAGGGAGAGGAGAACGATGTTCCAATCGAAACGCCGCACGGCTTTGCTCATCGCCGTGCTGAGCGCCGGACTGGCGCTGCATCAAGCCGGACAAGATGCATGGGCCGCCCCAGCGAAACAATCGAAGCCGTCTGAGGTGAAAAATGTCGTCCTTTTTGTCGGCGACGGCATGGGCACAGCGCATCGCAACGCCATTCGCCTTGCCACAAAAGGGATCGCTGGAGAATTGGAGATGGACGATATGCCATACAGCGGGCTTGTCCATACGAACTCCGCCGACTCGAAGTCATTCATCACCGACTCCGCTGCGGCGGCGACCGCGATCGCCTCAGGCGTGAAAACGTACAACGGCGCCATCTCTGTTGATCTGCAAGGAAAACCAGTGGAAACGATTTTGGAACAAGCAAAAAAAGCCGGCAAGGCAACAGGGCTTGTCACGACCGCCCAAGTGACGGACGCCACGCCGGCTGCGTTTGCCGCCCACACCGCCAATCGCTCTGCCCAAAGCGACATCGCCAAGCAATACATCGAACAAACGAAAGTGGATGTCATTTTGGGCGGCGGGGAAGATTACTGGTATCCTGCTGGAAATCCTGGCTATTACCCCGACCATCCAGCCGAAGATCCGGAAGAAGCAAGCAAAGGCACGCAAGGAAACTTGGTTGAACGCGCCAAGCAGCTCGGCTACACGTACGTCCGCACCGCCGATGAGCTGAAACAAGCGTCCGGCCGCAAGCTGCTTGGACTGTTTGCCAACGAAGAAATGTTCCAGCAGCGCCCCGAAGGAGAAGGAGATGTGTACAATCCCGTTGTGCCGCTGCCCGATATGACAAAAAAAGCGCTTGACGTGCTGTCGCAAAATAAAAAGGGCTTTTTCCTCGTTGTCGAAGAAGAAGCCATTGATGAAATGAGCCATGAAAACAACGGATCGCTCATGATCAAAGCGGGCCAGCAGCTTGACGAAGCGGTCGCCGTAGCGAAACAGTACGCCAAGCGCCATCGGGATACGCTCGTCCTCGTGCTCGCTGACCATGAATGCGGCGGCTTGACGATCGAAACGCCGGGCGGCACGGATGAGTCGGGAGACGGCAAAACGATCTCCGGCGAAGACGGTCCGTTTCCAATTGCCCGCTCTACGCAAACGTTCGCCCTCGACTGGACGACAACAGGCCACACCGCCGCCGATGTGCCGCTGACTGCCATGGGCCCGGGAGCGGAGCGATTCACCGGCATTTATGAAAATACGCGCATTCATGACATTCTCGAACAATTATTGTTTGGAAAAAGCAGAAGATAACGCCATCCGTGTTTCGAACGTTGTCCTTCATCGATCTCCGTTTCCCCGCGAACGAATCGTTTGCGGGGAAGATTTTTCTATCCATTCATCCATACTGATTGCCTAGAAGGGCGGTGAAAAAACAATCATTCCTGCAAATCGGTCATTTTTGATCAAAGAGAAAAACAGATTTTACAAGGCTTATCAAATTGAAAAACACTGTTGTTGATTCACATTTTTCATTCAATCACCAGCCCTCTAAAAGCAAGCCAAGAACGTTCTTTTTCACAATCAACTAATTAAGAAACAATGCTTGTTTTTCGGCGCTGCGGTCACCGCCCCACGTGATAGCCAAGCCACGCGAGCCACACGCCACACAAATACGTAGCCGCCAAATAAACGACAACCTTCGCCCATTGGCGTTGCTGCATCATTTGCACGCTTTCCCATTTTAAGGTCGAAAACGTGGTGAACGCGCCCATAAAGCCCGTGCCAACAAGCAGTTTTGCGGCATCGGCGGCGCCGCTTCCGGCGAGCCAGCCGAGCAAGAAGGACCCAAGCAAGTTGACAATGAGCGTCCCGAGCGGAAAACGCGGCGAACGCCGAGCCGTCCAGCGGCTGACGAGATAGCGGGCCATGGCGCCGAAAAAACCGCCGATCGCCACAAACAGCGGTGCGTACATTATCCAATCCCTTCCTTCCGTTCCGGTTGAGCGGCGGCATATCCAGCCCATGAGGCGAGCAACCCGCCAAACAGGCTGGCAGCGATATAAACGGCCGCCATGCCAAAGCGCCCTTGTTCCATCAATTCCACACATTCAACACTAAGCGTCGAAAACGTCGTATACGAACCGACGAACCCGGTCGTTACGGCTGTTTTCAGCCATGGCGGCCACGCGGGGCGGCGGGTGAACATCACGGTGAACCAGCTGAGCAAAAACGAGCCTGTCCAGTTGATGAAAAGCGTCCCGAGCGGAAAGCCGCCGACGGCGGCGGCGGGAACAACCAAACCGAGGCCATAGCGGACAAGCGCGCCGATCATGCCGGCGATGCCGACAGCGAGATAGACCAATAAGGACCCCTCCTTCCAAAAATGAACAGACTCCTGCCGCTTCAATTTGCAGCAGGAGTCATCAGCCGGAAGCCGGCGGTTATGGCGAACTCCATCGCCTATTCGATTGGCATCGCCTTTATTTTACCATATATCCCCTCCCAATGGGAAGCAGATTCAACGGCTTGGTCGGAACCCGTGTTGTTCGAATATTTGGAGCGCTTGTTCGCTCGTCAAATAATCATACAACTCCCGCGCCTCCTTGAGATGTTTGCTCGTCTTGACAACACCAAGCGGATAGACGATCGGGTCGTGCATGCCGCTTGGCACGGAGGCGGCGATCTTGACTTTGTCCGACACGAGCGCGTCCGTCCGGTACACAAACCCGGCGTCGACGTTGCCCGTTTCGACATACGTCAACACTTGGCGGACGTCTTTGGCAAGAACAAGGTGCGGCTTGACTTTTTCCCATAACCCGGCATGCTCAAGCGTTTGTTTCGCGTACATGCCGGCCGGCACCGACTCGGGGATGCCGATCGCCACTCGTTTGGCGCGGGTGATGTCATCGAGCGACTGAATCGCCTCTTCTCCTTGTTTCGGAACGATGAGCACCAGCTCGTTGGCGAGCACGGTTTTTTCGTGTTTGGAATCGATCAGCCCTTCCTTTTTCAGTTCCTCAAATGGCTCGGCAGCCGCGGAGAAAAAGAGATCGACCGGCGCCCCTTCGGAAATTTGTTTTTGCAAGGCGCCCGACGCGCCAAAATTATATTGGATGCGGATGTTCGGGTGCTTTCGTTCAAACGCCGTTTTCGCTTCTTCCAGCGCTTCTTGCAGACTGGCCGCGGCGGAGATAGTGAGCTCCACTTTGTCCGCCGATTTCGTTTGCCCAGCCCCCTCTTTCGAACCGCTGTCGCAGCCATACAAGCCGAACAACAAGACCACCGCGACAAGCCATGCCATTTTTCGCATCTACATCCCCCTTATCTCCATTTAGATTTTTATATGTAATGATATCTAATTATAAATAATGATAAATAGTTATGAAAGAAAAAATTTTTTCACCTCCCTTTCTTTGCGCTACAATGGAAGAAAGGAGGATTGCATGATGCCGGAGCCGCAGTCATACACGATTGAAGAAATCGCTTCCTTATTAAAGGTGTCAAAACTAACGGTGTATGATTTAGTGAAAAAAGGGAAGCTGCCCGCCTTTCGCGTTGGGCGGCAAATGCGGATCACCGCGGATGATCTCAAGCGGTACATCGCCGGGCAAAAAGGGGAGGCAAGCACCGTTTCCCCCGCCGTTTCACGGCCGACCGAAACCGCTTTTCGCCCCATCATCATCAGCGGTCAAGATATGGCGCTCGATTTGCTTGGCGCCCATCTCGAGAAAGGCGGCCCTTATCAATCGCTTCGCACCTATACGAGCAGCCTCAACGGATTGATCGCTCTATACAAAGGGCAATGTGACATCGTCAGCGTGCATTTGTTTGACGGGCAAACGGGTGAGTACAACCGTCCCTATGTTGAAAAGCTGTTGACAGGCCATGCGTACATCATGGTGAACTTGATGCGCAGGCCGATCGGGTTTTACGTGCAAAAAGGCAATCCGCGCGGCATTCAAACGTGGAGCGACTTAGGAAGGAGCGACGTCGTGATCGTCAACCGGGAAAAAGGAGCGGGGGTGCGTGTGCTCTTGGATGAACAGCTGCGCCTGCATGGGCTGTCACCGTCCGCTATTCGCGGCTATGAGCGTGAGGAGACAAGCCATTTGAGCGTCGCCTCCGCGGTGGCGGCGGGTCTCGCTGATGTCGGCATCGGCACGGAAAAAGTGGCGCGAATGGCCGGCGTCGAGTTCATTCCGCTGATGAAAGAGCAGTATGATGTCGTCATGCTGCGGACGCGGGAGAACGAACCGCTCATCGCCGCCGTCTTGAACGTGCTTCGCTCCGATTCGTTCCGCACCGAACTCGAAGCGCTTGGCGGATACGATGTGTCGCAAACCGGGCAAATCATCGCCGAACGCGGCTGACAGGGCAGCACAACCGCATCTGTATCGACGCAACGAAAACGTTTACCATCTCCTTAATGGAAAAGCCGCTTGTCCATTTTTTCGACTGCCAAGGCTTGCCTCCATCACGTCTTGGCAGTCGATCCAATGCTTAGGAAAAGCGACGAATCTTAAAGCTTCAAATGGCATCTATATGCATGTTTTGGACATCAGGCGATGATTCAGCGGAACCTTCCAAATCCTATTTCCTTGCTCCGATTCTATGCCATCCATCCAAAAAAAGCTGTTCCAAAAGCGAGTCGCTTTTTGGAACAGCTTTTCGTTTTACCCGCGCAGCACCGCGCCAAATTGTTTCTCGACCGCGGCGAGCACCCGCTCGTGGACGGCGGCGACTTCTTCATCCGTGAGCGTCCGCTCCGGATCGTAGTAGCGGAGCGAGAAGGCGAGCGATTTTTTCCCGTCCGGCAGGCGGTCGCCTTTGTAGACGTCAAAGAGGGAGACGTCTTTGACAAGCGGTTTCCCGGCTTCTTCGATCGCTTGCTTGAGGGCGCCAGCTTCGACGTTTTCGTCGACGACCAAGGCAATGTCGCGCACGACGGACGGGAATCGCGGAATCGGCTCGTAGCGGATCGCTTCACTTTCGGCGTTCAACAGCTCGGCCAAGGCGAGCTCGAAGACGTACGTTTCTTTTAAATCGTACTCTTTTTGCACGGCCGGATGGAGCTGGCCGACAAAGCCGATGACCCGGCCGTCAAGCACAATGTCCGCCGTCCGTCCGGGATGCAAATCGGCGCGTTTCGCCGGGCGGTACGCGATGCGCTTGGACAGCCCAAGCAAGTCGAACAACCCGTCAAGAACGCCTTTGGCGACGTAAAAATCAGCCGCTTTTTTCTCGCCTTGCCACAAATGGGCGTGCCATAAGCCGGTGAGAACGCCGGCAAGCCGCTCGTTTTCCGCCGGTTGGACGTGTTCTCCTTTGGACAAGTAGACAGAGCCGATTTCGTACAAGGCGACGTTCTCGACTTGGCGGGCGCGGTTGTAGCTCGCCGCTTCGAGCAGATGCGGAATCAAGCTTTGTCGAAGAACGCTCCGCTCTTCGCTCATCGGCAGCGCCAAGCGGATCGGTTCGGCCGTCTCAAGCGCAAAGCGCGTCGCTTTGTCCGGGCTCGTCAACGAATACGTGATCGCTTGGAACAAGCCGGCTCCTTCCAAATAGCGGCGGACGCGGCGGCGCTTCGCCTGGTACGGCGTGAGTCCGCCCGGTTTCGCCTCGGCCACCGGCAGCGTCGCCGGCAGGCGGTCGTAGCCGTACAAACGGGCGACTTCTTCAATGATATCTTCTTCAATTGCAATGTCGCGCCGACGCGACGGGACGTGGATCGTGAACGTTCCGTTGTCTTCCGTAAACGGAAATTGCAAGTTCGAAAGAATCGCGGCCACTTCCTCTTTCGACATTGCCGTGCCGAGGACGCCGTTGATGCGTTCGAGCGTGACCGTCACCACCACTGAGTCTTGGCGCCACACGCTCGCTTCGACGATGCCGCCGACGACCTCGCCGCCGGCGTATTCCGACATCAACGCCGCGGCGCGCTCGAGCGCTTCTTTCGTCCGCGCTGGATCGATCCCTTTTTCAAATCGGGTGCTCGCCTCGCTGCGCAGCCCGTGGTCTTTCACCGCTTGGCGGATGACCGGGCTTGTAAAGTACGCCGCTTCAATGAACACGGTCGTCGTGTCGTCGCGCACTTCCGAATTCGCCCCGCCCATCACGCCGGCTAAGGCGACCGGCTCGCGGCCGTTGGTGATGACGAGATGTTCTTCCGTCAGCTTCCGCTCGACATCATCAAGGGTGATGATCGTTTCGCCCGCTTTTGCACGGCGGACGACAATCTCCTTCGAACCGAGGCGGTCGTAGTCAAACGCATGAAGCGGCTGGCCGTACTCAAGCAAAATGTAGTTCGTAATGTCGACGACGTTGTTGTGCGGGCGAATGCCGGCCGCCATCAAACGCGCTTGCATCCAAAGAGGCGACGGGCCGATCCGGACGTTTTTCACAATCCGCCCGGCGTACAGCGGATTGTCTTCCGGCGCCTCAACGCGCACGGAAATGTATTCATGGACATGTTCGCTGTTTTCCTTGACCGCCGCTTCCGGCAGTTTTACATCGCGGCCGAGAATGGCGGCGACTTCATAGGCGACGCCGATCATGCTTAAACAATCGGCGCGGTTGGGCGTCAAGGACAGTTCAAGCACTTCGTCATGCAAGCCGAGCCACTCGATGGCATCGGCGCCGATCGGCGCGTCGCTTGGAAAGACGAAAATGCCGTCCGCGTATTCTTTCGGCACGACTTTCGTTTCGACGCCAAGCTCTTGGAGCGAACAAATCATACCGTTCGATTCTTCCCCGCGCAGCTTCGCCCGTTTGATTTTGAAATTGCCCGGCAGCACCGCCCCGACTTTGGCGACGGCGACTTTTTGCCCTTTGGCGACGTTCGGGGCGCCGCAAATGATTTGCACGGGTTCGTCCTCTCCCAAGTCGACAAGGCATTTCCGCAGTTTATCCGCGTTCGGGTGCGGCTCGCACTCGAGCACATGACCGATGACGACTCCTTTCATTCCCCGGTCAAGCGCTTCGACCCGCTCGACTTCAATGCCGCTTTTCGTAATCCGCTCCGCGAGCTCTTTGGCGGTGATGCCCGTCAAATCGACGTATTCCCCTAGCCAACGGTAAGAAACGAGCATTCCCAACTCCTCCTTTTTCTGTTACACACGCAAAAATTGCCGCAAGAAACGTAGATCGTTTTGATAGAAATGGCGGATGTCATCAATACCATACTTCAGCATCGCGATCCGCTCCGGCCCCATGCCGAACGCAAAGCCGGTGTACGTTTTCGAATCAAAACCGGCCATCTCAAGCACGTTCGGATGCACCATGCCGGCTCCTAAAATTTCGATCCAACCGGTGCCTTTGCAGACGCCACAGCCCCGCCCTTCGCAGCGGAAGCAGGACACATCGACTTCGACCGATGGTTCCGTGAACGGGAAAAAGCTCGGCCGGAAGCGGATGTCGCGCCCTTCCCCGAACAGCTTGCGGGCAAATTCGCGCAGCGTCCCTTTCAAATCGCTCATCCGGATGTTCCGGTCAACAACCAATCCTTCAATTTGCGTAAACTGGTGCGAATGCGTCGCATCATCGGTGTCGCGGCGATACACTTTGCCCGGGCAAATGATTTTCACTGGGCCGCGCCCGCGGTGCTTTTCCATCGTCCGCGCCTGCATCGGCGACGTATGGGTGCGAAGCAAAATCTCTTCCGTGATGTAAAACGAATCTTGCATATCGCGGGCCGGATGGCCTTTCGGCAAGTTGAGCGCCTCAAAGTTGTAATAGTCGGTCTCCACTTCCGGCCCTTCGGCGACCGTATAGCCCATGCCGATAAACAAGTCTTCAATTTCTTCAATGACACGCGTCAGCGGATGCGGGTTGCCAAGACTCACAGGCCGGCCCGGCAGCGTCACATCAATCGCCTCGGCAGCCAGCTTCCGCTCCACTTCCTCCTGTTCCAGTTTCGCTTGTTTCGCTTCCAGCGCCTGTTGGATTGCCTCTCTTACTTCATTGGCAAGCGCGCCGATTTTCGGGCGCTCTTCCGGCGGCAATGCCCCCATGCCGCGCAGCACTTCGGTGATCGGCCCTTTTTTGCCTAAATAGGCGACGCGCACGTCGTTTAGCATTCTTAAGTCGCGGGCTTGGCCGATTTGTTCGAGCGCCTGGCGTTTCAGCTCGTACAGCCGTTCTTTCACATCAATCCCTCCTCATTTCAGTTGAACGCTCTCCCACTTACGCTCACGCGTAGAAGCGGGGGGGCTTCTCGGTTTAAGATGATAAAAAAAACCCGCCCCGGTAAGGGACGAGTTGTTGCTCGCGGTACCACCCTTGTTAACAGCATAAGCGTGCTGTTCACTTCATTGCGATAACGGCCGAAAGCCGGAACACCTTTACATCCCTCGTCGGGATGGTCCCGGTGTCAACTCAGGAGGTGAACTTCACTTGCGCCGGCCATAAAAACGCTCCCAGTCTATGGCGTTTTCTCCCTGGATGGCGAACAGCAAGCTACTTTTCTCCGTCATCGTTGTTGTCCGTATGGGAAATTGTCGCTATTCATTATACGCAAATGAGTGGGCAAAGGCAAGGTCAGGCCGAAATTTCTTTGCGCAGCTCATCGATTTCCGCTTCCTGTTCAATCGAGCGGATGGCAAGGCGCTCCATAATTTTTTCCTGCCGCACTTGCCCTTCCTTGAGCGCGGCGACATCTTTTTTGACCCCCAACATGTCCTTTTTCATGGCATCCATGTCTTTTTTCATGGCATCCATGTCTTTTTTCATGGCGTCCATGTCTTTTTTCATGGCGTCCACATCACTTTGAAGGCGATCGACTTTGTCTTCGAGTTGTTTCACGCTTCCTTGCAGCTTGACGATATCCATGCGCATTTGTTCGATGTAGGCCCCTTGAACATCAAGACGCTCGAGCACAGCGTTCAATAACGCCCGCAGTTCGCCATCCATCTGTCTCCGCTCCCTTGTCCTATTGATTTTCGATTCTATTTTACCGCACCGCCTGCAAGGAATAAAGCAAAATTCCGGCCGCAACGGCGACGTTCAGCGACTCGGCGCGGCCGTAAATCGGGATGTACACGTTCTCTGTCGTTAGGCGCAGCAGGTCGGGTCGGACGCCGCTTCCTTCATTGCCGACGAGCAAGGCGAACGAAGACGATTGTGGAACGGTGCGGTAATCGACGGCGTTCTCCAAGGCGGTGCCGTACACCGGAATGCCCTGCTCCTTGAAACGCGCGATCCATTGTGCCAGATCGCCTTTGACAACCGGAAGGTGAAACAGCGACCCTTGCGTCGCCCGCACCACTTTCGGATTGTACAAGTCGGCGCATCCCTCACCGAGGATGACGGCATCGATCCCAGCGGCATCGGCGGTGCGGATCATCGTCCCAAGATTGCCCGGATCTTGCACGGCGTCAATAAGCAAGGCGGTCTTCACGCCTTCAAGCTCGGTCGACAGCTGCCGGCACACCGCGGCGATGCCTTGCGGCGTCTCCGTGCTGCTGATCGCCCTCATCACCGCTTCGGTCACGATCGTAACCGGGACACCTGTGACGTTCCAGCCGGGCGGGACGGCCGTCCGCTCATCAACGATCAGCTCGACAAGGGGCGCGTTGCTTTTTATGGCCTCTTCGACAAGATGAAACCCTTCAAGCAAAAACAATCCGGTCTCATCGCGCCCTTTTTTTGTCAGCAGCTTTTTCCATTGTTTGACGCGCGCATTTTTCGGCGATTCGATCCGCTTCACCGCTTCGTCCCCCAATGTTTGGCGATAAATTCGTCACGCCCCGAGGCGGCTCGATCTTGCTTGTAATGTTCCGGATTTTTCTTATGATAGTTTTGATGGTACTCTTCCGCCGGATAAAACGTGGTGGCCGGCAAAATTTTCGTCACGATCGGCTTGGAGAAGCGCCCGCTTTCCTCGAGCGCCCGCTTTGACTGCTCGGCGAGCTGGCGCTGTTTTTCGTTATGGTAAAAAATCGCCGTCCGGTATTGCGGCCCGCGGTCGTGAAACTGGCCGCCGTCATCGGTCGGGTCGATTTGGCACCAATACAGCTCCAAGAGCCGCTCATACGGAAAGACGTCCGGGTCGAAGGTGATTTGCACCGCTTCGTAGTGGCCGGTCGTGCCGGTTTTCACTTGCTCGTATGTTGGATTTTCCACATGTCCCCCTGTATAGCCGGAGACGATGCCGTAAATGCCATCGAGCTCCTCAAACGGCGTCACCATGCACCAAAAGCAGCCGCCGGCGAATGTCGCTTTCTCCATTGTGTCGTCACCTCATGCATCAAGTTTCTTCCTTTGATTATAGCAAAATGTGTGCCGTTGTCATCTTTCACGACCAAAGTCAAGTTCCTTCACAAAGCCAAGCGCGTTCCGTTCCGCACGCCGGCCGCTCATGTCGCCGAGTCAAGCCGTTGTTTCATTTCGTCAAGCAAGCGGTCAAACAGCGGGATATAGTGGGTGCGAATGCGTTCATACATGTCCATGGCAGTTTCTTCATCATACGTATGGGACGTCCGGTTGCGGTCTTCGAGCATGCGAAGCCATGTCTCTCCGTCTTGAATCAACCCTTCCCGAAACTCCTCGCGAATCGTTTTCCTCGGACTCGTCACTTCAGCGTATCCCTGATGCTCCAAATAAAGTTTCATCCATTTCCATGCTAGTTCGTACGTGAATTCAAAGCGTTGAATGGTCGCATCAACAACAAGGTCATCCGTTTGGGCGTCTCTTGCGGCACTTTGCCGGAGTTTGGAGAGCGCCCGTTCGAAATCGTAAAATCGATCCATCAGCCGGCTCATTGTGACCATCACCTTCCCGTGCTCGTTCGTTTGAAAAATCGCCTTTCCTTCTTGGTCAATATTCATTTTTAGCTGTTCGTTGTGAATTTGATTGTAATCAACAACATCGATCGGATAAATGATCGGAAGTTCATCCAAGTCCGATTGCAGGAGGTACAGCGGGCCTCACGGTTTTCGAAATTGGATCGCCAAATCGATATCCGATCCTTCCTTGTAATCGCCTCGTGCTCTTGAGCCGAACAAAATGACTTTTTCAATGACATCAGCATAACGGGAAAATAGATGGAGCAGTTGGCGAAATACCGTTCGTTCCAATCCATAGAGCGGTTTCTCGTCCATCGTCGCCATCACTCATTTCGGTCTAGTTTTTCCTCTATTATACCATATACGAGAGCCGCTCCATGTATAAATCCGCCGCCATTGGCAAACGATAACGGTGTACAATACGGCCAATGAGGTGAGACAAATGGATTTGAACTTGCGGGAAGCCATTATGCACAACGTAGCCAACAACTCGAAAGAGCAGCTGGAACATACGATCGAAGATGCGATCCAACGAGGCGAGGAAAAATATTTGCCCGGCCTCGGTGTCCTCTTTGAAGCCATTTGGACGCATGCCAATGAGCAACAAAAAGACATGATGCTCACAACACTCGAGCAGGCGGTTAAACAATGACGAACACCGGCCGAATTGGCCGGTGTTTTTATTCGTCAAACGTCAGTTGTTTCACTTTGTCGGCGTCAAGCCGTTTGATCACCTCAACAAGCAGCTTGACCGTGTTTTCGTAGTCGTCGCGGTGCAAAATGGCGGCGTGCGAGTGGATGTAGCGCGTCGGGATGGCAATCGTGAGCGACGGAACGCCGATGCCGGTTAAGTGAATCGCTCCCGCGTCCGTACCGCCGCCTGGCATGGCATCAAAATGGTACGGAATGTTGAGCTCTTCCGCCACTTCGATGACAAATTCGCGCAAGCCGCGGTGCGACACCATCGTTGCGTCGTACAAGACGATGTGCGGGCCGGCGCCGAGTTTGCCCATCGCTTCTTTTTCCGACACGCCCGGCGTGTCGCCGGCAATGCCGACGTCAACAGCAAACGCGATATCTGGCTGAATGAATTGGGCGGCCGTGCGCGCGCCGCGCAAGCCGACTTCTTCCTGCACCGTGCCGACGCCGTATACCGTGTTTGGATGGTCGACGCCTTTCAGCTGCTTGAGCACATCGATGGCGACCGCACAGCCGATCCGGTTGTCCCACGCTTTCGCGAGCAGCATTTTTTCATTGTTCAATACCGTAAATTCAAAATACGGCACGATCATATCGCCCGGGCGGACGCCCCACTCCATCGCTTCCTCGCGGCTTGTCGCGCCGATGTCGATGAACATATCTTTGATTTCCACCGGTTTTTTGCGCGCCTCCGGCGGCAGAATGTGCGGCGGCTTCGAACCGATGACGCCGGTGATGTCGCCTTTTTTCGTCACGATCGTCACGCGCTGGGCGAGCATCACTTGGCTCCACCATCCGCCAAGCGTTTGGAAGCGGATGAATCCTTTGTCGTCGATTTGCGTCACCATAAAGCCGACTTCATCCAAATGGCCGGCGATCATCACTTTCGGCCCGCCCGATTTCCCTTCTTTTTTGGCAATCAAGCTGCCGAGGCCATCCGTTGTCACTTCATCCGCATACGGAGCTATGTATGTCTTCATCACATCGCGCGCTTCCCGCTCATTGCCCGGGACGCCTTTCGCATCGGTCAGCGCTTTCAGCATCGTCAACGTTTCGTCCAACTTCGCCATCTTGGCACCCCTTTCCGGTTTTGTCCACTTTTTTATTATACTTGAAAAGGCTGACGATTGGCAAAATGAATCATTCGCCACCCGAAAAAAAGATCAATAGCGCTCGTTTTGCCGCTTGTGGTTCACTTCATTTTTCCGCCGATACGCCGCCTCGATGTCGTCGGAAGAAAAACCGAGCGCCACGCCAAGCCGCCAATACTCCGCAAACAGCGCATCATATTCCCCTCGCGCTCTCGTCTCCCCGAACCGCTCGGCGGCGCGAAACACGGCAAGAAACTGCTCGACAAGCGGCCGTCCTGCCGACGGAGCTTCGTTTTCTTCATAAAACAAGCCGCACTCCAGCCCGAGCGACAATAAAAAATGCAAGCCGTCAACATATTCCTCAAGCACTCGCTCGGCTGGCGCGGGCGGTTTGATGCTCCAAAATTTAAAGCAACGCGTCTCATTCGCGAGTTCTCCCAGCTCCACAAGAAAGGCGAGCTGCTTGCGGGCAAACAAATCTTCCTCCATCAAGCCATGCTCCGTTTCAATGCGCCGATCCAACATGCGCTGCATATCGTAAAGCAAAGGCCAATTCATTCTCTCCTCCCCTTTCTACCTCATCCATCGCCAATAGAGAAACAGCTCCACCGCTGCCAACAGCGGCAAACCATAGCGAAACGTCCGATGGCGCGTTTTATGGCGAAACGTGTACATGCCCGCCATTGCCCCCAGAGCTCCACCCAACCACGCCAGCAGCCAAAGCGTCCGCTCGGCGGTGCGAAAGCGGCGGCGCTTCGCCTTGTATTTGTCGACCCCCATCACGAAAAAAGCGAGAAGGTTGATCGCTATCCCGTATTGTACCATATCGATCCCTTTCCTTGATAAGAAAATGGCCACCCTGATCAAGGATGGCCATCGTTGTTATTTATTCAAATTCGCTTTCGCCAAGTCGGCGAGTTGGGCGAACGCGGCTTGATCGTTCACCGCCAAGTCGGCGAGCATTTTCCGGTTCACTTCCACGCCGGCCAGCTTCAAGCCGTGCATCAAACGGCTGTAGGACAAGCCATTTTGGCGAGCCGCCGCGTTGATGCGGACAATCCACAGTTTGCGGAAGTCGCGCTTCCGTTGACGGCGGTCGCGATACGCATACATGAGCGATTTCATCACTTGTTGGTTCGCGACTCTATATAATGCGTGTTTCGCGCCGAAATAGCCTTTTGCGAGTTTTAACACTTTTTTGCGACGTCTGCGCGTCACTGGTCCACCTTTTACGCGTGGCATAATCGTTCCCTCCTATAGTCGGTCGTTATTTCAAGTTGTCAAGCATTTGGCGGATGCGTTTGAAATCTCCAGGCGAGACAAGCGTCGCTTTGCGGAGATGACGCTTTTGTTTTTTCGTTTTATTGGCAAACAAGTGGCTCGTATAGGCATGACCGCGTTTTAATTTGCCGCTGGCCGTTTTTTTGAACCGTTTCGCCGAGCCGCGGTGAGTTTTCATTTTTGGCATCGCAGGTTCCTCCTTACTTGTTGTCGTTTTTCGGTGCGAGCACTAAAAACATGTTGCGCCCGTCCATTTTCGGCGCCGTTTCGACAACGGCAATGTCGGCGCACGCTTCCGAGAAGCGGTCAAGGACGCGCTGCCCAATTTCTTTATGGGTGATCGCCCGACCTTTAAAGCGGATCGTCGCCTTCACTTTATCGCCTTTTTCCAAAAACTTGCGCGCATTGCGCAGCTTCGTGTTGAAGTCATGCTCCTCGATCGTCGGGCTGAGGCGCACCTCTTTGACGTTGATCACTTTTTGTTTTTTGCGCGCTTCTTTCTCTTTCTTCTGCTGCTCGAAGCGGAATTTGCCGTAGTCCATGATGCGGCAAACGGGCGGTTTGGCGTTCGGCGCGACAAGCACAAGATCCAAGTTGCGTCTTGCCGCAATCTCAAGCGCCTCCTGCTTCGACTTGATGCCAAGCTGTTCGCCGTTTTGGTCGATCAAGCGCACTTCACGGGCACGAATTTGTTCGTTGATAATAAAATCTTTGCTAATAATGAGCCACCTCCAAGGTTTTTTCCGACTGGCTTGTTTGCCAGCAGAGCCCCACTTCCAGCCCAAAAAAAAGCGCAGATGCACAAAGCACCCGCGCAGTACGTCCTTACACTCGCATTGACGAACCGTAACAACCTGCCAACAGCCGTCTTGGCGTCGGTCAGGTGAGAAGCGGGGTGCTTCTGCTTTTGTTACAAACAAGCAATCATTCCACTTTATACACTATACCACCTTGGCGATGGCATGTCAAGGAGCGGATCTTGATAAACACAACGTCCTTTATTATAGCGGATCAACATTCAATTGGCAAGAGAAAATCTTGTTCACGCCGCCATTTCTTTGAAAAACCGCCCATGACATGGGCCATCGCCACCGTTGCTTCCTTGTGGCGCTTGAACGTTTATGTCGCCTGTCAACGGTTTATTGCGCTTTCCCTAATCTTGTCCGTTTTTCCCGCACATCGTCAGCGAGCAAGGCCATAAACTCGTCAAGCCCCATCGTCCGGCTTTCTTTTTCTCCATAGCGGCGGACGTTGACCGCTCGCTCAGACACTTCTTTATCGCCGACAACGAGCATGTACGGGATTTTTTGCATTTGCGCTTCGCGGATTTTATAGCCGATTTTTTCGTCGCGCTCGTCGACTTCGACGCGGAAGCCGCGTTCTTTCAGCGTCCGTTGCACGTCATACGCGTAATCGAGGTGCGCCTCCGGCGACACGGGGATCACTTTGACTTGAACCGGGGCGAGCCATGTCGGAAACGCGCCTTTATACTCCTCGATGAGGAACGCGACAAACCGCTCCATCGTCGAGACGACGCCGCGATGGATGACGACCGGACGATGCGGCTTCCCATCCTCGCCAATGTATGTCAAATCAAAGCGCTCGGGCAACAGGAAGTCAAGCTGCACCGTCGAGAGCGTCTCGTCTTTGCCAAGCGCCGTGCGCACTTGCACATCGAGCTTCGGCCCGTAAAACGCCGCTTCCCCTTCCGCTTCGTAGTAATCGAGGCCGAGCTCGTCCATGGCTTCCCGCAGCATGCGTTGCGCTTTTTCCCACATTTCATCGTCATCATAATATTTTTCTTTGTCATGCGGATCGCGGTAAGACAAGCGGAACGAGTATTCCTCAATGCCGAAATCCTTATAGACTTCCAAAATCAAGTTGACGACGCGCTTGAACTCGTCTTTGATTTGGTCCGGGCGCACGAAAATGTGGGCGTCGTTGAGCGTCATGCCGCGGACGCGCTGCAGGCCGGTAAGCGCTCCAGACATTTCATAGCGGTGCATCGTGCCGAGCTCGGCGATGCGGATCGGCAGCTCGCGGTAGCTGTGCAGCTTGCTTTTGTAAATCATCATATGGTGCGGGCAGTTCATCGGACGAAGCACAAGTTCTTCGTTGTCCATCTCCATCGGCGGGAACATGTTTTCTTTGTAATGGTCCCAATGGCCCGATGTCTTGTACAGCTCGACGCTGCCGAGCACCGGTGTGTAGACATGATCGTATCCGAGCGCCACTTCTTTGTCGACGATGTACCGTTCGATAATGCGGCGGATCGTCGCTCCTTTCGGCAGCCATAGCGGCAAGCCTTGTCCGACTTGTTGCGATGTCGTAAACAGCTCAAGCTCTTTGCCGAGCTTCCGGTGGTCGCGCTCTTTCGCTTCTTCAAGCAGGCGCAAATAACGATCCAAGTCTTCCTTTTTGAAAAAGGCCGTGCCGTAGATGCGCTGCAGCATTTTGTTGTTGCTGTCGCCGCGCCAGTAGGCCCCCGAGATGCTGAGCAGCTTGAACTCTTTGATTTTTCCAGTCGACGGCACGTGCACACCGCGGCAAAGGTCGAAAAACTCGCCTTGCTCATAAATCGAAATCGGCTCGCCTTCCGGAATATCGGCGATCAACTCGAGCTTCAACTCATCGCCGATTTCTTCATACAGCCGGATGGCTTCTTCGCGGCTCACTTCTTTGCGGACGATGTCCAAATTTTCTTTGACAATCTTGCGCATTTCCGCTTCGATTTTCGGGAGGTCGTCTGGCGTCAGCTTATGCTCCATGTCGATATCATAGTAAAAGCCGTTTTCAATGACCGGACCGACGCCGAGCTTGACGTTGCCATACATCCGCTTGATCGCCTGCGCCATTAAGTGGGCGGTGCTATGGCGCAAAATGTCAAGCGCCTCCGGCATGTCTTGGGTAATGATGACAAGCTCGCCATCTTCGTGAAGCGGCGTGCGCAAATCAACGAACCGGCCGTTCAGTTTGCCGGCGATCGCTTTTTTCTTCAGCCCCGGGCTGATCGAGGCAGCGATGTCTTCCGTCGTCGTCCCCTTCGGAAACTCCTTTTCCGCCCCATCTGGGAACGTGATGCGAATGACGTCTGGCATCGGCAATCACTCCTTTGTCATGATGATGAAAATGGAAAAATAAAAAAACTCCTCCCTCCTAAAGGGACGAGTTTTCATCGTGGTTCCACCCTTCTTCCCATGGCAGCGCCTCGCCATGCCATGGCTCAACAAGAATAACGGTCGTCCACCGGCGGCAACTACTGGGCGTTGCGTTCGCTGCCGCAGCTCTGAGGGGGTAAGCGCATTTTTCGTGTTAGGAAGGTTCCAGCCGCTGCCTTCCCTCTCTGGAAACCGTAAAAATGCACCCATGTCCTCGTCATCGCTTGTATTCATCCATATTCATGACGACATTATAGCGAAAACAGCAGGAAAAATCAAGCTTCTCCCCCATTTCCAGCGTTGGCGGCAAACAAGCGGGAAAAATCGGCGCGGCGGCAGACGATCAGCCGTTCTTGAAACACGTTTTGCAGTGTCTGCACCATGCCGTCATCCGGATGATCGGTGTACAGCTCAATTTCCGCCGGAGCGAGCGAGACAAGCGGAGCGAGCACCGATGCATCAATATACATCGGCTGGCTGAAGACGAGATGGCGGTCGATCAACTGTCTCACTTCCGCCGCCGACAGCTCCCGCCGCTCGCTGTCGTAAAATACGAAGTGCGGCGGATCGTGCACCAAATACAGGCGCGGCCATTGCGGCGTCCGGCCAGCCAGGCAGTCGCGCAGCATTTGCACAAAATTTTGATACTCCTGCTCCAGCTTGTATTCATCAATCGCCAGCTCGACATAATGTTGGAGGCGCTCCATATACGGCTTTAACCGGAACGTAACGAACGAAGAAAACGAAAATGACAAGCCGTCGCGCAAAAAGGAGGCAAAAGCGTCGCGCAACATCACGGTGCGCGAGGCGGCAAACGCCGCGCTTTTCCGGTAATCGCGCCGCTCGCCGTCCAAAAACGAATGAGCGAGGGCCAAAATTTGCTGCTGTTCTTCGACGTCGCGGAAATAAAAAACATTGGCAATGATGGATAGCAGCAGCCGGTCTTCCATCACCTCCTGCATAAACGCCGTCATCGCTGGGATGATATGCTCCTCAAGCACACGCTTCTCCTCGCCCTGTATGTAAACCGCCACGGTTTTGTTCCCGTCATAAGCGGCATGAAACAGCGGACCGTCATCCGGTTGCCGGTGATCTAGCAGCCCAACCAATTTTTCCGCCTCGCTTGCCTCGTCAAAATGGATTTCGATCACCCGCTGTCCCCCCTTTAGCCCGAAAGGAATGCTTGGTTTATATATATGGGGACAACGGGCTGTTTAGACTAAAAAACCACAAAGCTTAGCGGCGTTCATTGTTCGAGGAGAGGGTGCCCCAAAAGGATCGGGACACCCTTTCTTATTACCGTATACAGGCATAAAACAATTAAATAAGAAACAATATGTTGTGTTTTGTTTAAGGGAAATTACCCTTTTGGGTCAGCCCCAGTCGGCAAACGAACCGCTTGCCGACTACGGCAGAAAAGCTAGAAACAGAACCTGCTCAACTAGTTTTTATGGGTTAATCAACATGCCTGTGCAAACGGCAACGTTTCAAATCGCCTTTATATATTTTGCTCACGGCGGTTCGGTCCAGTGATTTCAATCGGATAGGCCAAATAGCGGATTCGCTCCATAATGCGCGCCGCCTTCACCTTCTCTTCTTCGCCGCGCTGCGAATACGTCAAATGATGGGCGAGCTGCTGCATATCAAAGTTCGACGTGAAAAACGTCGGCAAGTTTTCAAACATCCGGTATTGCAAGATCGGGCCAAATACATCATCGCGCACCCAGCTTGACATCGCCTCCGCCCCAAGGTCATCGAGCATCAGCACCGGCACTTTTTTGATATAATCAAGCTTTTCGTTCATCGTCTGGTCTTGAAGCGAATGTTTCATCTCACGAAACAGCTCGGGCACGTAGACGATCAGCGACGAAACGTTTCGCTTCGCCAGCTCGTTGGCGATCGCGGCGAGCAAATACGTTTTGCCCACCCCAAACGATCCGTGCAAATACAAGCCTTTCATTTTTTTCCCTGGCTCGTATTCCGCCACAAACCGCTCGGCAAATCGGATCGCTTTGATCCGCCCATCGTCATTGAGATCGACGTCAGAGAGCGAAGCACGCAAGATTTCGCGCGGCATGAACATGCTTTGAATGAGCGACTCTTGCCGTTTTCGCTCGTCATGCTGCACTTTTTTGGGGCAGCGGTCGTACTCAACGTCGATCCTTCCACCGTTGACCACCAAATTTGGATGGTACCCCGGCAGCATGTTGTTGCATCGCTCAAGGCCCGGACATTGGCGGCAATTCCCGTGCTGCTCGATGAACTCATACAGCTTCATCAAGCTGCGGTCAACCGCATCGGCCGACAATTGCCGTTCGTGCGCCCGCAAAAACGGCTGCACGTCCGGATGCTCCAAAATGTAGCGTTTCATTTGTTCGTAGCGTTGTTTAAACCGTTGATTGCCAAGCAACCGCTGCAACAGGTGGTTTACTCGTTCCATGGCTTTTCCCTCTATGATTCATCACGGTATTTTTTCAGCCGTTCCTCAAGCTCTTTGCGCGCCTGTTCGACGTCAAAATCATCATCATCCGGCTGGCTGTAATCCATGTTCAGCCAGTCCGGGACGATTTCCGTGCGCACGACTTTGCGCACCGTCCGCGTCCCTTTTTCCTTTTCGTTCGCCCAGTTTTGGTATGTTTTCGCCTCTTCTTTCGCCAGTTCCATTGCTTCCTTCACGGTTTTCACCTTTTTGCGCGCCCAATGGCTGGCGATTTTTTCTACGTATTTTTTCGACAGCTTCATATTCGTCCGGAGCATGACATAATAAATGAGCACGTTGACAACTCCGGGGAGCAGCTGCTGCTGGAACATAATGTCTTCGATCAACTGCAAATCAGCAAGCGACGGCTCAGCGCCGCCTGAAATCTCTTTCAGCAGCTGGCGCGGGGAAATTGTTTCCAGCTGTTTCATTAGTTGCTCCTCTTTTGTGCGCGGTTCGATGTTTTCCATCGTCCGGTAGGCGAGCGGCTGCACTCGTTCGACGAGGCGCGGCTCGACACCGCCATGTTCGAGCTCATACCATTCGCGCGCCGCCCGGCGCAACGCGTCAATATCGATATGATAGGCCGGATCGATGACGCCAAGGACCAGTTTTTGCATCTCAAGCGGCGGAATGCCGTATAAAAACGCCAGCTTTTTAATCGCTTCCTTCACTTTCGCTGTCACAGCCCGGCGCGGCACAAGCTGCTTGGACAGGCCGGCAAAAAACAGCTCAAAGTCGAATACATCATCATCGAGCACATACGACGCCTCATCCCGCCTGATGTGATCCTTCCCTTCAAGCAGCTCGGGCCCGGCTTCTTCGCTGAGGCCGGCGACGATTTGTTCAGCGGGCACGGCCGAAAACACGTCGGAAAACGACCGCGTCACCTGGGTGAATTTCGTTTCATCAATGGAAGGACGGGCAAAAAAGTTGCTCAGCTGGATAAACAAGTGGCGGCCGACTTGCCGGTGCAAAAAAACGCTCAACATCTCGTCGCGGAAAAACTGGTCTGGCGCCAGCGGCGGACGCAGCTCATAAAGAAACAGCTTCGGTTCATCCGCCTCTGGAGCGTGGACGTATGTGTCGAGCAGCCCGATTCCTTCGAGTTTCAACCGTTCGCTGTAAATGTCCGGCAGTCCGCACTGCATGAGCGCCATAAGCCGATGATGGGTCGCTTCCTGGCCGTCAAGCAGCTCAAGCTCCCCCCAAAGCGTCATATAAAGCGCCAACGCCCGGCAGCCGATGAGCGGCTGGTAAAGCAGCGTCAGCACTTTACGGTCCACCTCTTGCAACACCCCACGGCTTTGCACGGTATAACGGTCGACAGCAATCAGCTCTTTCCAATGGTGCTGCATCGCTCCGACCTTCCATTCCGCCGTATTCGTTTCAAACCGGCTCTCCCCTTTCCTGCCGAAAAGACGTTGAAAAAAGGGCTTGCCGCCTAACGCCAAAGCCCTTTTTACCGTTGCCCTTTTTTGATCAGCTCTTTCAGTTCTTCAATGAACACATTAATATCTTTAAACTGCCGATAGACGGAAGCGAAGCGGACATAGGCGACCTCATCGATGTGTGACAGGCGCTCCATCACCATTTCGCCGATCGTTTCGCTTTTCACTTCCGAGACGCCTTGATTGCGCAGTTCGCGCTCAATTTCCTGCGTCACTTTTTCAAGCTCCTCGAGCGCCACCGGCCGCTTCTCGCACGCTTTGATCAAGCCGCGCAAAATTTTCTCCCGGCTGAATTCTTCGCGCGTTCCCTCTTTTTTCACAACAATCAGCGGCGGCTCCTCGATCCGCTCAAACGTCGTAAACCGATAATGGCACTGTTCGCACTCCCGCCGGCGGCGGATCGAACGACCCTCTTCAACCGGGCGCGAGTCAAGCACGCGCGTGCCTTGATGATGGCATGAAGGACATCGCATAACATCCACTCCGTTGATCTTCTTATTTTCTATCATACCGGAATGGACGAAAGCAGACAAGATATAGTTAGCTGTTCAGTCCGGAACCGATATAGGGCAGGCGGGCGTCGAGCTTCCGATACAAATCGAGAATGACCGCCCGGCTATGCCCAAAATCAAACGGCAATAGCTTCGTCTCCGTCGTCGCGGAAAAGTCGACCGCCGTTTCAAACGGCCGCACGGAAATGACGGTAGCGACGATGAACAACTTTTTGCCGCGCTTTGTTTGCGCACAAATTTCGCCGCGCTCTTCGGAAACAGAAACGAGCTCGGCGCCGGGCAGCGACGAGAGCAGCTCCTTGACCGCATCGATGACGGCGCGGTTCGTCGCTTTGTAATAATGGCTTCTTAGCTCTTCATCTTCATGATTTTCCCGCGTTTCACAATGGTTTGTGAAGGCGTATTTGAGTGTTTTCCACATGCTCATTGCCACGTCTCCCTAGTCATTCTTTTTCTTCCATCATACCATGATTTTCGCCGCTGTTGTACCGCCGAGGGCGCAAAAAAAGGAGCGTTTCGCTTACGCTCCTTTCGGTTTATCATTATCCAATTACAGCGCCTGCGCCTTTTTCACTTCGATCGGGCGCATGCCGCGCGGAAGTTCAATCGTTTCCCGCGTTTGCGCGCCCAGCATTTCGGCAATGTAATCGGCGGCAATCGTCGGGTCTAAATGGCCGCATGTATACACATCAATGCTCGCATAGCCGTGTTCGGGAAACGTGTGAATCGTCAAATGCGATTCCGAAATAATGACGACCCCGCTTACGCCTTGCGGAGCGAATTTATGGAACGCCACTTCGCGAATCTCCGCTCCCGACTTTAACGCGGCGTCAACGAACGTTTTTTCAATAAAATCAATATCATTCAGTTTGTCAAAGTCGCATCCCCAAAGTTCCGAGATAACGTGACGACCCATCGTGTCCATGAAAAGAATCCCCCTTTAACCAATTTTCTCAAACTAATAAAAAAACAGAAGGTGAGTTGCAAAATGGCATGTATAACTACCACGGGGGAAAGTTAGTCCTAAGAGGTCCTAACCCTTTAAGTAGTCACATTACCCTTGCCGTTAAGAAGTTCACGAGACATAGTATACTTTGTTTAGGGGGTTTTTGCAACAGGCTTTTTTAATTTTTTTGCATAAAAAAGAGAAAAAGCGCCCACTCCCGCACCGTGGCCCGATCCGTTTGTGCGGATCGCAAAAGCCATAGCGCAGGCGGCGCGCTTCACATCGAACCGCTGTTACGCATTGACGCTGAGACGCTCATTCATTTTGGCCGCGACAAGATGGGCTAAATCAACGACGCGGCACGAATAGCCCCATTCATTGTCATACCAAGCGAGCACTTTCACTTTTCGCCCTTCCATCACCATCGTCGACAGGCCGTCGATAATCGCAGAATGCGGATTCGTATTGAAATCGATCGAGACAAGCGGCTCCATCGTGAAATCCAAGATGCCTTTCAATGGGCCGTTGGCAGCGCGGATCAGCGCCTCGTTCACCTCATCAACCGTCACATCGCGCTTCAAGTCGACGACCAAGTCGACGAGCGAGACGTTCGGCGTCGGGACGCGGAGCGCCATGCCATGAAGCTTCCCTTTTAAATGCGGCAGCACTAGGCCAAGCGCTTTCGCCGCTCCCGTTGTCGTCGGGATGATCGACTGCGCGCATGAGCGGGCGCGGCGCAAATCTTTATGCGGGTTGTCGATGTTTTTTTGGTCGTTCGTATACGCGTGAACTGTCGTCATCAGGCCGTTTTCAATCCCAAACGCTTCATCGAGCACTTTGACGACCGGAGCCAAACAGTTTGTCGTACACGAGGCGTTCGAAATGATGAAATGGCGGTCGATGTCAAGCATATGCTCGTTGACGCCAACAACGATCGTCACATCTTCATTTTTGCCTGGGGCGGTTAAAATGACGCGCTTCGCCCCTGCCTCAAGGTGAAGGCTCGCCTTTTCGCGGTCGTTGAATTTTCCGGTCGCTTCAATCACAATATCGATATCAAGCTCTTTCCACGGCAGCTGTTTCGGGTCGCGCGAGTTTAACAGCCTCACTTTTTTGCCGTTGACGAGCAGGCCGTCTTCCAAGGCGATGACCTCACCGTCAAATTTACCGTGGTTTGAGTCATATTTCACTAAATGGGCTAACGTTTCCGGCGGATAGCTGGCGTTCACCGCCACAATGTCGAGGTCAGAGGAATTGATGGCGCGCCGGAACACCATCCGTCCGATTCGTCCGAAACCGTTAATCGCCACTTTCGCCTTCATTCACTTTGTTCTCCTCTCATATATGTTATACTATTTTCTTATATTCGTATAAATAGTATATCATATTTTTAGGAAATGTGGAGAACAAAATGACTGAAAGCGAACAAAAAAGACGCCTATTTTTCCAAGGCGTCCCATTGTTTCAAAATAGCCAACAGCTGACGGCGTGTCTCTTCCCTCGTTCCGTTATTGTTGATGACCGCGTCGGCCCGCTTCATTTTTTCCGCCAGCGGCCATTGAGCGCGAATGCGGGCGCGCGCTTCTTCCTCAGTGAACCCGTTCCGCTCCATCAGCCGGCGAAGCTGGATGTCATCGTCAACATACACGACAAGTACTTTATCGACCCAGGATGTCAATCCGCTTTCAAATAAAAGCGGAATGTCCAATACGACCGTTTTCGCCCCGGAACGGACGAGCGCTTCTTTCTCCGCGAGCATTTTCTGACGCACCGCCGGGTGAACGATGGCGTTTAGCTTTTTCCGTTCTTCTTCGTCGTTGAACACGATCGCCCCGAGTTTCGCCCGATCGATCTCTCCATTTGTCTGCAAAATGCCCGGACCGAAGGCGGCGACAATCTGACGGTAGGCGTCTTCCCCCGGTCGGACGACGGCGCGCGCCGCTTCGTCAGCATCAATGACCGGAAGGCCGAGCTCGCGCATCATCGCGCTCACCGTGCTTTTGCCGCTGGCGATCCCGCCGGTCAATCCGATCGTCAACGTCATGGAACCTCTCTCCTTTTTACGCGCCGCCTAGCGCTGGCAGCGCGGGCAATAATGCGTGCCGCGGCCGGCGACGACCGTTTTTTCAATCGGCGTGCCGCATCGTTTGCACGGACTGCCTTGGCGGCCATACACGTACAAATGATGTTGAAACGTGCCGGCCTCGCCTTGCGTGTTCACATACGTGCGCACCGTGCTTCCCCCTTTCATGACCGCCTCGCCGATCGTCGCCACCATTTCCTCATGCAGGCGCTCGATCTCTTTGCTGGAGAGAGAAGCGGCCGGCCGGCCGGGAAGAATGCCGGCGCGAAACAGCGATTCGTCGACATAAATATTGCCAAACCCAGCCACGACCGTCTGATCAAGGAGCAACGCTTTGACCGACCGTTTCGTTTTCACCGCCCGCTCCGCCAATACAGCTGGGGAAAACGCCGGGGAAAGCGGCTCCGGCCCAAGCTCAGCAAGCGGCGGCCGACGGTCAGCTTCTTCTTTGGCATAAACGTGCATCGTTCCGAACTTGCGCACGTCGCGGTAACGGAGTTCGCTGCCGTCCGTGAAGCAAAACACGACGTGCGTATGCGGTTCGAGCGGCTCGAGGGCAGAAGCAACGGCGTAGCGCCCTTCCATGCGCAAATGGGAAATGAGTGCATCGCGGTCGAGCAGGAATTTCAAAAACTTCCCTCTCCGTTCCAAACCACGCACCGTCTGTCCGATCATTCTTGCCGCAAACTCCTCGGGGTCTCGCGGATGGCGGATGATGTTCGGCCAAAAGATGCGCACATCCTCAATCGTTTTTCCGACAATAAGCGGCAAAAGCGTACGACGGATCGTTTCCACCTCCGGCAATTCCGGCATGGCGATCCCCCCTTTCCTCCGTTTTCCTGCATCGTTCCCGCCGACGCTTTCGCATTGACGCCGGTTCATCCGCCGAGAGAAAGATTCTCCATGGGGCGGCAGCTGTTTCGCTCCAATTCATCGAGTTGCAACCGAGAATCGTCGCACCGAAAGATTCTGCCTAGAAGGCCGGTGAGAAACGCTGATTTTCGCAAAATCGGTCATGTTGGTTGAGAAGGACGACTCGATGTTCCAAGGCTTCTCAACTGGAGAAGAGTCGTTGTGAAACTGCTTTTTCATTGCATCACAGGCCTTCTTAAGGGTGCCGGCGATCCACACCAAGACTCCTTTTTATTTCGCGTCATACCACGTCGAGCCATAATGGTAATCGACTTTGAGCGGCACGCGAAGTGTGACCGCTTGCTCCATCACTTCCGGAACGAGCCGGCACAGCCGCTCCATCTCTTCTTTCGGCGCCTCCAAAATGAGCTCGTCATGCACCTGCAGCAAAAGGCGCGCTTGCAGCCGCTCTTCCTTCAGTCTGGCGTTCAGATCGATCATCGCCTTTTTAATAATGTCAGCGGCGCTCCCTTGAATCGGCGTGTTCATCGCCATCCGTTCAGCAAAGCTGCGGACGTTGAAGTTGCGGCTCGTGATATCCGGCAAATAGCGGCGCCGATGCAGCAGCGTCGTCACATACCCTTTCTGTTTTGCTTCTTGCACAATGTTTTCCATATACCGCTTCACGCCAGGGAAGCTTTCGAAGTAGCGCTCGATGAATTCAGCGGCCTCTTTGCGTGAAATATTTAAGTTTTGCGCCAAGCCGTAATCACTGATCCCGTAAACGATCCCAAAGTTGACCGCCTTCGCCTGACGGCGCATGTTGGGCGTCACTTCGTCCTCGCTCACTTGGAAAATGTCCATCGCTGTTTTCGTATGGATATCCAAATCGCGGCGGAACGCTTCCATTAAATTGTCATCTTCCGCAATATGGGCGAGGACGCGCAACTCAATTTGCGAGTAGTCGGCAGCGAAAATGAGCCAATCAGACTCCGACGGCACGAACGCTTGGCGGATTTTCCGTCCTTCCTCAAGCCGAATCGGAATGTTTTGCAAGTTCGGCTCCGTCGAGCTGAGCCGTCCGGTTTGCGTCAACGCCTGATTGAAAATCGTATGCACCTTCTTTGTATCGGGTCGCACGACTTTCAGCAATCCTTCAATATACGTCGACTGCAACTTGCCAAGCTGGCGGTAATGCAAAATGTTTTCCACGATCTCGTGATAAGGCGCAAGTTTTTCAAGCACATCCGCCGAAGTGGAGTAGCCGGTTTTCGTTTTTTTCAAGACGGGCAGCTGCAGTTTTTCAAATAAAATGACGCCGAGCTGTTTCGGTGAATTGATGTTGAATTCTTGGCCGGCGAGCTCATAAATGCGCTGCTCGACCGTGCACAGCTGCTCGGCGAGCTCTTCGCCCATCTGTTCGAGCCGCTTCGTATCCACTTTCACTCCGGCAAATTCCATTTCCGCCAAAATCGAAGACAACGGCTGCTCGAGCTCGACGAGCAACCGATCTTGTTCGTTGCGGCGCAGCTCATCCAAAAACGGCCGTTCGAGCGCCCAAATCGCCGCCGCCTTGCGGACCAAATGCTCGGCGAGCACTGGCTCATCCGGCACGGCCCGCTTCGCCCCTTTGCCATACACCGCTTCATCCGGGCGCACCGCTTCGTATTGCTTCATTTTTGCTGCGGCAGCCACATCATCAACACCTTGCGCCGGATCAAGCAAATAGGCGGCCAGCAATAAATCAAAGGAAACGCCGCATAGCTCAATTCCTTTCCATTTCAAGGCGACTGCCGCGCGCTTTGAGTCAAACATGCTTTTTTTCTTCGTTTCATCACCAAGCCAGGCGACAAACTGCGGATCGGCAAGCGCCGTCTCCGGGCGCAGGAAAAACCGTCCATGTTCGTTGACCACAGCGATGCCGACGATCGGCGCATCATGATAATTTTCCTCGACCACTTCAACGACAAGCGCCGCCTTGTCGGCAAGCATCTCCTCCGTCACGCGGTCAGCAAGCGTAAATGCCATCTTGGCAAGCGGTTTTTCCTCTTCTGATGACGGCGATTCCATTTTCTCTAAAAACGATTGAAACCCAAGCTCTTTAAATAAAGCGACCACTTTCTCCCGGTCTTCCCCTTGATAGACGATGTCATCAAGCGAGAGCTCGACCGGGGCGTCGCGGCGAATGGCGGCGAGCTTTTTGCTTAACAGCGCCATCTCCCGGTGTTGGCGCAGCGTTTCTTTCAACTTTTCGCCTTTGATCTCGTCAATGGAGGCAAGCACGTTTTCGACCGTGCCGAATTGCCTGAGCAGCTTGACCGCCGTCTTTTCCCCGATGCCCGGCACTCCGGGGATGTTGTCCGATTTGTCGCCCATCAATCCTTTCAAATCAACGATTTGTTCCGGAGTTAAGCCGTATTTTTCGCGGACCGTCTCCGGCGTGTACGGTTCGATATCGGTAATCCCTTTTTTCGTAATGTCCACCGTCACATGGGGGGAGGCGAGCTGGGTCAGATCGCGGTCGCCGGAAATGACTTTCACCTCAAACCCTTCCTGCTCAGCGCGGGCGGCAAGCGTTCCGATAATATCGTCCGCTTCGTAGTTCTCGAGTTCATAGGCGGGGATGCGATACGCCCTCAGCAGCTCGCGCAACAGCGGAAACTGCTCCGACAGCTCCGGTGGCGTCTGTTGGCGCCCACCTTTATACTCTTGAAACGCTTCATGCCGGAACGTCGTTTTCCCGGCGTCAAACGCGACAAGCATATGAGTTGGCTCTTCTTCCGCCAAAATTTTATTCAACATCATCGTAAACCCGTAGACGGCGTTCGTATGGATGCCTTTGTCGTTATGCAAAAGCGGCAAGGCGAAAAAGGCGCGGTACGCCACGCTGCTGCCGTCGATTAAAACAAGCTTTTTTTTCAATCTCATCCCTCCTCGGATGCTTCCTTGTCCTATTGTACCATGCCTGCGGCTTGCCTTGAACGCTCTCCCACCATGATGGGAGGCGCCGATTCATCCCGTGCTTACGCTCACGCTGAAAAATGGCAGGCTTCTCAGTTGGAGATGATAAAAAGAAGCCGGCTACCGCCCCGGCTTTGGAAAATGGATCGTGAACACGGTGCCGCGCCCCACTTTGCTCGCTACGGTAATATATCCATGGTGAGCCTCAACCAAATGTTTCACAATCGCCAGGCCCAACCCCGTTCCGCCGGAATCGCGGCTGCGCGCCTTGTCGACGCGGTAAAAACGCTCAAAAATGCGCGGGATTTCTTTTTCCTCAATGCCGATTCCGGTGTCTTTCACATGGATCAGCACTTCTTTCTTCGTCTCTTCCGCCTCGACAGCGACCCGTCCGTGCTCCGGCGTATACGTGATGGCGTTGGCGAGCAAGTTCAGCAAAATTTGCTTCATCCGATTTCTGTCACCGCGGATGACAAGCCCGGATGGCGATTCGATATGCAAATCAATTTGTTTTTCCGCCGCTTTTTGGCGAAACACAGCAGCCGCTTCGGCGATGACTTGAGCGATATCCACGTCTTCGAGTTGCAGCTGAAATCCGTGCTGCTCGATTTTCGACAAGTCCAACAGTTCCTCAACGAGCGTTTGCAGCCGTTCGCTTTCTTTTAAGATGATGGTCAAAAAATGTTCGAGCGCCGCTTCATCCTTCATAGCGCCATCCAATAGCGTTTCGGCGAATCCTTTGATGGACGTCACCGGCGTTTTCAATTCGTGCGAAACGTTGGCGACAAAGTCTTTGCGGATTTGCTCAAGGCGCTTCAGCTCCGTAATGTCATGAAACACGACGACAATCCCTTTCCATTCGGCGTTCGTGCCAATAATGGGAGCCCCGTATACATCGAAATGTTTCCGCTCGATGCCAATCGTCAGCCGCATATGCCGGCGCATCGTCGTTTCAGTGATGAAAATATCATCGATAAACCGGACGATGTCGCGGTGCGGCAGCACATCGGCGTACGGACGGTACAAACAATCCGACGGATCGAGATGAAACTGAGTCTGGAACGCCCGATTGATGAGAGAAATATGTCCGCGGTGGTCAATAAACAACAGGCCGCTGCCGACGTTTTCAATGAGCGTGTGAAGCCGATCGGTCTGAATTTCCCGCGCCCTGCTCATCTCCTGCAAATGGCGGGCCAGCCGGTTGATCGAGCGCACAAGCATCCCGGCCTCGTTATATTCACCATCGGGCACACGGGCGGCGTAATTGCCTTTTTCCAGCTCAAACGCCACTTTCGTCGCTTCTTCAATCGGCTTCATATATTGATTGGCGATTTTCCAGACGAGGGCGATGATGACAACGAGCGCCATCCCGAGGCTGCTCGTGAGCACGCCCCAAATTTGCTCGTTTACTTTTTGGAGTGAGCTCGTCGGTGTGCTTAAAACGACGTACCCGCTCCGTTCACCGCGCTCGTACGGGACGATGTAGTAATAGACATCGTTTGTTTTTTCAATCACGGAAAAGCGGGGAAACTGCTTTTTGCGCAAAATCGCGCGGACGATGCGCTCATGGTCTTTGTCGCTGATCGCTGCGACGCGACCGCTGTCAAACCGCACCCGTTCTTCTTTATCGAGCACGGTGATGCGGGACGACAGTTCATTCCCCATTTCCTGCAAATCGGCGCGGATTTGCTCGAGCGGTTCATTTTCAAGCAAAATCGCAAGCGCTTGGGCCTCTTTTTCCATCCGTTTGTTCATCGTCTCGGCGTAAAAATCTTTCAGCAATTGCCCGAGCAAAAGCCCGAGGGCGATCAACACCGTGGCGATGAGCGTCACGAGCCAAAACAAAAGGCGGGTGCGGAAGCTATTCATGCCGCTTCGGTTCCTCCAACTTGTAGCCAAGGCCGCGCACCGTTTTAATGTACATCGGTTTTTTCGTATCGGTTTCGATCTTCTCGCGCAAGTGGCTGATATGGACGTCGACAATGCGTGTATCGCCGGCAAACTCGTAGTTCCACACGGCGCTGAGCAGCTGGTCGCGCGTCAACACCCGCCCTTTATGGCGAGCCAAATAAAGGAGCAACTCAAACTCTTTCGGCGTCAGCTCAAGCGGCTTGCCGTCGATCGTTGCTTCATAGCGTTCCGGAAAAATTTCCAGCTCGCCAACAACAAGCCGCTCGCTCGATTCAGCCGCCGGCTGAACGATCTCCGTGCGGCGCAAAATCGCCTTGACGCGGGCAATGACTTCGCGCGGGCTGAACGGCTTTGTCATATAGTCGTCGGCGCCAAGCTCAAGACCAAGCACTTTGTCAAATTCATCATCGCGAGCCGTCAACATTAAAATCGGCGTCATGATTTGCTGCTGACGAAGCCGCTTGCACACATCAACGCCGTCAAGCTTCGGCAGCATCAAGTCCAAAATAATGAGCGCCGGCTGCTCGGACGCTACTTTCACGAGCGCCTCTTCGCCATCGTGAGCGGTCACGACGTGAAATCCGGCTTTCTCCAAATTGTACGACAACAGAGTCACAATCGGCTGTTCGTCATCGACAACTAAAATTTTTCGTCCCATGCCGCTCCTCCATCCCGTCCAATGGTTTCTGCCTTTATGATACCACAATTGACGCCTTGATTCGGACAAAAAAAAGAAAAAAGGGCGTTTTCCTGCGGACAGGTTGCCCTCGGAAAACTGCCCCTCGCGTTTGGCTGGCTTCCTTTGGCGGAAAGCGGCATGAAACTCCCCCTTTGTTTCGAAGTGGGGGACTGCTTTCAACATGAGGTCAAAAGTTCTCGAGCACCCGCCCGTCTAGGCGCGGCAACGTATGCGGCGGGCAGACAGACAGCGTTCCGTCAAGCACCGTCTCCGCACCGCGCGTCGCCATGACGGACAACGTCACGCAATGGCCCGCCTCATCGACATCGGCGACTTCGAGCAAAAATTCGAGCGTTTCATAATGATAAACTGGGCGGAGAAAGCGAAGATCCTGCCGCGTAATGTAGCTGCCCGGGCCCGGCAAATATTTGGAGACCGCGGAAGTGATCATCCCCGTCAACATGACCGGCGGCACGACCGGTTTTCCAAACGGCGTCTGTGAAGCATAATCATGCTGGATATAGAGCGGATTGGCATCATCCGTCAGCCCAAGATAAAGAAGCAAGTCTTTGTCTTCGATGGCGGCTTGGAACACGAGCTTTTCCCCCGCTTGAATTTCCCCGATCCGTCTCCCGAGCTTTCGTTTTTTCAACATGTTCCCACCCCTTCGTTGTCTAGAAAGCGCTTTCATTGACTGTGGGCAAAAATCCGGGGCAATGCCCGAATTTTTGCCTCGCCGCTATTCCAGCATGCGCATGACATTTTTAACGGATTCGACGGATTTGGCGAGCGCCGCTTTTTCCTCTTCGGTCAGCTCGAGCTCGATCACTTTCTCGATGCCGTTGCCGCCGAGGATCGTCGGCACGCCCAAATAAATGCCTTCATAGCCGTATTCGCCTTCAAGGTAGGCGATCGCCGGCAAAATGCGGCGCTGGTCTTTCAAAATCGCTTCAACCATTTCGACAAGCGAGGCGGCCGGTGCGTAGTAGGCGCTGCCGTTGCCGAGCAGGTTGACGATTTCACCGCCGCCTTTGCGCGTCCGCTCAACGATGGCGTCCAAACGATCTTTCGGAATGAGTTTTTCGAGCGGAATGCCGCCGGCGTACGAGTAGCGGACGAGCGGCACCATGTCATCGCCATGGCCGCCTAAAACAAACCCAGTGACATCTTTTACCGAAATGTTCAGCTCCTCGGCGACGAACGTGCGGAAGCGCGCCGTATCCAAGACGCCCGACTGGCCGATGACGCGGTTTTTCGGGAATCCGGATTCCTTAAAGACCGTATACGTCATCGCATCGACCGGGTTCGTCAAGACGATGATGTAGCAGTTCGGCGAGTACTTGACGACTTCCTTCGTCACTTGCTTCATAATTTTTTGGTTCGTCGTCACCAAATCGTCGCGGCTCATGCCCGGCTTGCGGGCGATGCCTGCTGTGATGACGACGATGTCGGAATCGGCTGTGTCAGCGTAATCCGATGTGCCGATGATATTCGCGTCAAAGCCGAGCACCGGGCTTGCCTCGAGCATATCGAGCGCCTTCCCTTTCGTTGGGTTCTCAAGCTGCGGAATATCGACCAACACGACGTCGCCGAGCTCTTTTTGCGCCAAAAGGAACGCCGTCGTCGCCCCCGTGAATCCGGCGCCGATCACCGAGATTTTTTTTCCGTTTCATCGCCATCGTTTGCCATCCCTTTCCTTCAAAGGTTAGTCCATATTGCGGATGAGCGCATCAGCAAATTCGGAGCATTTCACTTCCGTCGCCCCTTCCATCAGGCGGGCGAAGTCATACGTGACGATTTTCGCGGCGATGGTTTTCTCCATCGCTTTGATGATCAATTTCGCTGCTTCGTTCCAACCAAGATGCTCAAACATCATGACGCCCGAGAGAATGACGGACGACGGGTTGACTTTGTCAAGCCCTGCGTATTTCGGCGCCGTGCCGTGCGTCGCTTCGAAAATCGCGTGGCCGGTTTCGTAGTTGATGTTGGCCCCCGGCGCGATGCCGATGCCGCCGACTTGAGCGGCCAGCGCGTCGGAAATGTAGTCGCCGTTTAAGTTCATCGTCGCGATGACGTCAAATTCGCGCGGACGCGTCAAAATTTGTTGCAGGAAGATGTCGGCGATGACATCTTTGATAATGATTTTGCCGGACGCTTCCGCATCAGCAAGCGCTTTGTTCGCCGCTTCCTTGCCTTCCGTTTCAACGATTCGGTCGTATTGCGCCCACGTGAACACTTTGTCGGCGAATTCTTCCTCCGCCAATTCATAACCCCAGTTTTTAAACGCGCCTTCGGTGAATTTCATAATGTTTCCTTTATGAACGAGCGTCACCGACTTGCGGCCGTGTTCGATCGCGTAGTTGATCGCCGCGCGCACAAGCCGTTTCGTCCCTTGTTCGGAAATCGGTTTAATGCCGATGCCGGACGTTTCCGGGAAGCGGATTTTGCGCACGCCCATTTCGTTTTGCAAAAAGTCGATGACTTTTTTCACTTCCGGCGTGCCTTTGGCATATTCAATGCCAGCGTAGATGTCTTCCGTGTTTTCCCGGAAAATGACCATATCGGTGTCTTCCGGGCGTTTCACCGGCGACGGAACGCCTGGGAAGTAGCGAACCGGGCGCAAGCAGACAAACAGGTCGAGCTCTTGGCGGAGCGCTACGTTCAGCGAGCGGATGCCGCCGCCGACCGGCGTCGTCAACGGCCCTTTAATGGCGATTATGTATTCGCGGATCGTCTCAAGCGTTTCATCCGGAAGCCAGCTGCCCGTCAGCTTGTACGCTTTTTCACCAGCGAGCACTTCCTTCCAGACGATTTTTTTCTCACCTTTGTACGCTTTTTCCACCGCTGCTTCGAGCACGCGCGAAGCGGCCGCCCAAATGTCCGGGCCGGTTCCATCCCCCTCGATGAACGGAATGATCGGGTTGTTCGGAACGTTGAGCACACCATTTTGGACTGTAATTTTTTCTCCTTGCGTCACGAGCAAAACCCCCAATGCAGTTTTTTTATAAAAAGGCGTGAAGGCGCGCCTTCACCGCCTTGTCCACTTGTTTTAGCCGCGCTCGTCGATCGGCACGTACGCCCGCTTGCCTGGGCCGGTGTACTCAGCGCGCGGACGGATGAGACGGTTGTTGTCGTATTGTTCCAAGATGTGAGCCAACCATCCCGAGGTGCGGCTGACGGCAAAAATCGGCGTAAACAAATCATGATCGATTCCTAGACAATGGTAAACCGAGGCGGAATAAAAGTCAACGTTCGGCGGCAGCGCTTTTTCCGATGTGACGATTTCTTCAATCTTCGTCGACATTTCATACCAATGCGGCTCGCCGACGAGCTTCGTCAGTTTTTCCGACATTTTTTTCAAATGTTTGGCGCGCGGGTCGCCTTTTCGGTAAACGCGATGGCCAAAGCCCATAATTTTTTCTTTGTTGGCGAGCTTTCTGCGGATGTATGGCTCGACGTTGTCGACCGTGCCGATTTCCGTCAACATTTTCATCACCGCTTCGTTCGCCCCGCCGTGAAGCGGCCCTTTCAAGGCTCCGATCGCCGCCGTGATGCCGGAATAAATATCGGACAGCGTGGCTACGCAGACGCGCGCCGTGAACGTCGACGCGTTCAACTCGTGGTCGGCATGCAGCACGAGCGCCTTGTTGAACGCTTCCGTGGCGATGTCGTCTGGTTCTTTGCCGGTCAGCATGTACAAGAAATTGGCAGCAAAGCTCAAATCTTTGCGCGGCGCAACCGGTTCCAACCCTTTGCGCACGCGGGCGAAGGCGGTGACAATCGTCGGGATTTTCGCCTGCAGGCGAATGGCTTTCCGATAATTCGCCTCTTTCGTCATCACATCCGCCTCTTCGTCATACAAGCCGAGAAGCGATACCGCGGTGCGCAAAGCCGCCATCGGATGCACCTTGTCAATCGGATACAGCTTGAAGTGTTCAATGATTTCATTTGGAATTTCAGCGTTTTCCGCCAACTGTTTCTTTAATTCCTCAAGCTGCTCTTTCGTCGGCAGTTCGCGATGCCAAAGCAAATAAACGACTTCTTCGAAGGAAGCGTTTTCGGCTAAATCGTCAATGTCATAACCGACATACGTCAACGTGTCATCGATGATCGAACTGATGCTTGAAGTTGTGGCCACAACTCCCTCTAACCCACGGGTTACTGTCATGTTCAATCTCCCCTTCTCTTCATAAGTTCCGGCCATAACGACCGATGGCCGATGAGCGCTTGCTCGAAATGGAGGCAAAAACAAACGCGCGCGCGAAAGTGCTTACATGACGCCGGCGACAACCGCCCCGTCGCAACAGCTGCACAATGCTTGGCCGAAAACTCACTCACGTTTATTATTATAAACAATTATCAGACTTTTGTCAGCTGTCACACGTCAAAAGAAATGATGATCAGGAATAAAATGGAAATCGATTCATCTCAAAACGGAGGATCCCACACACCGCCTGATGATCAAAAATATTCTACCATTTTGATGACCGTATAGGCAATGCCAGCGCCGATCAATGGACCAACCGCCACCCCATGAAACAGCGAAACCGCGAGGATGGTGCCGAATGCAAGCGCGGCGGTCATATGCGGGTCATTGGCAAGGAGCGTTACTCCATTTTTGGCGATCAAGGCGACAAAAATGCCAGATGCGAGCGCCACCCAGGCCGACAACGACTGCAGAGAGCCGACAAGCTGCCGAAAGCCGATCTCCCCAGAAGCGATGGGAGCGAGCACGGCGATCGTAATGACCGTCACTCCCCAGTTGATCCCTTTGGACTGAATGATCGGCAGCACTTTTTGATCCAAGCCGACAAGTTTGATGGCCAACAGCACAACGACGGCGACAATAAGCGACTTGTTTTTCGCAAGAAAGCCGAGCGCAAGCAACAACAATAAAAACAACACCGGTTCGTTCACGGTCGTCCGTCCTTTCCTATGAAACTTGTCTTTTTGCTTCCCCGTAAGAAAACGTGTAATATATCAATATGGAACGTCGTTGGAGGTGAAACATTGTCCCGAGTTTATGTTGATCGCTTTTTGCGCTTTTTTCTTGTCATCGCCGCTGTCGCGCTCGGCGCCATCGCTATGTACTACATCGCGACGGTGACGTATCCGTTCATCATCGCCTTTTTCATCGCGATGATCATCAACCCGCTCGTCGATGCTTTGGAGCGGAAAGCGAAAATGCCGCGCTGGCTCGCGGTCAGCGTCACGCTCATCATGTTGTTTGCCGCGGTCGCCGGCTTGGTCACGCTTCTTGTTGCCGAAATCGTTTCGGGAACGCAATATTTAGCCCGCGTCGTGCCGGAAAAATTTCAAGCATTGATCACGTACATGGAGACGTTCGTCGCCGACCAAATCATCCCGATTTACAAAGATTTGGCCGGGATGTTTAAAAGTTTAAGCGCCGCCCAACAGGATACGATTATGCAAAACATTCAAGCCGTCGGAAAAAAAATTGGGACGACGGTTGGTGAATTTGTCCAGAGCATCCTGCAAAACATTCCGCAGCTTCTCGCCTGGCTGCCGAATGCCGCGACCGTGTTTATTTTTTCGCTGTTGGCGACGTTTTTCATCAGCAAAGACTGGCACCGTCTGATGCGCATGGCGCAGCAATGGCTGCCGACGAAAGCCCGCACAAGCGGAAAAACGGTGTTTCTTGATTTAAAGCGGGCGCTGTTTGGCTTTATCAAAGCGCAGGCGACGCTCATTTCGATTACGACGGTCATCGTGTTGATCGGCTTGCTTATTTTGCGCGTCGATTACGCCATTACGATCGCATTGATCATCGGGTTCGTCGATCTTTTGCCATATTTGGGAACGGGGATTGTATTTGTTCCTTGGATCATTTACACCATGGCTAGCGGCGACATTCCGTTTGCCATCGGATTGGGCGTGCTGTATGTCGTCGTCCTCGTCCAACGGCAAATCATGGAGCCGAAAGTGCTTTCTTCAACGATCGGCCTCGATCCGCTCGCGACGCTCATCGCCTTGTTCGTCGGCTTCAAACTGCTCGGCTTTCTCGGCTTGATTGCCGGCCCCGTCGCGCTTGTCATCATCCGCACGCTCCATAGCGCCAATGTTTTTCGTGATCTTTGGCGCTTTATTATCGGCAAGCCGGCCACGTAATCGAAGGGAGCTGTCTCAAAAGCTCGGCTTTCTATAATAGGAATACAATCTTTCGTTTCACAAAGATGTTTAATGGGTATATAGGACGATGCGAAAGGGTGTCCCGCTGCTTTTGGGACACCCTGTTTTGCTGCAACGTCCGTTACAACACGCTCGCATGGCCGCGGTAGACGGCGCCAAAGCCGCCATCGACCGTGATCTCTTGCCCATCTTTAAACAAGCTTGTGGCATTTTCCACCCCGACGACGACCGGAATGCCAAGGCTTAAGCCGACGACCGCCGCATGGCTCGTCAACCCGCCTTCCTCGGTGATGATCGCCGCCGCTTTTTCGATCGCCGGCATCATATCGGCATCGGTGCTGATGGTGACTAAAATGCCGCCCTCTACCATTTTTCGGCACGCCTCTTCTGCCGTTTTGGCGACGACCGCCTTGCCGAATGCCGACTTGCGGCCGATGCCTTGCCCTTTGGCAAGCAAGTCGCTGATGACGTGCACTTTCATTAAGTTCGTCGATCCCGTTTCGCCGACCGGCACGCCGGCCGTGATGACGACCAAGTCGCCGTGCTTCACCAAGCCGGAGCGCACTGCCGCGTCGACCGCCACATCGAGCATTTCATCGGTTGTATTGACATGCGGTGCTTCTTTCGTATACACGCCCCAAATGAGCGCCAGCCGCCGCGAGACCGCTTCGTTTGATGTCACCGCGATGATCGGGGCTTTCGGGCGGTATTTCGCCACCATCTGCGGCGTTTTTCCGCTCACCGTCGGCGTCACGATCGCCGCGACATCCAAATTGAGCGCTGTGTGGGCGACCGATTGGCCGATGGCATCGGTGATCGTCGTTCGGCTCTCTTTCGTGCGCTGGGACAAAATGTCGCGATGCTCCAACGCCTGCTCGGTGCGGAGCGCGATTTGGTGCATCGTCCTTACCGCTTCGACCGGATACTGGCCGGCTGCGGTTTCTCCGGAAAGCATGACGGCGTCGGTGCCGTCAAAAATGGCGTTGGCGACATCGCTCGCCTCAGCCCGCGTCGGCCGCGGATTGCGCTGCATCGAGTCGAGCATTTGCGTCGCCGTGATGACCGGTTTGCCAAGCATGTTGCACTTTTTAATGAGCATTTTTTGAATGAGAGGCACTTCCTCAGCCGGAATCTCAACGCCAAGGTCGCCGCGCGCCACCATGAGGCCATCGGCGGCTTCCAAAATTTCATCGATGTTGGCGACGCCTTCTTCATTTTCAATTTTCGCGATAATTTGGATATGTAAGGCGTCATTCGCCTCGAGCAGCTCGCGGATTTCGAGCACATCAGACGCCCGTCGCACAAACGAGGCGGCGATGAAGTCGATGCCTTGGCGGATGCCAAATAAAATATCGGCTCGGTCCTTCTCGGTGATGCCCGGCAAATTGACACGCACGCCGGGGACATTGACCCCTTTTTTGTTTTTGAGCACACCGGTGTTTAGGACGGTCGTGACAATTTCTCCAGCTTGCTTGTCGACCGCGTTGACTTCAAGGCCGATCAACCCGTCGTCCAGCAAAATTTTCGAACCAACGGACACATCATCGATCAGCCCCGGATAGGTGACGGAAATTTTTTCCGGCGTGCCGAGCACTTCGCTCATCGAAATGATGAGCTTTGCCCCTTCCTTCAGTTCGACGGCGCCGTTCTCCATATTGTGCGTGCGGATTTCCGGGCCTTTCGTATCGAGCAAAATGGCGACCGTTTGGCCCGTCCGCCTCGCCGCCTCGCGAATGTTGGCGATGCGCCGCCCGTGTTCCTCATGATCTCCGTGCGAAAAGTTGAGGCGCGCCACGTTCATCCCCGCTTCGATCAATTGCACGAGCTTGTCTACGCTCTCGCTTGCCGGCCCGATCGTACAGACGATTTTCGTTTTCCGCTTCATCACTTCTTCTTCCTTTCCCCTCGGGAATTAAATCGACAGCTCTTTCGACAATGTATACATCCGCTGATCGACCGTATGTGTTTTCGCCAACGCTTCGGCAATGTCATGGTCAACGATTTGGTTGTTTTGAATGCCAACGCAGCGGCCGCCTTTGCCTTCAAGGAGCAGCTCGACCGCACGGGCGCCGAGGCGGCTCGCTAACACGCGGTCAAACGCCGTCGGCGATCCGCCGCGCTGCACGTGGCCAAGCACCGTCACGCGCGTCTCAAAGCCGGTCGCCTCTTGAATTTGCCGGCCGAAGTCGACGCCGCTGCCGACTCCCTCGGCGACGATGATGATGCTGTGTTTTTTGCCGCGTTCATGGCCGCGCTTCAAGCGAGCGATGATGTCGTCCATGTCGTAGTCCGCTTCCGGAATCAAAATCGTCTCCGCCCCTCCGGCAAGCCCCGACCATAGCGCAATATCGCCGGCATGGCGGCCCATCACTTCGACGACGTACGTCCGCTCATGCGACGTCGCCGTGTCGCGGATTTTGTCAATGGCGTCAATGACCGTATTGAGCGCGGTGTCAAAACCGATCGTAAAATCGGTGCCTGGAATGTCGTTGTCGATCGTCCCGGGCACGCCGACGCACGGGAAGCCGTGCTCCGTCAATTTTTTCGCCCCTTGATACGACCCGTCGCCGCCGATGACGACCAGCCCTTCAATGCCGTGCTTTTTCAGCTGCTCGATCCCCTTTTTCTGTCCTTCTTCCGTCTTAAACTCCGGGCAGCGCGCGGTATAAAGGATGGTGCCGCCGCGATGGATGATGTCCCCGACGTCCCCGACTTCCAGCTTTTTGATATTGCCGGCGATCAACCCGGCATACCCGTGGTAGATTCCGTACACTTCCACCCCATGGTAAATCGCTTTGCGGACGACAGCGCGAATGGCCGCATTCATGCCCGGCGAGTCGCCGCCGCTTGTCAACACACCAATCCGTTTCATCATTTCCACCTCGTTTGCATCGAATTGCACACGTCCGACCTCATACGTCTTCTTGAACATCCCTAATGTACCATGAACAACAGCGGAACACAATATAGAAGCGATCGCTGAAACGGCTTACAAAAGTGGATTTTTTCACGATAGAACAAAGCTGTCCCACGACGGAGACAGCTTTTTCCTTATCTTGCCCGAATCGTTTCCGGCAAAAACGACACTTGGCCCATTTGTTTAAATTTTTCATAGCGCTGCCGGACGAGCTCTTCGCCGTCAAGCGCCAACAGCTGTTTGAGCGAACGGCGCAGCACGCGGTCAATTTCTTTTGCCTGCTCGTCGGCGTTGCGATGAGCGCCGCCTTTGACTTCTGGAATGATTTCATCGATGACGCCGAGCGCCTTTAAGTCATGAGCGGTGATTTTCATCGTTTCCGCCGCCCGCTGCGCCAATGAGGCGTCTTTCCACAAAATCGCCGCCGCCCCTTCCGGCGAGATGACCGAGTACGTCGAGTTTTCAAGCATATGGATATGATTGCCGACGCCAAGGGCAAGCGCCCCGCCGCTTCCGCCCTCTCCGATGACGATGCAGACGACAGGCACCGTGAGCCCAGCCATTTCAAACAAGTTGCGGGCGATCGCCTCGCTTTGCCCGCGCTCTTCGGCCGCTTTGCCCGGGTAGGCGCCTTTCGTGTCGATAAAGCAGATGATCGGCCGCGAAAACTTTTCTGCCTGCTTCATGAGCCGCAACGCCTTCCGGTATCCTTCCGGATGCGGCATGCCAAAGTTGCGGCGCAAGTTTTCTTTCGTATCTTTGCCGCGCTGATGACCGATGACCGTCACGGGGAGTCCGTCGTATTTGGCGATGCCGCCGACGATCGCCTCGTCATCGCCAAAGCAGCGGTCGCCGTGGCACTCAAGAAAGTTCGTAAACAACCGCTCGATGTAATCGAGCGTCGTCGGCCGCTGCGGGTGGCGGGCGATTTGCACGCGGTCCCACGGCGTCAAATTCGCATAAATCTCGTTTTCCAGCTTGGCGAGGCGCGCCTCAAGCTTTTCGATTTCCGCCGATAAATCGACGTCCGCCGTTTTCATGAACTCTTTCAACTCTTGAATTTTGCGGCGCAGCTCGACAAGCGGCTTTTCGAATTCTAATTCCGCCACCATCCCTCTTCCCCTCCTTTTTGATGAAGATCCAAGACGACCGCAAGCGTTTCTTTCAGCTCGTGGCGGTGAATGACGGCATCAAGCTGCCCGTGCTTCAGCAAAAACTCCGCCGTCTGGAAATCGTCCGGCAGCTCTTCGCGCACCGTCTGCTCGATGACGCGGCGGCCGGCAAAACCAATGAGCGCCCCCGGCTCGGCAAAGTTATAATCCCCAAGCGAGGCGAAACTCGCCGATACACCGCCGGTCGTCGGGTGGGTCATGACGGAGATGAACAAGCCGCCGTCGTTGCTGAACCGTTTGAGCGCCGCGCTTGTTTTCGCCATTTGCATGAGGCTCAACACCCCTTCCTGCATGCGGGCGCCGCCGGAAGCGGTGAAAATGAGAAACGGCATCTGCTGTTCGCGTGCCCGTTCGACGGCGCGGGTGATTTTTTCGCCGACGACCGAGCCCATGCTGCCCATGCGAAACGATGAATCCATGACAGCAATGACGAGCGGATGGCCGTCAAGCGCCCCTTCGCCGGTGACGACCGCCTCGTTCAGCCCTGACTTGCGCCGGTCTTCTTCCAGTTTTTCGATGTAGCCCGGAAAGCCGAGCGGATTGACCGAGATCATATCGGCGTCATACTCGCGGAAGCTGCCGTCATCAAGAAGGCTTGCAATCCGTTCACGCGCCGGCATCGGATGATGGTAGCCGCAGCTTAGGCAAACGCGCAAATTTTTGATCAACTCTTTTGTATACATAATTTTCTTGCATTGCGGACATTTCGTCATCACGCCTTCCGGCACTTCATGCCTCGCTTGTTCTGAAGGCAGCGGTGCATACTTTTTCTTTTTCACAAACAAGTCTTTCCACACGAGGGAGCCCCTCCTTTGCGTTTTCGCCTCTCTACTACTTTATCGAAAATGGACATCATTGTTTGTCAAACGATGTCCGGCCTGTTTCGACAACGGCGAAGGCCGTTGCGCCTCCCAAACGGCGACAGTCTCCGCCGGATCTTGCCTTTCCAAAGCGGCAAGCAACTGTTCATAACCGGCGTCGGCAAGGGGCGGCTCGGGCGCAAATGAAGCGGCAAACCCCGACAGCACCCGCCAAATGCGGGCGAGCAAAACATTGCCAGCTGCTTCCACCACCGTCTCGAAAAACCGCGCGAAATCAATCGGTTTTTGACGAACGATTTTTTTCAACTCGTCTACGTCCTCCGCGCTCCGGCGCCGACACGCAAGGGCAAGCAACAGGCGCTCGATGAGCCATTTTGTTTCCGCCAAATCGGCCTTCGCCCGTTCGTTTTCCAACAAAAACATCGCCAACAGGTCGATCAGCTGGTGGCTGCCGACCTCACGCCTATACCTCCCCTCGCCGCGCCGCGTTTCAATCAAGCCGAGAAATTCAAGCGCCCGCAACGCCTCGCGCACCGATGAACGCCCGACGCCGAGCCGTTCGGCCAGCTCGCGCTCCGACGGCAGCTTGTCGCCAGGGGCTAAGTTGTCTTCCGCCATCATGCGGCGGATATGTTTTAACGTCTCGGCATACACGTTCTCCTCTTTGATACAATGACCCCTCTCCTTCGCTTCATCCACTGGTCTGACCACCTAATGGTTATACGATATAACAAAATAATGAAATAGTAAAGAGCGATTTACTTGACGACCACGCGTCCGAAGCTGAACAAGGAAAGCAGTTCATCGACAAGCGGGGCGGTGAGATCGGCCGCATACCGCTCGGGAAGACGGAGAAGCTTTCGCTTCGCTTCATCGTACAAATACACCGGAGTGCGGCCTTGGTGTCGTTCCAACAGCGGCTTCAGCGCGGCAAGACGCGCCTTGTCTTGGCGGCTGGCGTCGATATACAACGCCGACGCCGTCAAGCGTTCGGCCCGGCGGATGATGAGCTGACGCCGTCCGCCGCGCACCTCAATCGTTCCGGCAAGCAATACAAACTGCCCTTCTTTCAATATGTCCGCCGCGCGGCGGTAAACGTTCGGAAACGCCACCGCCTCCAATTCCCCGCTCTCATCGCCGACGGTGAAAAACGCCATTTCTTCACCCTGCTTTGTTCTCGTTTTCCGTATGCGGACGACCGCTCCCCCGACTACAGTTGACGGACCTTGTACATCGGCAACACACACCGCCCCCGCCGCTTGCAGCAACGGGCGGCACACCGCCGCCGGATGCGGGGTGACGGCGAAGCCAAGAAACTCCGCTTCCCGCCGCCGCCGTTCGGACAAAGGCCACGAATGTGCGGCAGCATATTTCGGTTTTAACGACAGCCCTCCGGCTTGCAGCGCCTGAACCCATTGCGCATGTTCGATCGCAATGTCAATGCTGGCAAGAAGCGAAGCCCGATCTGCACCGAACTCGTCAAACGCCCCAACGGAAATGAGCGCCTCGAGCGCCGGGCGCCCGAGCCCTTTTGGCAGCAGGCGAGCAGCGAAATCAAAGAAGTCGGCAAACGGTCCGTTCGCTTTCCGCTCCTCGACAATCAGCTTCGCCGCCGAGCCGACTTGCTTCACCATCGCGAGCCCAAGGCGAATGGCGCTCCCCTCCACGGAAGAGCGAAAACCGCTTTTGTTGACCGACGGCAAAAGGACGTTGATCCCTTTTCGCGCCGCCTCCCAATAGTATACCGCCGCTTTTTCTCGGTCGCCGGAAGCATTGGTGAGCATGACCGCATAAAAACAAAGCGGGTAATGAGCTTTCATATACGCCATCGCATACGACAACATCGCATAGCTGACCGCGTGGCTTCGGTTGAAGCCGTAATCGGCAAAGCGGACGATGTGTCGGTACAGTTCCTCGGCGACTGCTTTCGGATAGCCGTTCGCCACGCAGCCGGCGACAAACGCCTGACGCTGCTCAGCAAGCAGCGCTTTCTCTTTTTTCGCCACCGCCCGGCGAAGCACGTCCGCTTGTCCGAGCGAAAATCCGGCAAGCCGGGCGGCGATTTGCATAATTTGCTCCTGGTAGATCAACACCCCGTATGTGGGCGCCAAAATCGTCTCAAGATCAGGATGGGCATAGGACACCGGCTCTTCCCCGCGCTTGCGCCGGATGTAAACGGGGATCATTTGCATCGGCCCTGGCCGATACAAGGCATTGACGGCGACGACATCTTCCAATTGCGACGGCCGCAGCTCGGCGAGCACGCGCTTCATCCCGCTTGATTCCAGCTGAAAAATGCCGTTTGTATCTCCAGCGCCAAGCAGCGCGTACGTTTTTTCATCATTGAGCGGCAACGTGCGGATGTCAAACGGCTTTCCTGTCTGCCGCTCGATCAAACGCACGATCTGCTCGATCAACGTGAGCGTGCGCAAACCGAGAAAATCAATTTTCAGCAATCCAAGCGCTTCAAGCGCCCCCATCGCGTATTGCGTCAGCGGCCATTCGCCATGGCTTGGCTGCAGCGGCACGAAGCGAACGAGCGGCTCCGGGCTGATGATGACACCAGCAGCGTGGATCGACGTATGGCGCGGCAGCCCTTCCAGTTTTTGCGCAACAGCCAGCCACTCTCTCCCTTGCGGAACCGCTGCCACCGCGCGCCGAAAAGCGGCGGACTCGGCATGCCATTGGCGGAGCGTCACACTTTGTTTGCTCGGCAGCAGCGCCGCGACCTGTTCCGCCTCCCGCCCAGGGACGCCAAGCGCTTTGGCCGTCTCGCGCAGCGCCGCTTTGGCGCCGAACGTACCGAACGTAATGATTTGCGCAACGCGGTCGCGCCCGTATTTATCCGCCACATAGCGAATCACTTCTTCGCGCCGGTCATCAGGAAAATCCAAGTCAATATCCGGCACCGACGCCCGCTCCGGATTTAAAAACCGTTCAAACAAAAGCCCATACTTGATCGGATCGACATCGGTGATCGACAATGCGTAGGCGACAAGCGACCCGGCCGCCGAACCGCGGCCCGGGCCGGTTAAGATGCCGCGCCGGCGGGCGTAGGCGAGCACATCGGCGACGATCAAAAAATAGTCGCTGAAATGAAGCGACTGAATCACATCCAGCTCATGCGAAAGCCGACGCCAGTAGCGCTCATCGGCCGACGGCACGCGTCGGGCGAGCCCTTGTTCCGATAAGCGGCGCAAATAACTGTCGGCCGTCTCTCCGTCCGGAACGGGATACGCCGGCAGCCGCCAGCCGCCAAACTCGATCTGCAGCTCGCATTGATCGGCGATCGCCAGGCTGTTCTCGAGCGCCTCCGGCAAGTCCGCAAACCGGCGCGCCATCTCCTCTGGCCCCGCCAAATAGCGGCCGTTATCGTCCTCAATGTCAGCGAGCAGCGCGCCGCGGCCGATGGCCTGCAAGCAACGCCACGCCACGGCATCGCTGCGCTCCACGTAACGGACGTCGTTCGTCGCCACGATCGGGACGCCGGTTTCCTCCACCAGCTGCAACAACCCGGCTTCATATGGGGCTCGCGTTTGCTCGCCGCGCTGAACGGCGACATACAGCCGTCCTGGAAACAGCTGATGATAGCGGCCAAGCGCCTCTTTCGCCCGCTCCCATTCGCCGGCGGCCACAAGCGACTCGACGCGTCCCTCGCTTCCGGGAGTGATGGCGATGATGCCGCCGCTTAAGCGTACAAGAGCGACTTCCTCCATATGCTTTGTTTCCCCCATTTGCATCATGGTGCTGATTTCAAGCAAATGGCGATACCCCTCTTCATTGGCGGCCAACAGCACGAGCGGGAACGCTTCCTCCCCAGAAAGAGCGACATCAGCCGTCACGCCGATAATCGGGCGAATGCCGTTCTGCTTGCATTCCCGGTAAAACGGAATAGCGCCATACAACACATTCCGGTCCGTGAGCGCGAGCGCTTGATAGCCGAGCTGTTTCGCCCTCGCTGCAAGCGCCTCCACCGCCGCTGCACTTTGAAACAAACTGTATCCGCTCAACACATGCAAGTGGACGAACATCATGACCATCCCTCCCTCATCCGTGCGCTTGACGGGCGAAAACTTTTCTTTCGGCTACATACTCCGTCCACCCTATTGATATACATAGATAAGAGAGAAAGAAAGGGCGGGGAAACGCATGAACGAAAAAGCGGCCTTCTTGCCGGCGTTTATTCAAAGCTATTTTATCGCCGTCGGCGTGCTGCTTGGCGGCGCCATCATCGGCGCGCTCGGCGCGTTTTTGAGCGGCGGCCAGCCGCTGACGGCCATGTACCGATTTGCCGGCGATTTGCGCATTTGGGCGGTCGTCGCCGCCATCGGCGGGACGTTTGACACGTTTTACGTCGTTGAGCGAGGGCTGTTTTTAGGGGAAACGAAAGACATCGTGCGGCAATTTTTGCTCATTTTGTCCGCCATGGGCGGAGCACAGACCGGAGTGGCGATCATCACGTGGCTGACGCAGGAGCACATTTCGCCATGAGAATTCCTCCGTATTACCAATACCCGTCATGGCAGCGCTTTTTCGCCGGCGCGGCGATCGGAGCGCTCATCAGTTGGTTTGTCTTTTTGTATATTTTCGGCGTCTTGCAGGAAAAACAAGTGCAACACGTCAATGAGCTCAACGAACAGATCGCCGATTTGCAAAACGAAATTCGCATTTGGCAGGAAGACTATATTCATTACAATAAGGAAATGAAAAAAAAGCTGACCGTGCAGGACGTTTCCGTCCATCTCGCCAACGCCGAGCAATATAAACTTGATTCATACACGACGTTTCGCATTGAAGACAGCGTCAAAGAAGATTTGTCCCATTTGATTGCGAAAGATATCGAAACAGTGTACAACAGCCGCGAACTGATTGAGCGGGCAATTGAAAACAAAACGTATACGATCCACGAGAAGACATACCGGCTTGAACTTCACACACTCACGATCTTTACCTTGTTGGCCGTCGAAGTCAAACTGACGCCGCTTCCGTAGAGCGCACCTTGCCGCCCCATTCCGCCGCGGTGGAGTGCCAAACAAGCGCGTCTTGCGGGAAAAGAGGGTGTCCCGAAAGCCTTCGGGACGCCTTCTCCTATCAACATGACGCTTCATTTGAAACAACAACTTTTTAAAACCACCCGTTTCCGTCACCGCTCAGCCCGGCAAACCGCTTTTACGTCTTCAATCACGCGATCCGCTTCCTCCCAAGAAGCAATGGACGCACCGGCTGCGAGCGGATGGCCGCCGCCGCCGTAGCGTTTGGCGACCACATTGATGACCGGCCCTTTGGAACGGAAGCGGACGCGGATTTCCCGTTCTTCCTCAATGAAAAACACCCAGGCGACAATGCCGTCAATATTGCCGAGCAAACTGACGAGTTGCGACGCCTCAAGCGGGGTGACGCCGTATTCCCCAAGCAGCGCCCGCGGCATTTTCACAGCCGCCACCCCTTCCTCGATCATAAAGTTCGACAGCACATAACCGCTTAAGCGGGCGAGCGGCAAGCTCGTCCGATACAATCCGTCGTACAATTCCGTCAGCGAAAAACCGTACGAAATGAGCTCCCCAGCGTAGCGGAACGTTTTTTCACTTGTGCGCGGAAACAAAAAGCGGCCCGTATCGCCGACAATGCCGGCGTAAATGAGACGCGCCGCCTCAGCGGTCATCGTCAACCCTTCCTCTTTCCCCGCCAAATAAAACTCATAAATCATCTCGCTTGTCGAACTGGCGGCGGTATCGACCCACATAATGTCGCCATACGGCGTGTCGTTCGGGTGATGGTCAATTTTAATGAGCTTTCGCCCGAGCCGATAGCGGCTGTCGCAAATCCGCTCCTCATTGGCTGTATCGCAGACGATCACAAGCGCCTGTTCATAAACGGCATCGTCAATGACATCCATTTGTCGTAAAAATGATAACGATGGGTCATCGGTCCCCACCGCATACACTCGTTTTTCCGGAAACGACGCCCGAAGCAACGCCGCCAACCCGCCTTGCGACCCGTACGCGTCCGGGTCCGGGCGAACATGGCGGTGGATGATGATCGTGTCAAATTCACGAATCGCATCAAGAATTTGTTGATGAACCGGTTTCATTCGTTCTTCCCCTTTAGTCACCTGTCATATTCAACCGCTGGCATTTTTCCCTGCTTCTATGTACAATGAAAAAAGAAATGAACAACGGAGGGACCCAACCATGCCAGCCTTGGTTATTTTCATTATATTTTCCTTTTCGTTTTACGTCTATTATAAAATCCGCTACGTCCGCTCCCAGCGCCCGATGGAACGCCGCTTTCTCTCAGCGAAATCGAGCATGGCGCTTGGACTGTTCGTTGCCTTGTTCGGGATCAACCAATTGTTTTTGTATCAGACAACCGTGACCTATATCATCTGCGCCATTTTTATCGCCTTAGGCTTCGGGAGCGTTTGGGCCGGCTACCGCGCCTACCGCTGCTATCTGCCGCAGGCGGTCGAAGAGGCAAAGGAAGCGGCAAAACAAGGGTAATGCCGTTTGGCGTATGCGCCGGTCAACGATAAAGGAAAAGGATGTTCCCATAAGGAAGTGGACATCCTTTTTTTCCTTTACCGTTTATCGGTCGATCAGCTGGCACATCATCATCGCTTTGCCGACAAGATCGCCTTCGTTATACACTTCGACATCCACTTTCCCGAACTTGCGCCCGAGCTCTAAAAGCTTTGCCCGCACGTCGACCGTGCTGTCGATTTGCACCGGCTTGATGAAGTAAATCGTGATATTTTCCATCACCAAATCGCCGCGTTTGTACGCGCGAAGCATGCGCGCCGCCGCTTCGGTGACGATCGTCGTAAACACGCCGTACGAGAGCGTCCCTAAATAGTTCGTCATCTGCGGCGTGATCGTGCAGCGAAACAGCGTTTCTTTGTCGCCTGACTCACGAAACTGGGCGGTGATGAGATCATCGATCGTCTCCCCGACTTGCGGCTGGCGCTGCGCCATTTGCAGCGCTTTTAACACGTCTTGGCGGCTGATGATCCCTTGCAGCCGGTTATAGTCATCCACCACCGGGAGAAGCTCAATTCCTTCCCATACCATAATATGAGAAGCAAACGCCACTGACGTTTTTCCGTTCACCGTAATCGGCTGCTTCGTCATCACCTTTTCGATCGGCAGCTGCCGGTCGACATCCAGCACGTCTTTTGCCGTCACAACCCCTTGCACTTTCAGCTCATCATCGACGACCGGGAACCGGCTATGGCGCGTCTCTTTGTTCAACGCATACCACCGCTCAATCGGATCATGGACGCGCAAGTACGCTGTTTTGTCAAGCGGAATGAGAATATCCTCGACCAACACAATTTCTTTTTTGATGAGCTGGTCGTAAATCGCCCGGTTGATCATCGTCGCGACCGTAAACGTGTCATAGCTCGTCGAAATGATCGGCAGCTGCCGCTCATCGGCGAGCTTTTTCACGTGGTCGGCCGTGTCAAACCCGCCGGTGATGAGCACGGCCGCCCCCGCCTGAAGCGCCAGCTCGTGCGCCTTCGTCCGGTTGCCGACGATAAGCAAATCCCCTGCGCCCGTATAGCGCATCATCGCCTCCAGCTGCATTGCGCCGATGACAAAACGGTTGAGCGTCTTATGCAACCCTTCACGTCCGCCAAGCACTTGGCCGTCCACAATGTTGACAACCTCGGCGTACGTAAGCTTCTCAATGTTTTCCTTCCGTTTCTTCTCAATCCGGATCGTGCCGACGCGTTCAATCGTGCTCACATACCCTTTGTTCTCGGCGTCCTTGATCGCCCGGTACGCCGTCCCTTCGCTTACGCCCATTTCCTTGGCGATCTGCCGGACAGAAATTTTCTCGCCGATCGGCAGCCGGTGGATGTATTCCAAAATTTGCTCGTGTTTTGTCGCCAACGGTTCTTCACCCTTTACGCGTTTGTTACTTTCATTATAACGGGCCTGGCGGCGGGGATTCAACGGTCGCGCCGGCCATCATAAAGCGCCCTTCCCAAAGCGGGAAGAGCGCCTCTGTTACAGCTCGATGCTTTCCCCCGGTTTCAACGCGCGGCCGACGCCCGGCGGAAGGAGCGAGACGAACCGCTCGGGGTCTTGGGTGATCGGCGGGAACGTGTTGTAATGGATCGGCACGACGAGTTTCGCCCCGAGCCACTCGGCGGCGACCGCCGCGTCTTCCGGCCCCATCGTGAAGCTGTCCCCAATCGGCAAAAAGGCGACATCGATGTTATGGCGCTCGCCGATCAGCTTCATGTCGGAAAACAGCCCGGTATCGCCGGCATGATAGATCGTTTTGCCTTCGGACGTGAACAAAATGCCGGTCGGCATGCCTAAATAAATGATTTGCTTGTCGTCCGTCACAAACCCGGAGCTGTGGAACGCCTGCGTGAACTTGACCGTGCCAAAGTCAAATTCGCGCGCCCCGCCGATGTTCATGCCAAACGTCTCGACGCCTTGCCAGCTTAAATACGTCGCCAGCTCAAATGTGGCCACGACAAGGGCGTTGTTCCGCTTGGCGATTTCAACCGTATCGCCGACATGATCCCCGTGCCCGTGCGTCAACAAAATGACATCCGCTTTCACATCCGCCGCGTTCAAATCGGTCGTCGTATTGCCGGTGATGAACGGGTCGATCAAAATCGTTTTTCCGTTCGTCTCAATGCGGACGACCGAATGGCCATGGTAGCTGATTTTCATCGTCACATCTCTCCTTTCCACTACACATGATTCGCCGCCGCCCATCCATTCCCTTCTTTTCCCTCCTGTCCATTTACAAACGGCCCGTTTCTTGATACGCTCAAAATGGACGATCACGAAAAAAGGAAGGAAGGGAACGATGAACCAACGGCTGGATGCTTTTTCATCATGGCTTCAACATCATGATGATTCATTTGCCTTCATTACGTCAAGCGCCAACGTTTTTTATTTGAGCGGCTTTTTTTGCGATCCACACGAGCGGCTGCTTGCATTGCTTGTCTTCCCTGACAGCGAGCCCGCGCTCGTCTGTCCGCAAATGGAAGTCCCGCGCGCCCGCCGGAGCGGCTTTGGGTATACGGTGATCGGCTACGACGACAGCACCGACCCATGGGAAGAGATCGGGCGCCATCTCGAAGCGCGCGGCGCAAAACCCGGCTTGATTGCCATCGAGAAAAACCATTTGTCGTTCGCCCGTTTCGAGCGTCTCTCGGCATTGTTTCCAAACGCCAAGTGGCACGACGCCGAAGAAAAGCTGCGCCAGCTTCGCCTGATCAAGGATGAGCAGGAAATGAAGGTGTTGCGCCAGGCGGCGGAACTTGCCGACAAAGCGATCGAAATCGGCGTCTCGGCCATCCGCCCGGGCGTGACAGAGCTCGAACTTGTCGCCGTTATTGAATATGAGCTGAAAAAACTCGGCGTTGAAGGGATGTCGTTTCCCACGACCGTGCTCACGGGCGCAAAATCAGCCGATCCGCACGGCGTGCCGGGAACGGCGGCGGTCGCACCAGGCGATTTCGTGCTGTTCGATTTGGGCGTCATCGTCGATGGGTATTGCTCCGACATTACCCGCACCGTCGTCTGTCAGACGGCAAGCGACGAACAGCGGCTCATTTACGATACCGTTCGGCGCGCCCAGCAGGCGGCGATCGACGCCTGCCGCCCGCAAACCGCGATGGGCGAGATCGACCGCGCCGCCCGAAACGTCATCGAACAAGCCGGCTACGGAGACTATTTCACCCACCGCGTCGGGCACGGCTTAGGGATCGAGATCCACGAATACCCATCGCTTCATGGCGCCAACAACGAACCGCTCGCCCCCGGCATGGTGTTTACAATCGAACCAGGCATTTACGTCCCATCCATCGGCGGCGTGCGCATTGAAGACGACGTCGCGGTCACGGATCATGGGGTTGAGGTGTTGACGTCGTTTTCGAAGGAGTTGATCATTGTTTAACGAGAGAGGCCATTGGCAAAAGCTGCCGCGAATGAGCGCATCAAAAAAGCTGTCCACCGGCCCGATCCCCAAGCCGATTCGGACAGCTTTGTTTTCTCATCGCCATCAAGGCGGCTCCATCTTCATTGTTTCATCCCTGCAGCAACGAATGAACATCCGTATACGGCATGTTGTGCGCCGCCGCGACCGCTTCGTACACGATGTGCCCGTCGAGCGTGTTGATCCCTTTTAACAGCGCCGGATTGTCGAGGCAAGCGGCGCGGTAGCCTTTGTTGGCGATTTGCAAGGCGTATGGGATCGTGACGTTCGTAAGCGCGAATGTTGACGTACGCGGCACAGCGCCCGGCATGTTCGCGACGGCGTAATGGACGACGCCGTGCTTGACGTATGTCGGATCGTCGTGCGTCGTGACGCGGTCGGTCGTTTCAAAAATGCCGCCTTGGTCAATGGCGACGTCGACCAACACCGAGCCTGGCGTCATCGAGCGCACCATCTCTTCCGTCACAAGCTTCGGCGCTTTCGCCCCCGGGATCAAGACGGCGCCGACGACCAAATCGGATTCGCGCACGCACTCGGCGATATGATACGAGTTGGACATCAACGTCGTCACTTGGTCGCCGAACAAATCATCGAGCTCGCGCAGCCGCTCGGCGTTAATGTCCAAAATCGTCACGTCCGCCCCGAGGCCGACCGCGATTTTCGCCGCGTTCGTCCCCGCTGTGCCGCCGCCGATGATCGTCACTTTGCCGCGCCGCACCCCGGGCACGCCGCCAAGCAAAATGCCTTTCCCGCCGTGCGGCTTCTCGAGAAACTGGGCGCCGACTTGCACCGACATGCGGCCGGCGACTTCACTCATCGGCGTCAACAGCGGCAGCGAGCCGTTCGCAAGCTGCACCGTCTCGTAAGCGATGCCGACCACTTTTTGCTCGACGAGCGCTTTCGTGAGCGCTTCGGCCGCGGCTAAATGCAAATACGTAAACAAAATCAATCCGGGGCGAAAATAGCGGAACTCCTCAGCCAGCGGTTCTTTCACTTTCAACACCATCTCCGCCGCCCAGGCATCTTCCGCTTTCGTCACGATCACTGCCCCGGCTTTTTCATACTCGGAATCGGAAAAACCCGACCCAGCGCCGGCTTCCGTCTCCACATACACGTCATGCCCCGCTTTGACGAGCGTCATCACGCCTGCCGGAGTGATGGCGACGCGGTTTTCATTGTTTTTGATTTCTTTTGGAATGCCGATCTTCATTACTTTTTCCTCCTTTTTCCTTCCCGCTTCTTCTTTTATTGTGCCCCGTTTCGCGCAAAAGCAAACGAAAAAGGAGGAGGCGCTGTTCTCAACGGAAAAGGTGGCGGTAAATGACGTTCGCTCCGCCGGTGACGTCAATGACGGCGCCGGTGATGAAATCCGAGTCGTCCTCGCATAAAAACGCGATCACGCGGGCGATATCTTCACCAGTCCCCGGGCGTCCGACCGGCGTTTCCGCATCCCGCCTGGCGCGGGCGTCGGCGATCCCCGCCTCTTTCATGGCGCCGACAATATTGCCTGGGCACACCATATTGGCGGTAATGCCATATTCCGCCTCTTCCAGGGCGATCGTTTTCGTCAGCGATACAAGCCCGACTTTCGCCGCGCCGAACGCCGAACGGTGCACCCAGCCCGGGGCATCCGCCGCTCCTTGAAATCCGTACGTAATGATGCGGCCAAACCGTTGTTTTCGCATAATCGGGATCGTCCTTCTCACTAAATGGAAGACCGAGCTCAAATTGCCTTCAATCATTTCGTACCATTCGTTTTCCGTATAATCGGCCAGCTTTTTCCGTTCAAAAATGTACGGCCCTGCATTGTTGATGAGGCAGTCAATGCGGCCAAACCGCTCCATGGCGGCGTCCACAAGCGCCGCTAAATCGTTTTTGTCCGTCACATCTCCCTGCACAAACTGGAGGCGGTCAGCGGCGCCGCGGTACTTCTCGGCAAGCGAGCGCACCGCCTGTTCATCGCTCCGGTAGTTCACCGTCACCGAGTAGCCTTTATCAAGCAGCAGCTCGGTCACTTTTCTCCCCAATCCTTTCGCTCCGGCCGTAATCAAGGCGTGCCGCACCCTTCTCCCTCCTCGTCGCGATTTGCTGTCTCATTTTTACTTTACTACAAACCGGAGCGAATACAAAAAAATAACCATAACGCGCAGGCGCTATGGCTATTCGCCGACTTCGCGGCGCGGGTCGTAATACGATTCATCCTCGTCAACAATGCCGCTTTCATACGACTCGGTAATTTGCTCGGTGATCGTCCGCACTTCCTCCTCATCGTACTGCCAGTCGTTATACCGCTTTTCCATTGCTCTTCCTCCCCTGTTCACAAAATCTCAATATATGGCCTAGTTTCTCGTCAAAGGGCGATGGGTATACCATATATAGAGATAGCATTTTTAACCAAAGGGAGGGGAGAACATGACCATGACCTACCAAACGATCGTCGTCGCCGTCGATGGCTCGAAAGAAGCGGAATGGGCGTTGAAAAAAGCGATCCAAATCGCCAAGCGAAACGGAGCGAAACTCATTTTGTCCCACATCATCGATTTGCGCGGGTTCACAACCGTGGAAGCGCACGATTACGCCCTCGCCGAACGGTCGGAGCAATATGCGAACGAACTTCTGGAACGGTATAAAAACGAAGCCATCGCCGCCGGGCTCGACGATGTGGACATCGCGGTCGAATTCGGCTCGCCGAAAGTGAAAATCGCCAAAGACGTCGCTCCGAAATACAAAGCCGATCTCATCGTTTGCGGGGCGACCGGTTTAAACGCTGTCGAACGGCTCTTGATCGGCAGCGTTTCCGAAAACATCGTCCGCCATGCGAAATGCGATGTGCTCGTTGTAAGGACGCCGAAAGAATAATGTCTTCGTCACATGAAGCAGATGGACCGAAAAACTTCCTTGTCCGATGCGAAAACATGTGACGGTCAAAAAAGAACACCCCGCCGTTACGGGGTGCTAAGCAACTGTTTCGCCTTCGCCAGCGCCGCGCGCACTTCGGCAAAACCGGTGCCGCCGGCGCTGTTGCGGCGGTTGACGGCCGTGCGCGGGTGCAAGGCGTCATAAATGTCTTCTTCAAAAAGCGGCGACGCTTCTTTGTACACGTCAAGCGGCAAATCAGCCAAAAAGACGCCTTGTTCGATGCAATGCAAGACGAGCTTGCCGACGATTTCATGCGCCTCACGGAACGGGACCCCTTTCGCGGCCAAGTAATCGGCAAGCTCGGTCGCGTTTGAAAAGTCTTGTTTCGTCGCCCGCTCCATCACGTCCGTGCGCACGTTCATCGTCTCAATCATACCGGTGAAAATTTTCAGCGACCCGATGACCGTCTTTACTGTATCAAACATGCCTTCTTTATCTTCTTGCATATCTTTATTGTAAGCAAGCGGCAGCCCTTTCATCACCGTGAGGAGCGCCATCAAGTGGCCGTACACGCGGCCGGTTTTGCCGCGGATGAGTTCGGCCATGTCCGGGTTTTTCTTTTGCGGCATGATGCTGCTGCCGGTCGCAAACGCATCATCCAGCTCAATGAACTGAAACTCTTGGCTTGACCAAAGAATCAACTCCTCGGCCAACCGCGACAGGTGCATCATGAGCATCGAACTGTTGCTTAAAAACTCGATGATGAAGTCGCGGTCGCTCACCGCATCGAGGCTGTTTTCGTAAATATCGGCAAAGCCCAAAAGCTCCGCCGTCCGATGCCGGTCGATCGGAAACGTCGTCCCGGCGAGCGCCCCGGCGCCGAGCGGCGAGCGGTTGATGCGCTTTTGCGACTCGGAAAACCGCTCATAGTCGCGCTCGAGCATCCAAAAATAAGCCAGCAGATGGTGGGCGAACGAAATCGGCTGCGCCCGCTGCAAATGCGTATATCCGGGCATGATCGTTTCGACATGCTTTTCGGCTTGAGCGACAAGCGCCCGCTGCATCCCGCGGATGAGGCCGAGAATCTCTTCAACCCGCTTGCGCAAGTATAGATGCATATCGGTCGCCACTTGGTCGTTCCGGCTCCGTCCAGTGTGCAGCTTGCCGCCGACCGGTCCGATGTCGTCGATGAGCATTTTTTCAATGTTTAAATGAATGTCCTCGTAGGCAATGGAAAATTTGAGCTCCCCTTGCTTCGCCTTTTCCAACAGGCGGATGAGCCCGCCTTTGATCTGCTCTACATCGCCTTCAGGCAGGATGCCGCATTCGCCAAGCATCGTCACATGGGCAAGGCTGCCTTCAATGTCTTCTTCAACGAGCTCTTGGTCGAATGGGATCGACGCGCCAAACTCGTCGACCCATTCTTCCGCTGTTTTCGTAAACCGTCCGCCCCAAAGCTTTTTCACGAATCTCGCCGCAGAGGAATGCGACTTCCTCCTTCCTTTCATGAAGTTCCCTTCATTTTCCTTCATTGGCCGGTCGGCACTGACGCCTTGTTTTGCTTGTTCACGATGCTGTGCACTTTCGTCGGCAGGCCGTACAGCGAAATGAATCCGACCGCCGCTTGATGGTCAAATTCATCTTCGGACGTGTATGTTGCCAATTTTTCATCATAGAGCGAGAACGGCGATTTGCGCCCTTCGACGATCGCATGGCCTTTAAACAGCTTCACGCGCACGACGCCGGTGACGTTTTTCTGCGTTTCTTTCAAAAACGCGACCAACGCGTCTTTCAGCGGTGAGAACCAAAGGCCGTTGTAAATGACTTCGGCGATTTTTTGTTCGATGATCGGTTTGAAATGGGCGACTTCTCTCACCAATGTCAAGTCTTCCAGCTCTTTATGCGCTTTAATGAGCGTGATCGCCCCTGGGCATTCGTACACTTCGCGCGACTTGATGCCGACAAGGCGGTTTTCGACGTGGTCGATGCGGCCGACGCCATGCTTGCCGGCCAACGCATTCAGCTCCAAAATCAATTGCGCAAGCGGATACGCCTTCCCGTTTAACGTCACCGGCACGCCTTGTTCAAAGCCGATCTCGATGACATCCGGCACATCCGGCGCGTTCTCAAGCGAAGCCGTCAGCTCATACGCCTCTTCCGGCGGCGCCGCCCACGGGTCTTCCAAAATGCCGCACTCGTTGCTTCGTCCCCACAAGTTTTGGTCGATGGAAAACGGGCTGTCAAGGTCAACCGGAATTGGAATGCCGTGCTTTTTCGCGTATTCGATTTCTTCCTCGCGCGACCAGCTCCACTCGCGCACCGGGGCGATCACGTCCAAATCTGGATTGAGCGCTTTGATCGACACTTCAAAGCGCACTTGGTCGTTCCCTTTCCCCGTGCAGCCGTGGGCCACCGCCACCGCGCCTTCAAGCTCGGCGATTTCAACGAGTTTTTTCGCGATGAGCGGACGCGACAGCGCCGAAACGAGCGGATATTTCCCTTCGTACAACGCGTTCGCCTGCAAGGCGATGAGTGCATACTCGTTCGCAAACTCGTCTTTGACGTCGATCACGTACGATTTCATCGCGCCGACTTTGAGCGCTTTTTCTTTCACGAAATCGAGGTCTTTCCCTTCGCCAAGGTCCAAGCAGCACGCGATCACATCATAGCCGCGCTCCTGAAGCCACTTGATCGCAACTGATGTATCTAAACCACCAGAGTATGCCAGCACCAATTTCGGATTTGCCATGGTCGTTCTCCTCTCTTGTCAAATAAATATACTTAAACATAAATAAATATTCAAATTTAATACATTATCACTTTATCAGCTTTCGGATCATTTTTCAATACGTATTCCTGAAAAAGCATAAAAATTCCACCACGCTCTATGGGGACGTTTCGTATAATAGAAGAAAAGGAGGCCATGAGGATGAACGGCATCTTCATCGAAGACAAACGGCTCGGCATCCGCCTGCCGCATCTGGACAAGCCTTGGGAGGACTACAGCCCAAACGAACAAGAGGCGATTTTACTGGAATGGGAAACGATCCGCGGCTTGATCCCCGACCGCATCGCCGAACTGGAGCGGGAAATCAACGAAAAACAAGACGCGCTCGGCCAAGAAGCGGATTTTGCGCGCTCGTGCCAGCTCAATGCTGACATCGCCGAGCTCGCTTCGATCGTCAACGATTTATGGATTTGGTATCGCACCGCTCCATCCGTTTCATCGCCGACACGGAAAAAAGCGGGTCGAAAAACCATAACACCCCATAACAAATGAGCGCCGATGCCGCTTGTCCCCTTTTTGAAGACGGCAGACAAACCATGCGGCCGCAACAATTTTGACGAGAAGATCGAGGATTGATGCGGCGGATTCCGCCGCGATGACGAAGGATACGCTGTCGCAAACGAAAGCTTTCTTGGCGATTGAAGAGGAGCACTCAAGCTGGAGAGCTCCTCTTTTTTCATTCTATCCCCTTTCTCAAACGATTTCCATTTATTATCCGCCAAAAATATATTGAATTTTATTTTTATTTCAATTATTATTGATTTGACTCCTTTTCACACAACGGAGGGATCAGACATGGCCAACCATCTATCACCCGCTTCTATCATTCAATCGTTTTCTTGGGATCAGGCATTCGCCCACTACGACGGCGATCCGCGCGGACGGTTCAACGCCGCCCACGAAGTATGCGACCGGTATGCCGAGGATCCGAATCGCATTGCGCTGTTTTATGAAAACGCTTTAGGAGAGCAAAAAACGATCACCTATCGGCAATTGCGCGATTGGTCGAACCAAATGGCGAACGTGTTCCGCAAGCTGGGCGTGAAAAAAGGGGATCGCGTCTGCGCGCTGATGCCGAAAAACCCGGCCCTTGTCGTCTACATTTTGGCGGCTTGGAAAGTCGGCGCCGTGTATGTGCCGCTCTTTACCGCGTTTGGCCCGCAGGCGATTGAATATCGCATCAATCATTCCGAGGCGAAAGTCCTCTTGACGAACAAGGAACAGCGCGCCAAACTGCCGCCGCGGGACAACATGCCGACATTGGAGCACATTTTTGTCATTGACGGATCGTCTCATGATCAAGACCAGCCATTTTGGGAAACGCTTTCATCGATGCCGACTGAGCACTCGATCGAAGAAACGACGGTCGACGATCTGCTCGCGATTCAGTATACGTCCGGCTCGACCGGGATGCCAAAAGGCGCCATGTGGCCGCATAACGTGCTCATCAACATTTATCCGTATATGCGCTATGCGATTGGCCTGCGCGATGACGATGTCTTTTTCGGCGGGGCGGATCCGGGCTGGGCGTACGGGCTGATCTTTTGCACCTTCGCGCCGATGGCCTTTGGTGTGCCGATCGTCTTTTACGAAGGGCCGTTTAAGCCGGAGACGTGCTATTCCTTGATGGAAAAATACCGGGTGACCAATTTCGCGTACGCCCCGACCGCGTATCGGGCGATGGCGGCGGCCGGCGCGGACGTCATTCGCCGCTATCAACTGAACGTGCGCGCCATGAGCTCGGCCGGCGAGCCGCTCAATCCGGAAGTCATCCGCTTTTTCCAAGAGCATTTGGGCGTTACGATCCATGACCATTATGGCTTGTCAGAAACGTTGATGCTGATCGGAAACTTCAACGCCGCCGAGATGGAAATCCGGCCAGGCTCGATGGGATGGCCGCTGCCGGGCTTTGACGTGGCCCTGCTCGATGAGAATGGAACCCCAGTCGCCGACGGCGAAGTCGGACAAATTGCCTTTAACACCGACTCGATCCCAAACGTCTTTAAGGGGTATTGGAAAGACCCTGAAAAAACCGCCGAGCGGCTCGTCGGCAAGTGGTTTTTGACCGGCGATTTGGCGACAAAAGACGAAGACGGGTATTTCTGGTTCCAAGGACGGGCGGACGACATCATCTCGAGCGCCGGCTACCGCATCGGGCCGTTTGAAATTGAAAGCTGCCTCCTTGAGCATCCGGCTGTCGTCGAAGCAGCCGCCGTCGGGAAGCCGGATCCCGTCAAAGGGGAAATCGTCAAAGCGTTTGTCGTGCTCAGAGAAGGCTTTGCGCCGTCGGACGAGCTGGCCGACGAGCTGTCCTTGTTCGTCAAAACGCGCTTATCCAAGCATGAATACCCGCGCGAAGTCGAATTTGTCGCCGAACTGCCGAAAACGCCAAGCGGAAAAATCCAGCGGTTCATCTTGCGCAATCAAGAGCGGGAAAAATGCATCAAGGCTTGATGAATGAAAGAGGATGCCCGCAGCGGGCATCCCCTTTTTCGCTTATGTTCTCTTTTCGTCAACGCGGCGCCCTATCCTTCCGAATCTCCCGCACGACATGCCCAAGCTCCGGCAAAATGAGCTTCGTCATCGCGAGGCGCACGGCGCCGGTGGAGCCGGGGGTGCAAAAGACGGCGGTGTCCATCGCCACGCCGGCGACAGCGCGCGACAGCATGGCGGCCGGGCCGATGTCTTCGGTGTAGCTTAAGAAGCGGAACAGCTCGCCAAAGCCGACGAGTTCTTTCTCAAGCAGCGCACCGACCGTTTCGATCGTCACGTCGCGCTTGGCGATGCCGGTGCCGCCGTTCGTGAGCACGGCATCGACATCGGCGCGGCGGCAGCCGTCAAGCACTGCCTCGCGAATGGCGTCCGCTTCGTCTTTGACGATCTCATAGCCGACGACCTCATGCCCGGTTTCCGTGAGCAGCTCGATCATCAGCCGGCCGCTTCGGTCGGTTTCCTCCGTTCTCGTGTCGCTGACGGTGATGACTTTGCAACGGACGGTTTTGGGGGCTTCTTGTTTATGTTCGGTCGTGCTCATCCGTTTATGATCCCCTTTCGTTTCTTTATCTCTTATCGTACACAACGCAAATACGGTTCGCAAACCATTTGTATCATAATAGGCAGAATTGTTATAATATTATTAATATATATCACCACGATGATCATAGGACTTTCCGCAACCGGTTTCTCTTGTTCCCAACATCTTTGCACTCGTTTTTCTCTCCCGGCATCAACCAACATCCGACGCCCATGACGCCCAATTGTATGGAACGATCGATACCCGAAACGGAAGCAATGATATCGGTTGGACAAAAACAAAAAAAAAACTTAAGGAGGGAAAACGAATGGACTTGCGCTTGTCAATCCGATTAGAAGCCATTTTGAAAGAAGGATGGGAGATGATTCGGAAGCACCGCGACGACATTTTCTCCGCTTGGCTGGACAAATGCGTCGAGCTAGAGGACAAGCAGCACGCTGCCGCCCATCCTTTGCGGCTTGCCGTTGACGTGTTCTCTTCGCAATGGCTTGATCCCATGAATGATATCGATGAATGGCTGGCGTCATTTCGCCGCGAGTGGGAAAAACGAAACGGCGAGCTGTCGCCCAACCAGTTCACCTCCATTTTATCGATGATGGAAAACGCGGTTCACGAAGCCATCCAATCGGACGGTGTTGTAGAATTTCGCGTTCATCAAGCCGTTCAGTACGTTTTTTCCAAACTTCTTGAGTCCGTCAATGCGTCTGGCTGCCCCGAATTCGATTTTGAGCAGTTTCTTTCGCAAATCGTTTCATCCAAGCAACTGCCGATCGCATGGATCGCCCAGCTGGCAAGGACAGCTGATGGCGGATTCATCGTCGCCAAATGGCATGGAAGCGCGGCCGATGCGCTCACAGAAGAACCGATGTATGGAGAAACGATTTTCGCTTTATGTGAACGTATTCTTTCCTGCATCGATGCGAGTGGAACGCGATTGATTCCGCTCCCATGGGGGGGCGATCTGTTGCTCGTTTGCGCGGAAGGGGAAGATCGGCTCGTCACCCCGTTTCTTCTTCACACCCTCGAACAGTTTCATGCCGCCCGGAAGGCTGCCATCCGCACAAAAGAGCAGCAGCTTTGGAAAGACGCCGTCTTGTTGTTTGACCAATGGATTATGCGGGCCAAATCGCTGAACGAAGCGATCGAGTACATTTCAACCGGATTTGTCGCTTACTTGCCATTTGAACGATGTGCCCTGTTCGCCTATTCAAGCACTCATGAAAGCGGATTCGGACTGTACGGCTATCAGCTGGACAATCATGACATCAAAAGCATTCACGAACACATCGACAGCCTTCCGTTCATTAAGCAATACATCCAACAGCTGCAGCTGCTCGGCCGCCAGATGACGAACGTGCCGCCCATTTATGTCCGCCATGCGGCGCAAGGATTGCCGATGAAATACGTCAAGCAGTTTCAACTGGAATCGATCGTCATCGCTCCCATTTACGCGCCGTCGGAAAATCGGCTTATCGGCGCCGCCATTTTGGATTGCGGGCCGAAGACGTCCTTTCAATTGTCCAATGATCTTTACACGGCAGTGATGAAATTCGGACAAAGCGCGGGGGAGATTTTGGCCAAATGCAGCGGAGGGCGTTCCGATCTCGTTCAGCCGACGCCGCATTTATCGCCGCGGGAAATCGAAGTGCTGAAGCTCGTCGCCGAAGGAGCATCGACGTACGAAGCGGCGAAACGGCTTCATTTGAGCGAATACACGGTGCGCGATTACGTGTCCGCCATTTTGCAAAAAATGAACGCCAAAAACAGGACAGAAGCCATCGTCAAAGCGATTCGCGACGGAATCATTTAACACAGCGGCGGCATGAGCGCTTCTTGCTGAAATCGGTCTACACCAACAGGGCAAGGAGCCAAACGCCTTGCCCCTCGTTTCCTATAAGGTCGGTGAAAAAACCACCATTGCGCGAACTTGTCGCTTTGAGATGAAAAAAGCGTTGTATCGTTTTGCAGTTCAAGAAGAGCATTTCTTTTCTATCATTACCAACCTTCTATGTCTTTACCGTTTTCCTTCCTCATCTGCTCCCGGCGAAGGAAGCGGGGGCTGAGAACGTCCATCCGTGCTGTTCGCTTCGGCAGCCGGTTTGGACTTCAACCATTCAGCCACTGCATTCAGCCGCTGTTCAAGCTCGTTCGCCGTTTTGCGCCAAACTGCTTCATCCGTTTCCAGCTTGTCAAGTTGTTGTTTGACGCTATCAAGCGACGAACGCAAAGCCGAAAGAAGATTCATCGCTTTTGATTGTTCTCCAAGCTTCAACGTTTCTGTTGCATACGAAACTGCGTTCTTCCATAGAGCGTCTTGTTCTTTCCATTTCTCGATATCTTGTCGAAGGGCAGCCGTTTGTTGATCGATCATTTCGTTCCACTCCTGCAGGCGAACCGTGATTTCTTCATATTGTGCTCTTTCTACGCTTTCAGCTGTTCGTCCGCCCGCCATGACTTGCTCAAGCTGTTGGAGGGAAGCCGAAACAGCGTCCAGCTTTTCGGCGAACGCCTGCCATTCAGCTGCTCTAGCCTTGACGCGCTTTGCCAACGCCGGGACGTCTGCTTGCAGCGTCTCGACCATGCGGGCGGCGCTGTTGTCGCCTTGCTTTTGTTCATCCAGCTGCCAGACGAGCCGTTCCGCTTCTTGCGCGAGATCGGTTTGTTCAAGCGCGCTTTGCTCCGCTGGCGCCAAAGCGGCGCCAGAAGATGAAGCCGACAGCGACATGCCAGGGATGGAGAGGCGGGAGGCCGTCATCTTCGTCGCCACCAATGTGACGTCCCTCAAACACTGCTTAAGCGGAAATCCATCCAAGCAAAGGCCCCCGAACTTCAATTTCGTCACATCAAGCTTCATCCAAGTAGCGCTCGCCGTTCCTTCCGATCGAATCGACAGCACGATTGTTCCTTGCGGCGTGTCGATGGCTCGTTCCATTGACAATCCGCTGATGTCCGCTTGGATGAAGGCAATTGGAAGCTTGCCGACGATCACTTTCGGCGACCCAAGAATGATGCCCCCCAAATCGAAGATGCCGACGACTTTATCAGCATGAATGACAAATCCTTGTTCCTCCCCGGCGGCGAGCGAACGCGAACCGCCAAGCGGCAGGCAGAGAAGAAGCGTCAAAGCGAGAAGCGCTGTTTTCAACCATTTGCTTGATTTCATTTGTCTCCTCCTTCATCCCGTCATCGTTGATGAGCGGTTGGGAAGAGGTGAAGCGGGAGGAGGATAGTCGCTGTCCGTCTCCCCCGCTTGCCGTCCGTTCCATCCCGCCACCAGCGCACCGCCCAAAAGACCGATGATGCCCCCGATGATCAGGCCGCCGGCTGCACCGACAAACGAAAGAATGGAAGCAAGAATGAGAAAACTGCCGAGTACCACATGGCTTTGCGGCTTGATGATGCTTAAAATGGCCAAAACGATCATCACCAACCCCGTTACCAGCCCAGCCCACATCAGTCCACTTCCAGGAAGTAACAACATTGGAAACACACTGATACCTACAATCAAGACAAACACCGCACCAATCATCGCCAGCACCGATCCTAAAACAGGGCGACGGCGGTTGGCGGCAAGCAAATACCCGACAGCACACGGCAACATCCAACCGAAGGCATACGACAACAGAGGACCGACGAAGCGGGCGGCGGTATGGACAGACAAAAAGCCGTAATGGAAAAGCGAAGCGGCGATGATGGCCACCATTCCACCAACCACTAGCACTCCTCTCGGGCGGCGGGCAGACGTCCACGCTTGCTGCCAAGTTTCAGCGTTTCTCTTTTTCCAACCGACGCAAATGACAGACCCAAGCAGCACGACAGCCAGAACGACCGATGTCTGAACCACCATAGGAATGGAGCGCACCCATGTTTGCCACGGCACCGCCTGCTCAACGGCAAAAAAGGCGTTCAAAGCACAAAACGTCGCAACGGATCCTCCAAAAAACAACCAAATATAATGAAACCGTGTGCGAATGTATCGTCCTTGTTCTTCCTGCTTCTCGATGATGTCATGTGCCAAAAAAGCAGCCAGCACGCTGCTTGCTATCCCTCCCACCACAGCGCCGACAGCCCCAAGCGACACCCATTGGCTGCCACCAACAAGCATCCCCGGCAAAAAAGCAGCCGCTCCGTATTTCATGCGGACCATCGCCGTTGGACGGTTAGAAAAGAACCAGACAAGCAAGGAGAGAACGACCGCCAACAACAGTCCCCCCACAGCGCTCCGTTCACTCCACCGCGAACGACGATTCCACTGATAAACGCGCCCGTCAGCGCACCGATGGCCGTCATTTGTCCCATTTCAACTATTTTCCTCATCATCTCATCTTGCCTCCTTAACTGTTTTCAGTTCCTTTTTGGCCGAGCAACAGCATGAACACGCCGCAGTTCGTCTCTTGGCTCCCCCTTGCTTTACCATCCCTTCATTTGCCAAAAGCGATGATGAGAAGAAAACCTTCCTGTATGAAAAGAAGCGGCGCACAAGCCTTGTGCATGAATACGTGATGACACAGGAAACAAGATGACAAATAGAACTTCTCATTTATTTTGGGAGGAATAGGGCATGAACAGCTCGCATCCAAATGATGATCAGAACGGATTAAAAGTCGCCGATCCGGCTTCCATCTTTCATGTTGGCAATCAATTTCACCTTCATGTTCGGAATGGTGATCGAGCCCGCCGACAGGTAATGCGTATTCAAGCTCGGTTTGTCAAGCGTCAAGTTCGGCGCGCTCATGTCTATGACATTGAGTGGGTTGTCGGTTTTATGCTCTTGCACCTCCAAGCCGGCAAATGACGTGCTGTCCGTTTGAATGCCGGTGACGCGCAGTCTCAAATTTTGCCCACTTACATTGCCGCCGGTGACGACGACATCGATGCTTTTAATACCATAAGCGCCGAGAGCCGATTCAGTGTTAATGTTTTTCGCCAGCACCAAATTCGTGATGTTCGCCGACGCCAAGTCGATGGCTGCCTGTCCCCAGGCCCCTGTTTGTTCCGTTTCACCGATGGCAGGATACAGTTTAAATCCGGTGCCCGTAATTTTATCTGCGCTGATCGTAAATCCGCCGACGCCTGACAGCGGAAACGCGGCAAACGCCGTCCCTGACAGAAGCAACATAGCAACTAGGGCGATGACTGCGAGAAATCCCGTTCCGCCCGCAATCGCAAATCGTTTTGGATTGACCGCAAACAAGTTCCCCATTTTTCATACCCCCTGTTTTTCTCCCATCCGATGATTCTTTCTTCATCCCTATTCCCCCCAAAATAAATACCTTGTTTCCCACGAAACCGACAGTTGCCACAGACATCGGGCACGAATCCCTTTCTCTCCTGCTGCTTTCCGGTTCCCTCCAGAAGGATGCTGGCGAAACCGATTTTTTCTTCTGCCAGACGCAGGCGGGCGGGCGAAACCCGCCCGTCTGCTCTAGGACTCGGCAGATGTTTTTTCCAGTTCCTCGACGCTGTCATACCGCTTCGTGCGGCTGATTTGTTTTTTGCGGATGTTGAACTGCTTGATAACATAGTTGTTCAGCATCTCATAATCGATTTCTAACGTAGATGTGCGGGCGAGCTGCTGCTGGCGCTGTCCGAGCTCGGTCAAATAGGCGACATAGCCGACAACATGAGGCCATAATTCATCCATATATTGGATGAACAAATCGTAATACCGCTCGTCTTCGTTGACAAGCCGCTGGATCGTGTACAGACCAAACTGAATATGGCGGCCCTCGTCCATGTTCAAATAATCGATGCCTTGCAGCAGCCCTGGGAACAGCCCAGCTTTTTTGTGAATTTGCCGGAATGTATAATACCCCGATTCGGCAAGTGTTCCTTCGACAATCATGTTGTACACCGTGGCGGCGCGGATGATCGCTTGCGGCGAGTCGTCGGTATACAATCGATCCATCGCTTCCGGCAGCGCTTCGTAAAAGATTCGTTTGTAATGGTCGTTATGGAAGACGGACAAGTCCATTTGTCCAATGCCAACGGCTTGTTGCCAGCGGGAAAACATCTCGACATGTTTCGCTTCGTCGTGCATAAACGTCGTTAAAAACAGGACATCCTCGAGCCGCCCTTGGCGCGCGAGGGCGTTCGTCATCGGCAAAATATCGAGCGTCACCGCCTCTTCTCCGGCGGAAAAGCCGGCGACGAGCGGCAGCGCCACGATCTTTTCTTCGCTTGTCAAACGGGCGAAATCTTCTTTGTCTTGGCTGAAATCAATGTCAGCCGGGTTCCATTTCCCATTCCGCTTCGCTTTTTCATACAATTTGTACATCGGATGCTCCCAATCGATCGTTCCTTTCACCGTTTGAAATCCATCATGGCGAGTCATCGCTTTTCTCCTCCTTTGAAGGCTAGTGATGTAAGGGAAAAAGGTGCTCTCAACCGCGTTTCTCAAGCGGAAACATTTTGCAGCACCATCACGCGCTCCCTTTCGGCTTCTCGCAAATCGAGCGAACCGGCTGGTTGTCACCGGTCTTTTAAACCCCTCTCTTAAAACAAAGTCATCGGCCGGTCGTTTAAGTCACAAATGACGGTTTTCGTCTCCAAATACGGCTCAAGCGCCTGCATCCCGAGCTCGCGGCCGAGGCCGCTTTGCTTATAGCCGCCAAACGGGACCGTCGGCGACAGCACTTGATACGTGTTGATCCAGACGGTTCCGCTTTTCACCCGGCGCGCTAAGCGGAGCGCCCGCTTGATGTCGTTCGTCCACACCGCTGCTGCCAAGCCATACATCGTATCATTGGCAATGGAAGCGGCTTCTTCTTCATCCTCGAACGGAATAACCGCCGCCACCGGGCCAAAAATTTCTTCACGGGCGATGCGCATCGACGGTTTGACATCGGCAAAGACCGTTGGCTCGATAAAGTAGCCGCCAAGCTCCGACCGTGCGCTCCCCCCGGCCACCAGTTTCGCTCCCTCCTGCCCGCCGATACCGATGTAGCGCAGCACTTTGTCGTACTGCTCGCGGCTGACGACCGGACCAATGTCGGTGCGCGCGCTCATTCCGGGGCCGAGCCGCAATGTGTTGGCCCGGTCGGCCAGCAGCTGGACGAACGTTTCGTACGCCGGCCGTTCGACTAAAATGCGGCTCCCGGCCTGGCATACTTGCCCGGAGTTGTAGAACACGCCAAACAGCGCGCTTTTTGCCGCCTGTTCGAGATCGGCATCGGCAAAAATGATGTTCGGCGACTTGCCGCCCAGCTCGAGCGTCACCCGCTTAATGTGGGGAGCGGCCGCCTGCAAGATATGGCGCCCCGTTGCCGTCTCGCCGGTAAACGCGATTTTCGGCACGTTCGGATGGCGGACGAGCGCTTTGCCCGCCTCATCCCGCCCCGGCAGAACGTTGACGACGCCGTCCGGCACGCCGGCTTCCTGGCAAAGTTCGGCAAGTTTGAGCGCCGTTAGCGGCGTTTCCGGCGCCGGTTTTAGCACCATCGTACAGCCCGCCGCCAGCGCCGGGGCGATTTTCCATGCCGGCATCAAAAGCGGGAAGTTCCATGGCGTAATCAGTCCCGCCACCCCGATCGGCTCTTTCATCGTCCACGCCATATAATCGGGCGCCGCGCCGGCAACGGAAAACGGCAGCACCTCTCCTTGCGGCTTGACGACAAGCGAGGCGAAAAAGTCGAAACAATCGGCGGCGAGCGGAATTTCGATAAACCGCGCCATGTTGATCGGCATGCCGTTTTCCCTTGTCATCAGCCGGGCCAGCTCATCGTGATGCTGGCGGATCAGCTCAGCAATGCGGCGCAAGATGCGCCCGCGCTCGAGCGGCGGAATCGCCAGCCAGCGCTGATCCAAAAACGCCTCTTGTGCGACAGCAACCGCCGCGTCAACATCGTCTTCCCCAGCGTTGGCGACGCGTGCCGTCACTTCGCCCGTCGCTGGATCGATGACGTCAAACCGTTCGCCACTTGAGGACGGCCGCCATTCTCCATCAATCCATAAATCCGCTTCTGTCGTTTGAGCGGAAATCATTGTCATCTCCTCCTTTTCATCGCTCCACGCTCCCGATCGATCGGGCGCTGAATCAACAGGCCGCTACGGCAATAAATCGCTTCGTCCGATTTCCTGCAAATATTCGCGGTACGCCGGGTAGATGGCGTCAAGCTGCGGCAGCACTTTCAACGCGTTCACGAGCGGGCCTTGCACTTTGATTTGCTGGCGGGCGAGCGCCTGCTGCAAGTCGAGCTTCCCAAGCCAAAACTTATGCCCGACATCCGCCGTCTGCTCAAAAATGAGCTCCGGCCGCAAGTCCGTCTCGCCGCAGACGATTTTCAGCCTCCCGTTTTCTTGCGTCCACGTAATTTTCGCTTCCGGCTTATGGAACACGTACTGGACAAACGCGTCATAGCCAGCTCCCAACTCCATTCCAGCGATCAATTGTTTCGATTCTTCCGTCTCCGCCACTTTTTCAAAAAAGCGACCGAGAACGTCATACAGCTCTTGCTCACTTTGAAACATCGGCATATCGTTTTCCCCTTTCTAAGTTGGTGATGTCGCGTAAAGGCGCTGTCCCCATCCCTAATTCCTTCTAAGTTGGTGATGTCGCCCAATGAACGGCCGCCTTACGGAATCCCGCTTCTGGCAGGGACGGATCATTCCAGAGCCCTTCGGCTGAAGACCGCCGTGAGGCATTGCCGCTCTTTTTTGGTGCGCTTTTATTCATCAAAGCGGATCAGGCCGCGGATGTTTTGCCCGCTCTTTAAGGCGGCGAACCCGTCGTTAATTTGTTCGAGCGCATAGACAGCGCTGATGAGCGGTTCAAGCTTCAACTTGCCCGCCGCGTACAAGTCGAGCAGCTTCGGATAGTCGACCGGGGGATTACCTTGGCCGAGCCAAGAACCAGTCAACGTTTTCGATTGGGATGGCAGCGAAAAGGCGTTGATCTCCACCGTTTCATGCGGCGCGGCGATGCCGACGATGACTGTCGTTCCCGCCTTTCTCGTCATGTTGTACGCGTCCGCCATCGTTTCCGGGCGGCCGATCGCTTCAAACGCGTAGTCGACGCCGAGGCCGTCAGTCAAGTCGAGCACGGCGCTGACGGCATCTTCCTCGCGGGCGTTGACTGTATGCGTCGCCCCGAACGTTTTCGTCATCGCCAATTTTTCCTCGACAATGTCGACGGCGATAATTTGTTTAGCCCCAGCCAGCGCCGCTCCTTGGATGATGTTGAAGCCGACGCCGCCGGCGCCAATGACTGCAACTGTGCTGCCCGGGCGAACGCGGGCCGTATGAATGACCGCCCCCACCCCAGTCATGACGCTGCAGCCGATCAAGGCCGCCAGTTCAAACGGCACATCCCGACGGATCGGGATGACCGCCTGCTCCGGCACGATCGTGCGCTCACTGAACGCCCCGGCGGTGAGAAATTGATAGACTGGCTTTCCGCCGAGGGAAAAGCGCGTCGTCCCGTCCGGCAGCGTGCCGGTCGCCGTCAGCTGGGCCGCTGTTTCGCATAAATCAGGCCGGCCAAGGCGGCAATAAGGACACCGGCCGCACGATGGCACCCAATTGAGCACCACATGGTCGCCTTGCTTGACATTTGTCACGCCTTCTCCGACTTCCTCGACAACGCCCGCTCCTTCGTGGCCAAGCACGATCGGCAGCGGCAGAGGGAGCTTGCCTTCGACGACGTGCCAATCGCTATGGCAAAGGCCGGCCGCTTTCAGTTTCACCTTGACTTCCCCGCGCTTGGGGCTCGCCACCTCCACTTCTTCGATTGTCAGCGGCTCCCCATAACGGTGCAATACCGCAGCTTTCGTCATGTCGTTTCCTCCTTTTCCATCCCCATATTACGCCCGCTTGCCCGCCATATCCGCTTCCTCTTCACGGACGGCGCCTTGACCTCGCAGCGCATCGAGGTAGGCGTTCCATTCGTCCTGGAAGGCGGCTTTCAGCTTGAACAGCCCGAGAACGAGCGAGCGGGTGGAATGATCCTGCAAAAACACTTCACGAAACGCGTCCGTAAATTCTTCCCGTTTTCCGGGAATGCCATGGTCTTTTCCATACAACAAATGCCTCTCCAACAGCCGACGGATCGTCGGGTTTCCCGGTCCGCCGCTTTGCCGATAAAACGCTTCGATTCGTTTGGACATCGTCAGTTGTTCTTGTTCATCGTCATGCATGCTTTCTCCTCCCTCCCCACTTCTCGTCTTTCCCGTCGCCCTTGACGCGCTTTTTCCCTTTGACGAACGTTTGCCGAGGGCGAATCCCGCTCTGATCGTCTCCTCATGCCCAATCGGATCTCGTGCGGAGTGTCTCTCCCATTTCCGCGACGCTCTCGTTAAAACCATGGTCGCTGCTTGCGCGTGCGGAACAGCCTCCAGCAAAGAAACACGACCAAGAGGAAAGAGGCGGCCAACCCGATGTTGGCGACCGTCGTTTTGTCCATTCCTAAAAACGTCCCGCTCGGAATGCTGGCAATGACAAACCCAGTGGCGACGATGATGGCAAACGCGATGAGGGAAAGCGCCAAACGGTTGGCGATTTGGTTGAGCGTATTGCGCGTCACCGGGTCGGTTTGGACTTGCACGGTCATGCGCCATTTGTTTTCGGCCATCGTCTCCAACACTTTGTTGAACCGGCGCGGGAAGGTGGCGATCATTTCCGCCGTTTCAGCGACAAGACTCGCGTTGGCGCGAAAATTAAAGCGCTTTCCGAGGATGCTTTTTAAAATTGGAATTTCATACGCCTCCACGACTTCGCCGTACGAAATTTCCGGGCAAATCCAGCGCGCCGTCCCTTCGGTGGCGGAAAATCCTTTCGCCCAAAGCGCCAAGCCGTTCGGGACTTTGCAGTAGTTGCGGAGCCCGATCGCCGTCGCTTCAAGGACGAGGCGGCCGTAGTTGTAGCGGCTGCTCCCTTGATGGGCGGACACATAGTTTAACGTCAACGTCCGCAGTTCATCTTTCAATTTGACAACATCGGTGTAAATGGTGGGCGACATCAGTTCCATAAACACTTCGGCGGCGTCTTCCGCCTGGTTGAGCTGGATGTGCAAAATGACACGCATCAAAATTTGCGCCATCACGCTGTCCATCCGCCCGGTCATCCCCCAGTCGATGATGACCGCCTTTTTCGTCCGCTTGTCGATCATAATGTTGGAACCGTGGGCATCCGCATGATAATGGCCGTCGAGCATCGTTTGCACGTAATGATGGACAAGATCGATCATGATGTTGATCCGCTCTTCGAAGGTGAGAAAATCGACAGGGAAGTCTTTAATGAGCCAGCCGTCAATGTATTCCATGATCAAGACGCTTTTCGTCGCTTCATACACGTGCGGAACCGTGACATGTTCAGCCCTCCTTTCGTACTTTTGCTTCATTTCTTGCATTTTTCTTGCTTCTTCCGTCATGTCCAGCTCATCCATGGCGCTGCTGTAATAATCTTGCACGAGCCCCCCGAGGTCAAGGGCGGCCTGCAGTTCAGGCGGCAGCCGCTTTTGCAGGCGGGCGGCCATTTTTTTAATGATGGCGATATCGGTTTGAAACAGTTTTTCGACCGTCGGGCGCACGACTTTGACCGCGACAACCGGCCCGTCTTTAAGTTTCGCTTTGTACACTTGAGCGAGCGACGCCGAGCCGAGCGGCTCCTCCTCAATCCATTCAAACGTCTCCAAGCCGTCAGGCAGCTCCCGCTCCAAAATGTATTCGATTTTGGCAAACTCAATGGGCGGCACCCGGTCAAGCAATTTCTCCAGCTCAAGCGTAATCGGCTCTGGCAATAAGTCTTGCCTTGTGACAAGCACCTGCCCGAGCTTGATGAACGTCGGGCCGAGCTCCTCAAACGCTAGGCGCAGCCTCCGGCCGATATGGTGCAAATATTGTTTGTCTCCCTCGTTCCCTCGCAGCTTGCGGGCAATGGCGTCGCCCAGCACCATGCCAAGCCCGTTTTTGACAAGCACAGCGATGATTTTCCGCCGCCGTTTTCCCGCCGTAATGGCAGCCAGCTCCTCTTCAATGGCAGCGCCAATGGCCGCAAAGTCGCGCGCTGGTTTTGGCTTGGCCGTTTCGAGTGATGCGTGCAACCCGCTTTCCTCCTTTCTGCTTACAGCCGCTCGATGATCGTGGCTGTCGCCATGCCAAAGCCGATGCACATCACTTGCAATCCGTATTTCCCGTCCATGTCCTCAAGCTCATGGAGCAGCGTTGTCATCAGCCGGGCGCCGCTCGCGCCGAGCGGGTGTCCGAGGGCGATCGCCCCGCCGCGCGGATTGACTTTTGCCATATCCGGCTCGAGCTCCCGCTCCCATGCTTTGACGACCGAAGCGAACGCTTCATTGATTTCGATGACATCGATTTGCTCAAGGCGCAGTCCCGTTTTTTCGAGCACGCGGCGCGTGGCCGGGATGACGCCCGTGAGCATCAGAATCGGATCTTCGCCGACGACCGCGCGGGCGACGATGCGGGCTCTCGGCCGCAAACCGAGCTGCCGGGCTTTTTCTGCCGACATGAGCAGCACGCCGGCCGCTCCATCACTGACTTGGCTGGAATTCCCAGCGGTGATGACGCCGCCTTTCGGCTGGAATGATGGCGTTAACGCTGCTAACTTTTCGAGCGAGGTGTCGCGCCGAATCCCTTCGTCGCGGGTGAAGGACACCGTCCCCTCCTCGCCCGGCACGTCAAGCGGAATGATTTCCCGCTCAAACATCCCGCGGTCGGTTGCCGCCGCCGCTTTTTCATGGCTTTGCAAGGAAAACGCATCAAGCTCTTCCCGCGACAATCCCCATTTTTTCGCGATCATCTCCGCAGAAATCCCTTGCGGCACGATGTTGTACCGACTTGTCAGCTGGCGGCTGAACCGCCCCATGTCGCTTCCCATCGGAACGCGCGTCATGCTTTCGACCCCGGCGGCGATGGCGATGTCGATGTCGCCGGCCAAAATCGCCTGCGCCGCGCTATGAATCGCCTGTTGGCTCGAGCCGCACATCCGGTTTAAGGAAAACGCCGGCACTCCGACTGGAAAGCCGGCGGCGAGCACCGCTTGGCGGGCGATGTTGCCCCCTTGCTCTCCGGTCATCGTCACACAGCCGACGATGACATCTTCCACCAGGCCGGCATCCAGCCCATTTCGGTCGACAAGCGCCCGCAGCACCGGAACAAGCAAATCGACCGGATGGACGCTTGAGAGCGCCCCTTTTTTCTTGCCGATCGCCGTGCGCACGGCGTCAACAATCACCACTTCCCTCATGCCGCTCCTCCTGTTCCGTATCAAAATCGAACCGTTTTCCTGCGCGGCTAGAGCCGCCGCAGGCCTCTCTTCCTATGTTCAAATCGCCACATTCCAAAGCGGGCCGCTTATTCATCAGAACGTAAACAATTCGATGCCGCCTGAAACATTCAACCCAATCCCCGTGATGTACTTCGCCTTATCGGAACAAAGGAAGACGATGGCGTTGGCGACATCTTCCGGCTCACCCGGGCGGCGGAACGCCGTGCGCTGGATCATCCGCTCGTTCATTTTCGGGTTGCCCATGCGGAACGCTTCCGTGTTGATAATGCCCGGCACGATGGCGTTGACGGTGATGCCGTAGCGCGCCCCCTCAAGCGCCATGCTTTTCGTAAAGCTCAACACCGCTCCTTTCGTGGCCGAATAGCTCGCTTGGCCAAAGCCGCCAAGCGTCCCGGCGACGGACGACATGTTGATGATCCGCCCCCATCCTTGCTCTTTCATATACGGCCATACCGCTTTTGTACAGTTGTACGTGCCGGTCAGGTTCACCCGCAAATCGCGCTCCCAAAACTCATCGTTTTGCTTTTCGATTTGCGAAACGTGGTCGAGCGTGCCGGCGTTGTTGACGAGAATGTCAATGGAACCAAACTCTTCCTTGACGCGGGCAAACACTTCTTTCACTTGCTCGCGGTCGGTGACGTCCATTTTGAGAGCCAGCGCCCGCCGCCCCATGGCGCGAATGTCTTCCGCTGTCTTTTCGGCGTACACCACTTTTGTACTCTGCATCACTTGTGAGAGCGGCCCATATTTTTGCGCCGTCTGTTTGCTTTCTTCATCCGATTCGAGCAAAATATCGGTAATGACGACATCCGCTCCCGCTTCGGCAAGCGCCAAGGCATCCGCGCGCCCGAGGCCGCGTGAGGCGCCGGTGACGACCGCCACTTTTCCTTTCAGCAGTTCCGCCCATGACGACATCGGTGATCCCTCCGTTTAACGTAAAAATTGCGGTTGTTTCTTTTGGAAAAACGCCGCCAGCCCAATCGCCGGCTCTCCTGTCTTAAACGTTGCCGCAAATGACGCCGCTTCGATGCCAAATCCGTCTTCTGGAAGCCCTTCGGCCGCATAGATGGCCCGCTTGGCGAGCCCCATCGCCCGCACGGCCCCTTCTGACAGTTGCTCGGCAAACGCCGACGCCTCTTCTTCCAACCGCTCCGGGGGCGTGACGCGATGAACAAGGCCGAGTTCGAGCGCTTCTTGCGGGTCAAGCCGTCTGGCAAGAAAAATGAGTTCCGTCGCTTTCGCCCGCCCGACGAGGCGCGTCAACCGCTGCGTGCCGCCCGCGCCGGGAATGAGGCCGAGCGAGACTTCTGTCAGGCCGATTTTGCCGCCGCCCATGATGCGGAAATCGCACGCCAGGGCCAATTCACAGCCGCCGCCGAGCGCATAGCCGTTGATGGCCGCGATGACCGGCTTCGGCATCGTCGCGAAGCGGTCGAAACAGCGCTGCATGCGGGCGCTTTGTTCGGCGATGCCCGCTTCATTGCCGGCAAACTGGGTTCCTCGCTGAATCATGTCCTTTAAATCAGCGCCGGCGAGAAACGTTTTCGGATGGGCCGACGCGATGACGACAACGCGCACTCCGCGGTCGGCTTCCAATTCATCGGCCGCTTTCTCCAATTCTTCCATTAATCGCTCGCTAATGGCGTTCGCCGGCGGGTTGTGGATCATCACCCAAGCGACTCCTTTGTTTCGCCGCTCTATGCGCAACGTTTCATAAGGCATCGGAATTCCCCCTTTCGTTCAATCGAACCGGCAAACTTCACAAATGATCATCGCTCTCCACCGCGAGCGGAGATGTTTGGGTCGCCGCCTCGCTCTTCTATACGTGCACGCCGTATGGCGCATACAACCGTCTTGCTGTGACAAGGCGCTGGATTTGCTGCGTGCCTTCAAAAATATCAAACACTTTCACATCGCGGTACAATTTCTCGACCAAATGTCCGCCAAGGCCGACGGGACCGAGCAGTTCAAGGCACATAGCGCAGACATGAAGCGCCATTTTACCGGCGACTGCTTTGCAGACGGCCGCTTCCATCGCATTCGGCTCGCCAATGTCGGCTTTCCACGCCGCTTCCCACGTCAACAGGCGAGCAGCGTCAATCTCTTGCTCCGCCTCGGCAAGCAGGGCGGCTGCTTCATAGTACAACCGTCCTTGTTTCGGGTACTCGCTGCGAACGATGTCAAGCGTATATTCATAGGCGGCGCGGGCGATGCCGACGGCCATGGCCGCGACGATCGGCCTCGTGCTGTCAAATGTTTTCATCGCCACTTGGAAACCGGACGGTTTATTCGCATTTGCGCTATACAACTCTTCACCGCCAAGCAAATTTTCATCAGGAACAAAGCAGTCTTCAAACAAGAGCTCCGCCGTTTCATTGGCGCGCAAACCCATCTTATGGACGGTGCGGGTCGCGACAAATCCCGGCGTCCCTTTTTCGACGACAAACGCCCGGTGCCCGGCGCGGCCCAACTTCGGATCAACCGTGGCGAACACGACGACCCAAGAAGCGCGGGCGCCGTTGGTGATGAAAATTTTTTGCCCGTTTAATACATAGCCGCCGTCCACTTTTTTCGCCGTCGTGCGGATGCCGGACGCGTCCGAGCCGGCTTCCGGTTCCGTCAAGGCGTAAGCTCCCCAGCGCGGCTCCTCCTTCGTGAAAATGGACAAAAACCGCCGTTTCTGCTCCGGCGTGCCGCTCGATTGAATCGGCGGCCCGCCAAGGCCAGGGCCGGGAAGGGAAAGGGCGATGCCTGGGCATCCCCACGCGAGCTCCTCAGCGGCGATGACGGCCACGCGGTTGCCTTCGCGCTCTTTTTTCTCTTTCTTTCCTTCCGCATGAGACGGCGGACGCCCTCCGCCAAACGAAGACGCATTCAGCTGGATGCCCATTTTGTTGACTTTTTGCAGCCATTCGTCCGGCACCCGCCCGAGCCGGTCGGCCTCCAGCGCGATCGGGCGCACTTCATGTTTAGCAAACCAATGAACGAGCTCTTTGATTTGTTTTTGCTGCGGTGAGAATTCAAAGGAAATCATGGCGCCACCCTCTCTTTCCGTTTGCCCAGCAGCTGTTCGCCGCGGCGGATGAGCCAGTCCGTTTCCCGGCCGTACAGCATCACTTGCGCTTGGGCGTCGCGCATCCATTTTTCGGCTGGGTATTCTTGCACGTACCCGTGCCCGCCGAGCATTTGCACGGCCTGATCGGTGACATAGCGCAGGGAACGATGAGCCCGCGACAACGCCCTCCAGGCGTAGCCGCCCGCCTGTTCATCCCCTTGGTCAACCGCAGCGGCCGCTTGCCATACAAGCAGTTTCGCCCCGCGGCATTCGAACGCCATCTCTGCGATCGTAAATGACACCCCTTGGAACTTGGCGATCTCTTGTCCGAACGCCTTTCTTCCCGCAGTGTATTCAATGGTGTAATCAAGCGCCGCCTCCATCAAGCCGACTTCCTTCGCCGCTTCGATGACTTGGTTTCGGGCGCGCACGCGGTTGAGCAATGCGTCCGCTTCCGGTCCGCGGGCAACGAGTTGTTCCGGACCGGCGTACACTTCCGCAAACCGAAGGCGAGCGATGCCGGCAGCAAGCAGCCCAAGCCTTATGTCTCCTTCTTCGATCTCCCATACTCGCTCATCAAAGGCGAGCAATACCGTTTCCTCTTCTTCGTCCCTAGCGGCGATGACCGCCCAGTCGGCTTTCGACGCCAAGCGGACTGGAGACGACACCCCGTCCACAATATATCCGCTGCCGCGCCGGCGCACGCGAATCGCTTCCTTCAGCGGTTCTTTTTGTTCCGCTTCGTCGATCCAGGAGACAGTCGGCCATCCGCCTTTCGCCATCTCCCGGTACCGGTGCCACACGCGGTGCTCGGAAGACAGACGAAAGAGGGAAGACGCCTCTTGCGCCCCCGGAAGCCCTTGAATGACGCCTAAATCGCCATAGCTGAGCCCTTGCCAAATGAGCGCTTGCGACAGAAGGGGCAGTTCCAAGCCTCCCCACGATTCCGGGAGCTCGAGCGCCGACAAGCCGAGCTCATCCACCCTGTCACTCAAGTCAGCCGAAACGGTCCGGCGTTTCTCACATTCTCTCGCGGCCGGCCGAATTTTCTCGACGGCAAGGCTGCGGGCGACTTGAAAAAACGCCTGTTCTTCTTCAGTCGGTTGAAACGAAATCACCTTGTCCCTCTCCTTTTCCATTATGATTGGACAGCGGGAATAAACTCGCTGGCCCATTCACGCAGCTTCTTTTTGTCGATTTTGCCGATGATGTTTTTCGGCAGGTAGCCGACCTTTTTCAAAAAGCGCGGGCTTTTGTATTTCGCCACCCGCTTTTGGCAAAACTCGATCAGCTCCTCTTCGGTCACTTGGGACCCACGTCGGACGACGACATATGCGGCGACTTCTTCCCCCATTTTCGGCGAAGGGACGCCGACAACGCCGGCTTCAAGCACATCCGGATGGGACATAAGCAGTTCCTCGATATCGCGCGGATAAATGTTGAATCCGCCGCGAATGATGACATCTTTTTTCCGGTCGACGATAAACACGTACCCGTCTTCATCGATGCGCGCCATATCGCCGGTATACAGCCAGCCGTCGCGCAGCGCTTGGCGCGTCTCTTCGTCTTTTCCGTAGTAGCCTTGGAAAACGTTCGGGCCGGAAACAATCAGTTCTCCGACTTCGTTCGGCGGCAGGCGGTTGCCGTGTTCATCGACGACAGCCACTTGCACGCCAGGCAACGGAAGCCCGACCGACCCCGGCTTGATCGGCTTCGTCGGATCGGTCGCCGTCACAATCGGCGCCGCCTCGGACAGTCCGTATCCCTCCAAAATCAGGCAATTGAACTTGCGTTGAAACTGCCAAGCGAGCGACGGCGGCAACGAAGCCGAGCCGGACACGCACGCGACCAAACTGGATGTGTCATAGCGGTCCGCCTCGGGGCAATAGCACAACGCATGGAACATCGCTGGCACCATCGCCGTATGCGTCACCCGATGCCGTTCGATCGTCTCCAGCACTTTTTTCGGCTCGAAATACGGCAGGAGGACGATCTTGTCGCCCAATAACAGCGCGACGTTCATCATCGTAAAACCGAACGCATGGGAGATCGGCAGCACGCCAAGACCGACGCGGTCATATTCGGTAGGCAGCCGCTTCGCCATCTCGGCCGCTGCTTCCGCGTTGGCATACAAATTGCGGTGCGTCAGCACGACCCCTTTCGGCTGACCGGTCGTTCCTGATGTGTAAAGCAAGGCGGCCGGATCGTGTTCGCTGATCGCCACCTGCGGCATGCTGGCAGGAGCTTGCTCCATTCTTGTTCGCAGAGAGCGCGGTGAATGAGGATCGTCAATCGTAAACATCACCGGAGGCGCCGGCAAGCCATTGGCGGCCTCTTTCGCTTTCGCCCACAGCATTTCCGCCGTCAGCACAACTTTCGGTTCGCAGTCTTTAAAAATGTAATGGAGCTCCTGCGTCTGCAACAGCGGCAACACCGGCACGACAACCGCTCCTGCTTTCAAGACGCCGCTGAAGGCGACTACTACTTCCGGGCTGTTCGGCATCGTTACAACAACGCGGTCGCCCGGCTTGACCCCAAGTTCAATCAACGCATGAGCCAGCTGGGACGAACGGGCGTCGCAGTCCACGTTCGTATATTCGTTTCCTTCAAAAATCAGTGCCGGATAAGGACCGAACCGCTCGATATTTTTCGTCCAAACCGTTCGTAAATCCATTCCCCCGTCTCCTTTAACCAAATTAGGCGGGCCTGCGAAAAAGGCCAAGCCCGCCGCCTTTCGTCTCCTTCCTTCTGACGGTCGGCGCTGTTGTCAATGCACGGAAAAACATGCCGGCCGGCTTTCTTGTTGTGCTTATTGGTTTTGATTGGCGCTGTTGTAGGCGGACAGCACTTCTTGGAGCCGCAGCGCCAGCCCCATGTCCCCGTCAATGCGAAGCCGCCCGCTCATAAACGCTTCCGTTCCGTTGAGCTCGCCGTCCACCATTTTTTTAAAATCCTCGCTGTCCATGCTGAGCGTGCAATCAGGCGTTTCTTGCTCCCCTTCAATGACAAATCCAGCGTCTGGGCGAAGGACGACTTGGTACACCCCCGCATCAGACCCGCTTAAGTTAAACTGGTACACCGCGACAATCCCATCGGCGCGGGATGGGTCTTCCCTCAATTGCGAATCGATCAGTTGGAAAATGTCTCTTACCGTCGTCATCTTCATGGCCTCCTTAAAAATTTAGAACTGTCTGAAATTTCATTTTGTACTTTTACTATATCGCGTTTCCGTTTCATGTCCTATCCCGAAAATCGTCGGAACTTTCTTTCCTCCCTCGCGGCGCTCCCCGATGTTTTTACGCCTTTAAAGCATGGAGAAGCGCGCGCTCATCGATCAGTTCCAAATAGCGCCGATAAAGCGGAAACGCCGGCACGATGCGCGGCAACAGCTGCAACGCCTTCGCTTTCGATCCTTTTGCCTTCATTTTTCCGGTCATGAGCGCCAATGGAACGTTGATGTTGCCGCCCCAAAATTGGTGGGCGATATCGCCGGTCGTCTTGATGGCGACATCAGGCGCATCGATTGCCTGCCCGAAATAAATGGCGTAGTTTTCACCGGTTTCCGGCCGCCTCGCATCGATGCTGATGACCGCCTCCGGATCGGTCAAATAAAAGACGAACGCGGCGCGGGAACGGCGGATTTGTTCTCCAATCCGATTGATTTGCTCCACCTCGTTGCCGTATTCCTTATACGCTGGATGCCGCTCCCACCAGCTGCGCAGCTCAAATTCCGTCCTTGGGCGCGACGGAATTTGCATAAACTCGCCAATCACCCGATACACATGAGCATCATCACGAAACAATGCCATATCCGTTCACTCCCTTCAACCGAGTATGCACTCTCATTTTGGCGTGAAACAACGCCGCCGGCAATTCCGATGATTGCCGGGGAGACGAAAAACGCAAGACATCTCCGTCCGGAGTTGTTGAAACAAGAATCAAGCGCACCAAAGCGGCAAAACAAAAAAATGGCTGCCCCGTTTGTTTGGGGCAGCCGTTTTGGCCAAAATGGCTGCAACGATTCTTTTTATTACAATCCGCTTACAAATTCGCCAACCGCATGACGTCGCGGGCGATCATCAACTCTTCATTGGTCGGGATGACGAGCACTTTGACCGGCGAGTGCGGATAGCTGATGAACGCTTCCTTGCCGCGCACTTTGTTTAGGATGGGATCCCAGTAAACTCCCATAAACTCGAGGCCGCGCAACACTTTCGCCCGCACGACTTCGCTGTTCTCGCCGATGCCGGCGGTGAAGATGATGGCATCGACTCCGCACATGCGCGCCGCATACGAGCCGATGTACTTATGAATGCGGTTCGCAAACACTTCAAGTGCCAGTTCCGCGCGCTCATTTCCTTCGGCGGCCGCTTTTTCCAAGTCGCGCAAATCGCTCGAGATGCCGGACAGACCGAGCATGCCGCTCTTTTTGTTCAGCACTTCAATCACTTCATCCGCAGTCATTCCCGTTTTTTCCATAATGTACGGGATGAGCGCCGGGTCGATGTTGCCGGAGCGCGTTCCCATCGCCACGCCGGCTAATGGCGTAAAGCCCATGGACGTGTCGATCGACTTGCCGCCCTCAACCGCCGCGATGCTCGCCCCGTTGCCTAAATGGCACGAGATGAGGCGCAGCTGTTCGATCGGTCGGCCGAGAAGCTCCGCCGCCCGCTGGGTGACGTATTTGTGCGACGTGCCGTGGAATCCGTACTTGCGGATGCCGAATTTCGTGTAATACTCATATGGCAAGCTGTATAAAAACGACTGTTCCGGCATCGTCTGGTGGAACGCCGTGTCAAACACCGCCACGGCCGGCACGTCCGGCAGCACTTCCTGAAACGCCCGAATGCCGACGAGGTTGGCCGGGTTATGGAGCGGAGCGAGCTCGGACACTTCTTCAATTTGCTTGATGACGTCCTCGGTGATGAGCACCGAATCACTGAACTTCTCCCCGCCGTGGACGACGCGGTGCCCGATGCCGTCAATTTCGTCAAACGAACGGATAATGCCGTAGCGAATGAGCTTATCAAGCAGCATTTTAACGGCCGCGGCATGATCCGGAATCGCCGTCACTTCTTGATGTTTTTCACCGTTTACGACAATGGTGAAAATCGCGTCGTCAAAGCCGATCCGTTCGACGACCCCTTTGGTCAACACCGTTTCTGCCGGCATCTCAAACAGCTGGAATTTCAACGAGGAACTTCCCGCATTAATGGCTAGCACTTTCGCCATCGAAAACACAGCTCCTTTTTTGCCAAAATCCGCTCGCGCTTACCGTTAGTGTGCGCGATTGGGCGCCGTTTCACTATGCCTTTTTCATTGTATGCCTCCCGTTTTCGCGTTTCAAGCGCGGCTTTGTTTCGCAACCGGTTGCAAGAAAAAGTTTTTATGTTGTGAAAAATGAAAACGGAGCTGACCGAAAAGGTCGGTGAAAAACAGCGATTCTTCGATGAAGAAAAGAGCAACATTTATCATCTTGAGCCGAGAAGACCCCCCACTTCCACGCGTGAGCGCAAGGGGAGGAAGATGCAACCTCTCGTTTTGTGAAGGGGCTTGACGGCCTATACGGTGATCAAAAAGGGCGTCCCGCTGCGTTTGGGACACCCTTTCGTCAACATTCTTTTTCCTCGGTGATCCAGGCGTCGATTTTCGCCATCATCGCCTGCATCGCCGATTTGTTGGAAAACCGCGGCAGCTCGACAAGCAGCACGTGTTTTGGCTTTTTGACGTTCGGCCCTTTCTTTTGCAAAATCAACACGCTTTTTGCCGCCTGATCGTTTTTAAACATCGACAGCGGCAGCTGCAAGACTCCTTGGACAATGGCCGCCTCTTTTAAAAATTCGTTCAGCTGCCCCGCCTGCGGGCTCGAGAACAACATATTCGGGATGAGGAAAAACAAGTAGCCGCCCTCTTTCGTATAGCGCAAGCTTTGCTCGATGAACAAATGATGGGCATACGACCGGCCTTCCTTCGCTTTTAAGGCGAAGCGGGCGGCATTGTCGTCATCCGGGTAATAGCCGACCGGCAGATCGCAGACGACGACGTCAACCGGCTCAACAAACAGCGGCCTTAGGCTGTCTTGGTTAAACAGCTGCACCGGATGCTTTTGCAAGTTCGCGTTGACGTACGCCAATTTGACAAGCAGATCATCGACATCGCTGCCGTAGCTCGCCGCCTGTTTTCCTCGAAGGCCGTTTAACACCGCCGTCAATAAATTCGCCGTGCCGACGGCCGGGTCGAGGATCTTAAGCGCCAAATGCGAGCGCGTAAACTCGCGGACCAAATACGCCAAAAACAAACTGACCGCATCCGGAGTCATTTGGTGGTGCGGCTGAACATGCTTGCGCATCCCTTTTAACACCGCAAGCTGAAACGCCTTGCGGATTTCTTCGTTTTGAAACCGTTCCAGCATCAGTTCGCGATACTGCTTTTTCAGCCGTTTCGCGTTCAGCTCGCTCACTTCGCTTTGCAGCACGTCGCCGTGGAACAAATTCTCCCCCGTCTCCGCGACGGCTTCTAAATACGTGCATTGCAATTCTTCTTGCAAAAGTTGGGCCGTTTCATCGAATACCGTGAACAACCGTTCGACTGGCGTCATCATCTGTACGTCCCCACCTTTCTGCCAACGTCCCTTCTGTATATTGTACGACCGTCCGCCTCGCGCCGCAAGAAAAGCGCCGATAGGAACGAAAAGGCCCCGAACGGGTCGGGGCCTTTTCATTATTTCGCCGCTTTCGCCGCTTCAATCGCCGCTTCGTAGTTCGGATGGTTCGTCACTTCCGGCACGTATTCGACATACGTCACTGTGTCATTGCTGTCGATGACAAACACGGCGCGGGCAAGCAGGCGCAGTTCTTTGATCAAGACGCCGTATGCTTGTCCGAACGAAACATCGCGATGGTCGGACAACACTTGAACGTTCTCAATGCCGGCGGCGCCGCACCACCGCTTTTGCGCAAACGGCAAATCGACGCTGATCGTCAACACTTTCACATTGTCGAGCTTTGCCGCTTCCTCGTTAAACCGGCGCGTTTGCGCGTCGCAAACTCCGGTGTCGAGCGACGGAACGACGCTGATCAGGCGGACGTGCCCTTTCGTATCCGCGAGCGTCACTTCCTGCAAGTTTTGATCAAGCACGGTGAAATCCGGCGCTTTGTCGCCGACTTTCACTTCGTTGCCGACAAGCGTCACCGGCTGCCCTTTAAACGTCACATAGGCCATGGGTTCTCTCCCCCTTTAGAGAAAATATGTACTACTTCCATACTAAAACGCGGAACGGAATTTTTCAACGATTTTGTCCGTTCATGACAGCAGACAAACAAAAGGCCGGACGCCAACGGTCCGGCTAAATGTCAAAGTCGTCTGCTTTTTGGCCTGCGGCGCCGTCTTTCTTGTTTTTCTTCAGCATCGCCTGAATCTTCTCAAACGCCTGCGGCGCGACATCGAGAATTTTTTCGTATAAGTGCGTGCTTTCATCCAAATGGAGCAGCTTCACCCCGGACGAGTTGACGACGAGAAACGCAATCGGCGTAATCGAGACGCCGCCGCCGCTGCCGCCGCCAAACGGATGTCCGTTCCCTTGGGCCTGCCCGTTCCCGTCGGCTTGCGCCCCTTGGCGGCCATTTTGTTGGCCGTCAAGCATAAACTCGCTGCCGCCGGCGGCAAAGCCAAACCCGACTTTCGAAACGGTCAAAATGACACTGCCGTCAGGCGTCTCCACCGGGTCGCCGATAATCGTATTGACGTCGATCATTTGTTTTAAGTTTTCCATCGCTGTTGTCATCAGCCCTTGAATCGGATGGTTCGTCATCGTCATTCCTCCTAGTAGCCTTCATTTGCCTGCTTGGCCGCCAATGGGTTTCGCTTTGGCAGCCGCCGTCCGCGCCAATGTTTGACCACTCGCAATCCTGCTACCATAGCATGCCCGATTCGAAACTGAATCATACATAAAAACACCGTTTCCGAAGCGGCCCGATCGTAGGCCGGAACGATGGCGACAGCCGGAGTTGTTTTCATGTTCATATAGCGGCTCGCCGCGCCGATGATCATGTATTTCAGCGACCAGCCAAGCCCCACGAGCAAGCCGGTTGACGCGGCGTCGCCGGTGCCGATTCTCGTTTTCCACTCCCATTTCGTAATCGTCACGTGGCGATAAAATTGTTTCATAATTTCATGCAAGTCGACGACTTGCTCGAGAAACCGTTTCAGCTGTCGAAACAGGTCAGCGATTTTTTTTAGGGTCAATTTCCCTTTCTTTTCCTCCTTCCCGCGCGTTCCCTCCACTCCTTTTTTCTGGAGAAACGCCACTCCCGGCGCATCCGGATCCATGTCCAGCTTGATGAGCGGAATGCGGACAGTATAGCGGAGGAGGCCAAACAGCGTGCGCACCACGATTTTGCATTCATCGTCGTCTTTCACATGGCGAAACACGACCGTCACCGATACTTTCATCCAGGCGACGAGAAGAAGCAAAAGAACAACCGTTGCGATGACCGCGATGACTGCTTTCAATGTCCGCCCTCCCTTTCATCATACATTGTCGCCATCTGGAAAAAAAATAAACCTGCCGTTTCGGCAGGCGGACATTGGTTGACGTTCTGTTCTTGATGCAGGCGGATTGTTACTCGCGGACGACGATCGTATCCGCGAACTGGTCATGCATCCCTTTTTTCTTTTCGGAAAACGCAACAAACAAAAAACCGATGAACAGCAATTTTTTCGCGATGAATTTGCCGACGACTTCGCGAAACAACACGGTCAGCCAGGTGAGCGGCTCGCCGCGCTCATCGACCACTTTTAAGCCGAACACCATTTTGCCAAGCGTCTGCCCAAACGCTTTCGTCATCAACACGAAATAGGCGTAAAAGACGACGGCGGCCGCGACCGTCGCTGGCGCGAACAAACCGTCCTGCGCAAGCGGCCAATCGAACAGGCGAAAAAGCGGCCAAACGATGAGCCGGTTGAGGCTCGAGACAACAATGACATCAAGGCAATACGCCCAAAAACGAAGCCAAAAGCCGCCGTAGCAGAGGGGGCGCTCTGCCGGCGGGAGATGATGATCCGCCAGCGTCGCCGTTATTTGCATGTCCGTCATGTTTCCACTCCTTTATTCGGCGTATAAATACATAAGCCGCGGCGAGGAAGGGCGCGACAACAGGCGGATGAGCCCGGCCGCCTCGCTGTCCGGCTTCATCCGGTTCGACACCATCTCAAAGAGAGAGCTCCACGGCGCATCGTTCACGTATTTTACGACTTGAGCGCCGGTTAAATGATGCTCTTTTTTGAGCGCAGCGATCGCGTCATCCAAGTAGCCGAACTCGTCGACAAGGCGGAGCGCCTTCGCCTGTCGCCCGTCATAAATGCGGCCGTCCGCCAGCTTGCGCACCGTGTCTTCCGGCAGCTTTCTCCCTTTGGCTACCACATCAACAAACGCATCATACGAATCATTGATCAGCCGCTGCAAAATCTTCCGTTCCGCTTCGGTCATTTTGCGCGCCGGATTCATGATGTCTTTGTACGGCCCGCTTTTGATCGTGACAAGCTCCACGCCGTACTTCTTTGCCAGCCCTTCATAGTTGACGCTTTGCATGATGACGCCGATGGAGCCGGTGATCGTCTCCGGGCTGGCGAAAATTTTATCGCCGGCCGCAGCGATATAGTAACCGCCCGAGGCGGCCATGGCCCCCATCGATACGTAAATCGGCTTGTTCGTCTTCTTTTTCAGCTTCATCAGCTGATCGTAAATTTCCGCGCTTTCCGCGACACCGCCGCCCGGCGAATTGATGCGCAAGATGATCGCTTTGACGTCTTGATCCTCTTTCGCCTGTTTGATCATTTGCAAAAACGTTTGGTGGTTGTACTGTGATGAGGAAAGAAGCGACTCCGCTTCCCCCGCATCTTGAATAACTCCGTTCACTTCCAACACAGCGATTTTTTTCAACGGGTCGCCCTCGGCGATGACTTCTTCGCTAAATGGCGACTCCATGAGCGCCAGCCAGCTTTCCGACCAGCCGCCGGCCTTGTCGGACAAAAGAACGCCAACCGCTTGAACAAGCACCGAGATCACAAACAAGGCGGCGGCGATGGCCAACGCGGTCCATCGTTTTCGATTCATCGTCTTCCCCCCTGCATCGGCTGCCCATATTTTTAGAATCCTGGCAAACGTGGTACAATATTCATTGTACATCGATTGATTAGATGATGCCATCGGGAGGACGCAAAACATGGATATGGAACGCAACCGTCTTTATTTTTTTTATAAGCGCGACGACAAGCTCATCGAACGGGTGAAGCCGCTCATTGAGCTGGCAGAGCGCGGTCCGTTTGTGGTCGTCGACGACTATCGGAAAGCGAACATCATCGTCAGCATCGGGGATGACGGCGCGTTTTTGCAGGCGGTGCGGCAGACGGGATTTCTTCCTGACCGTTTGTACGTCGGCGTGTCCGTCTTGCCGGCGCGCGGGTTTTACTGCGATTTCCATATTGACGACATCGATCATATGGTGGAAGCGGCGAAAAATTGGAAACTCGAAGTGCGGCGCTACCCAATCATCGAAGTGACGATCGACGGCGCGGCTTCGTTTTTCTGCTTAAACGAATGTTCGATCCGCTCGCAAATCATTAAAACGATGGCGATCGACGTTTTCATCGACGACTTGCATTTCGAGACGTTCCGCGGCGACGGCATCATCGTTTCGACGCCGACCGGCAGCACCGGCTACAATAAATCGGTGCACGGAGCGGTCGTCGATCCGCTCTTGCCGTGCTTTCAAGTGAGCGAACTCGCCTCGCTCAACAGCAACCGCTATCGGACGCTCGGCTCGCCGTTCATTTTGAGCGGCTCGCGGACGTTGACGCTGAAAATGTCGGAAGAAACAAGCCATTTTCCAATCATCGGCCTCGACAATGAAGCGCTCAGCATCCAGCATATTGAGCGGATTGACATTCGTTTAAGCGACCGGGTGGTCAAAACGGTGCGCCTAAAAGACAATTCGTTCTGGGATAAAGTGAAACGCGTCTTTTTGTGAAGCGTATGTCTGTTCTCCCGGCGAAACACCGGATCTAAAATGGCGAATCCGTTCGACGCGCATGCGGCAAGAGGGTGTCTCGCAACGAGACACCCTCTTGTTTGGCCGCTGTGCGGACATCGCTCCGCTTCTGGCAACGGCCAGCTCAATCGGCTCTTTCTGCTTACAACGACCGGCCGGCAAGGCGGGCTTCCCGCTCGCGCAGCTCGACGCGGCGGATTTTTCCGGACGCCGTTTTCGGCAAATCGTCGACAAACTCGATTTTGCGCGGGTATTTGTACGGCGCCGTCAACTGTTTCACATGTTCTTGCAGGGCCGGAATCAGAGACGGATCGTCTTTGTCGACCCCGTCGCGCAGCACGACAAACGCTTTGACAACATGGCCGCGCACTTCATCCGGACTGGCGACGACGGCGCACTCTTTTACGGCTGGGTGCTTGACAAGCGCGTCTTCGACTTCAAACGGGCCGATCGTATAGCCGGCGCTGATGATGATGTCATCCCCGCGGCCTTCAAACCAGAAATAGCCGTCTTCATCTTTGCGCGCTTTGTCTCCCGTAATGTAGTAGTCGCCGCGGAACTGCATCGCTGTCCGCTCCGGATCTTTGTAATAATACTTAAACAGCGCCGGCGTTTCGATATGGACGGCGATGTCGCCGACTTGTCCGGGCGGGCACGGCTCGCCGTTTTCATCGATAATTTCGACGCGGTTGCCTGGCGTCGGTTTCCCCATCGAACCCGGCTTGATGGGCATTCCTTTCATGACGCCGACAAGCAGCGTGTTTTCTGTCTGGCCGTAGCCGTCGCGCACTTCGACGCCGAAATGCTTGGCAAACGTGTCGATCACTTCGCGGTTGAGCGGCTCTCCGGCGGACACGGCGCTGTGCAAATGAGATAGATGATAGCGGCCGATGTCCGGCACTTTCGCCATCAAACGATACTCGGTTGGCGTGCAGCACAGCACATTGATGTTGTATTTTTCCAATAGCTGCAAATATGTTTCCGGCTCAAAGCGGCCGTAGTAGACGAAACCGGTCGCCCCCGAGCCGAGCACCGATAAAAACGGGCTCCAAATCCATTTTTGCCATCCCGGTCCGGCCGTCGCCCAAACGAGGTCGCCTTCTTCAATGCACAGCCAGTTTTTCGCAGCCGTGCGCAAGTGGGCGTACGCCCAACCATGGCAATGGACGACCCCTTTCGGATTGCCGGTCGTGCCGGATGTGTACGACAAAAACGCCATATCATCGCGCGAGGTATCCGCCGCCTCGAGCGTTTCGCTCTCTTTGGCCATGGCGTCTTCAAGCGGAATCCATCCGTCCCGGGGTTCCCCGATGACGAACTTCGTCAAACGTTCGATGCCGTCAATCGGCGCAAATTCGTCCGTATACGGCGCATAAGCGACAACCGCTTTCGCTTCGCTATGGACGAGCCGATATTGCAAATCCTTTGTCCGCAGCATCTCCGAGCTTGGGATGACGACAAGCCCGGCTTTGAGCGCCCCTATATACACTTCGTATGTTTCAATGAGGCGCGGCATCATGACGAGCACTTTATCGCCTTTTTCGAGCCCATGTGATAAGAAAGCGTTTCCAATTTGGTTGGCGCGCGCCATCAAGCGGCCGTATGTAATCTCTTTCGTTTCGCCTTGCTCGCTCTCCCATTTCAACGCGATCCGGTCCGGGTCGGCGGCCGCATGCCGTTCCATTTCCGATGTTAAATTGTAGCGCTCGGGAGCAATCAAGTCTTCCCGCCTCATCGTTCCTCTCCCCCTCTGTCTTGTTTCGCCTTGGTCGGCATCTCTATTATACAAAATAGTCGTTCTATTTTGAATACCGTTTTTCTCATATGAAAGCGGCGGGGAATGCCCCCGCCGCGTAAGCCATCATTATGAAATTAGAATTGGCGTGCGCCGCCCAATTGTTGCTGCGCCATGGCTACGAGACGTTTCGTGATCTCGCCGCCGACCGAACCGTTGGCGCGCGAAGTCGTGTCAGCGCCTAAGTTCACGCCAAATTCTTGAGCGATCTCATATTTCATTTGCTCCAGCGCTTGTTGCGCACCCGGAACAAGCAGTTGATTGCTGTTGTTGCGTGCCATCTGTTTTCACCTCCTTGTACCTATAGAATGTGTGAAAACAGATGGCGATATGCAGCGATGCTTTTTGGTAAATTTTGAGATTCAAAACAGCTCGGCAAACTCATCGCCCTGCCCTGTTTCTTCATCAATGACGAGCGTTTCTGTGTCATTGACTGCCTTTTCCAGAAGCGGAGCGAGGTCGAGCTGGCTCTCATAATGGAACACTTTTTCTTTTTTTGGCTTCGTTTTCGGCGCTCTTGGCGTAAAAATGGTGCAACAGTCTTCATACGGAAGAATGGAAATATCATGTGTGCCGATTTGCTTCGCCAGCTCGATAATTTCAAGTTTATCCATCGAAACAAGCGGGCGCAAAATCGGGGTATTGGTCACCTCATTGATCACGTACATGCTTTCTAGCGTCTGGCTCGCGACTTGGCCGAGGCTTTCGCCTGTGACAATCGCCAACGCCCGCTGGCGGCGGCGCAGCGCGTCGGTGATCCTAAGCATCGCCCGCCGAGTGGAAATGAGCGAGTACTCGTTCGGAACTCCTTGATAAATGGCTTGCTGCACTTCCGTAAACGGCACGATGTGAAGCTTGATTCTCCCGCCGTATGTCGTCAACTTGCGCACGAGGTCAATCACTTTTTGCTTCGCCCGTTCGCTTGTAAACGGCGGGCTGAAAAAGTGGACGGCCTCGATTTCCAAACCGCGCTTCATCGCCAAATAACCAGCAACCGGGCTGTCGATGCCGCCGGAGAGCATGAGCATCGCCTTGCCGCTCGTTCCGACCGGCAGGCCGCCGGCGCCGAAAATGTCGCGGCACGTGACATATGTCCCGTCTTGGCGCACTTCAATGCGCACGTCAATATCCGGCTCGCGCACGTTGACCCTAAGCCCGTCCGTCTGCCGCAAAATATGCGCCCCCACCTCGTAGTTCAGCTCGTCGCTTCGATACGGAAACTGCTTATCGACGCGGCGGGCGCTCACTTTAAACGTTTTTCCTTTGTATGGGAGCTGGCGGACGGCGGCGAGCGCCGTTTCCTTAATGGCGTCCAGATCGTTTTCGCACTTCATCGCCAGGCTGAACGAATGAATGCCAAAAACGGTTTTCAGCTTTTCGATGATCGGTTCATGCGGCTCGCCGTTTAATAAAATGTACATTCGGTCGCGCATATATTCAATCTGAATCCGCTCGAACGCCTGCAGTTTGCGGGCAATGTTGTTTTTAAGACGCCGGACGAAGATGTTCCGATTTTTTCCTTTCGTCGTCATTTCTCCGTAGCGGATCAAAATGCGGTCATAGTTCATCATCTTATTCCGTTACCTCGCTTAATGTTTTGATCGCCTGCTTGATCGCTGCCACCGCCGGCGCGATTTCTTCCCGGCTGTTGTCAAACGACAAGCTGATGCGAATGCCGCGCTCGGCTCGGTCTTCACCAAGCCCCATGGCCAAAAGCGTCTTGCTCGGCGCCTTTTTTTTCGATGAACAGGCTGACGTCGTCGAAACGTAGATTCCGCTTTTTTCCAGTTCGTGAACAAACACTTCCGGCTTCACGCCGCGCTTTAACGAAAAGTTGATGATATGAGGAGCGGCGCCATCGCGCGGCGTGTTGATCTCGATGTCTGGAATCGCCAAGAGCGCTTCAAGCCACTCGTCTTTCAATGCTTGAAGCCGGCCGATGTCCCGCTCGTAGCGCTCGAGCGCCAAGCGAAGCGCCTTCGCCATCGCGACGATGGCGGCGACATTTTCCGTTCCGGACCGAAGCTGCCGCTCCTGCCCGCCGCCGGCAATCAACGGCGCCAAGCGGACGCCTTCACGGACGTAAAGCAAGCCGGCGCCGCGCAATCCGTGAAATTTATGCGCCGATATCGTGCATAAATCGACACCGGCTTGCTTCAAGTCGAGCGGCACTTTGCTGATCCCTTGCACCCGATCGACGTGAAACAATGTTTTCGGATAGCGGGACAAGAGGGCGCCGATTTCTTCGATCGGCTGCACCGTGCCAACTTCGTTATTGACGTGCATGACCGACACGAGAATCGTATCGTCGCGCAGCGCGCGTTCCACTTGCTCAACCGATACCCTTCCTTCGCGGTCGACCGGCAAGTACGTCACCTCAAAACCAAGCTCCTCAAGCTGGCGGCACGGTTCAGCGACAGACGGATGCTCGATTTTCGTCGTAATGATATGCCGGCCGCGCCGCTGATATTGCCAGGCGACCCCTTTGATGGCGAAATTGTTCGCCTCCGTTCCGCCGGAGGTAAAAACGATTTCGTTCGGCTTAACGCGCAGCATGGCGGCGATTTGTTCACGCGCCTGCGCCAAAAGCCGCTCCGCCTTCATGCCCAGCCCATGGAGCGACGACGGATTGGCAAAATAGTTCGTTGCGACGGCGACGAACGAATCGATCACCTCGGGAAATGGTTTGGTCGTCGCACTGTTGTCAAGATAAATCATCGCTTCCATCCTCCGCTCATTGTCGGCAAAATATCGCTGTACATCGTCCATCTTAACCAAAACAGGCGCCAATCGACAACGAAAACACACCGTCATTTACATTATTCACCAAAAACCCATTGAACAATCTCCCACCTGCGCTTAGAGGTGGGAGATTCTTGGGAACACCCGCCCCACGGCAGGCTGTCAGCCAAGCCATCCCCGTGCGTCCCACGGTTTGGCTGCCTTACGAAGACAGCAAACGAAGCCCCTCATTCAAGATATTCCGGGCGGCGTTCTTGTTCGAGGGAAGAGGCAGAAAAGCTTGTGTTCAGCCATATGATTCTGTGTTTTTTAGGTAAAATAATGGATAATCAATACTCGTGATCGGGTGGTTTATCACTGTTCGCGGCTGTTATCCTCCTGCCATAATTTCTGCACACGGTCAAACGCGCCCGGCTCGACTTCTTCAACGGCCGCCACCGCTTGCCGGAGCGCCTCCTCATAATCATAATGGCGAAATAAAAATTCGGCTTCTTCCAGCCCTTTGCGGACCGCTGGATAGCGGCGTCGGTAGCGGTTGCCGTATTGAATCGTCCGCTCCGCCAGCGTCGCCTGTTCGATCATTTCCACCGTCCGCTCATACAACCGTTCCACAGCCGCTTTCGCCTCCTCCAACGCTTGGTCGACCGCCGGCATGTCAAGCGGCTTTTCTTCAAGACGCGCGGCAACGGCTTGCAAGCTGCGTCTCGCTTCCGCCAATTCAAGCGCATACGGTTCAGGCAGCCCCGGCAGCCGGCTTTTTTGCACAAGGCGGAGCGCCTCGGCCAATGTTTTTCTCATGCCGTCAAGCTTTTCGCGGGCGATCAATTCGTCTTTGCGCAGCGTCTGCAGCATCGTTCGAAACTGTTCATGCTCTTCCTTCATGAGGTCGATCTGAGACACAAGCTGCTCAAGCTCCTCTTTCAGGAGCGAATACGCTGTTTTCGCCTCGGCAACGCGGTCTTGAATGAGAAAAAACCGCTTTTGCAACTGGTGCAGCTGCTTTTCGATGCTCCGGTACTTTTCGAGGTCGCTTGGCGCCAAATGGTAGCTTTGCTGGACGAACAGCGCCTCGGCCTCGGTTTCCTTCGCCTCGGCGGCGAGCTCCTGAAGCATGCCGCTGAGGCGCGGCATTTCCGTTTGCACATATTGATGCGCGAGCACTTCGTTTTCGAGCAAATCGTAGAGCGCGTCGATCTCTTCTTTCAGCTCAGCGACAATCTGCTTCGCTTCTTCGATGCGCAGCTCATGGATCATGGCCAGACATTGCTCGATTTTTTCCCGTTTTTCCTGAAGCGTGCGCTCCATGTGCAAATGGTCAAGGATGTATCCGCGCTCTTCCATCTCTCGATAGCCATCAGCCAACTCAGCGAGCTGAGCTGGCAACGACGTTTGGCATTCGCCAAGAAGTTTGGGAATTTCTTCCATCATGGCTGTGAGCCGGCCGAGCTCTTCCTTCAGTGTCAGAACCACATCGCGCGCCGCCAAATAGTTGCCGGCTTCCGTCAATTCGGCAAACCGCTGAAACTGCTTTTCCGCTTCCGTTAAACGGACGTCAAGCAAGTCGGCAGCCGAACCGAACGTATAACGGTAAGCAAGCAGCGCCTTTTTCGCTTCCCGGTGAGCCGCACGCAGCTCCTCGATCTCCGCCCGGCTTTGTTCCTCGCTGCCGATCAACTCATTCACTTCATGAATGATTTCATGCACTTCTTCCTCAAGACGACGCAATCCGTCGGCGATCTGCCCAAGCAGCCGGCGCGCCTGCCGGTAGCGGTATTTGTCGAGCAGCCGCTCCGCGTCAAACAGCTGTTCTTCCACATTCGGCAGCTTCACTGCCACAATGTCGTCCCATTGCTGGCGCCATCGTTCAAACAGCTGCTCCGTCTCCCCTGTCATATTCAGCTGTTTCACTTTCGCCAGCTCATCCGGCACCGGCCGGTTCATCAAGTTGATTTTCCATTCCTCGAGCCGATCGATTTCCCGGTACATCCGCTTCCGGTACACATGATTATATATGATTGCCCCCGCTCCGAGGAGCAGAACGATCCATGCCATTCCCATCCGCTGATGCCCTCCTTGCATTCAAGCTACTTCTATCGAACAAACGAAAATAGCGGAGAAGGCAAAAATATATGTTTTTCAATGTTTTTATGATACCATGTTAACGACATTTTTTGACCAAAATTTTTATTTTTTTTACAAGAATCTTCACTATTTTTGCTATGATACATAAGGAAGAAAGGAGGAAAATCGATCATGCGCGACGGGCATATTCATACGCCGTTTTGTCCGCACGGAAGCCAAGATCCGCTTGAGGCCTATGTAGAGCGCGCGATCGAACTGGGCTATACCGACATTTCCTTTACGGAGCATGCCCCGCTTCCTGAGCGGTTTATCGATCCAACGCCCAACCAGGACTGTTCGATGAAGCTTAGCCAGCTTGAGCGCTATTTGCACGCCGTCGCTGAGGTGAAAGCCCGCTACCGAAACGACATTGCCATCCGTGTCGGGCTCGAAGTCGATTTTATTCCTGGCTTTGAGGAAGAAACAACCCGCCTGCTCGACGAGGTCGGCCCGCTGCTTGACGACAGCATTTTATCGGTTCACTTTTTGGCCCACGAAGGGCAATATGTATGCCTTGATTACAGCGAAGATATGTTCGCCGACATCGTCCGCTTGTTCGGATCGGTCGAACGCGTCCACCGCGCCTACTACGAAACGGTGCTGCAATCGATCCGCACGGAGCTTGGCCGCTACAAACCGAGACGCATCGGCCATATGACGCTTGTGCGCAAGTTCCAACGCCGTTTCCCATGCTTGGAACCAATGGATGAGTGGATTGTTGCCATTCTCGATGACATCAAGCAGTTCGGCTATGAATTGGACTACAACGGCGCCGGCGCCGCCAAACCGCTCTGCCTTGAGCCGTATCCGCCGGGCGGCGTGATCGCCGAGGCGCGGCGGCGGGGCATCCCAATCGTCTACGGATCCGACGCCCATCGCGCCGCCGACTTGCACCAAGGACGGGAGAGGATGGACCGCGAGGCGCTTTCGGTTGACAACCGCCCGCAGCCGTCATAAAATAGGCGAATCAGCCATTTCCCTGCTTGCATCCTGCTGGATGTTGAGGCCAGAGTCCTGCTCCAACCATGATGAAAAAGGAGGCTAGTTCTATGTTTCGTCCCATGGCTTACAACGGAACACGCGAAGAAAATTACGCGCTCGTCATCGAACAGCTGAAATCGCTCATTTCCGGGGAACCCAACTTCATCGCCAACTTGGCGAACGCAGCCGCCTTGCTCAACCAGTTTTTCACCGACATCAATTGGGTCGGTTTTTATCTCGCAGACGGCGAGGAGCTTGTGCTTGGCCCGTTCCAAGGCTTGCCGGCATGCGTGCGCATTCCGTTCGGCAAGGGGGTGTGCGGCACGGCGGCCGCCAAACGGCGGACGGTGGTCGTTCCAGACGTTCACCAATTCCCGGGCCATATCGCCTGCGATGCGGCGTCTCAATCGGAAATCGTCGTGCCGCTCATCAAAGACGACCGCGTCATCGGCGTTCTTGACATCGACAGCCCGGTGAAAAACCGCTTCGATGACATCGACCGCCGCTACTTGGAGCAGTTTGCCAGCGTGCTCATTTCCGCCTGACGAAAAAAGCGCACCAAGCGCGAAGAAGGAATCCGCTTGCTCGGATTCCTTTTTTTTACACCTTATACAAATGACAGTCATCGTGCACAAAAATGCAGTTTTTTCCCGTCTCTTTTGCCATATAAAGCGCGGCGTCGGCTCGTTTGAACAGCTGTTTTGCATCCTCGCAGCCTTGGCGCTCCCACCATGACACGCCGCACGAAACGGTCACCGTCGGAATCGTTTGTTCTCTGACTTTTTCTGTGATGCGGCGGGCAATCGAAATGGCGTCAGACAGCGGCACTTTCGGCAAATACACCGCCAGCTCTTCCCCGCCCCAACGCGCCGCCACATCGCCATCGCGAATGTTGGCGCGCACCGTCTCAGCCACTTGGACGAGCACCCCATCGCCCGTTTGATGGCCGTACACATCGTTGATTTGCTTAAAGTTGTCAATGTCAAACAAAATGAGCGCCCCGGATGCATCGGATCCCATGGATGTTTGGATCACCTCGTCCAAGTAACGGCGCGTATGCAGCTTTGTCAAATAATCGGTGACTACCATCTTCTCGAGCTCTTCGCGCAGCATCGCGTTCATAAACGCCAGCGTTGAATGTTGAACGAGGGATTCCAAGAGCTTAAACATCTCAAACGTAAATCGGTATGGCTCGCTGGCGAGCGCAATGCACAGTCCCTTCGTTTCCTTGTTTTGCTGCATCGGCGCCGCCATGATGGAACGAAACGAACCGAAAGCGGACACGCATACATCACCGGCAAATAAAATGTCATTTCCGCTTTGGCGCCGCTTTTCCACCCATTCGATATAGGGCTCGGACCGATGGTCGAAAAAAAACGGCGTGCTGCCTGGCAAAAGCTCCCGCTTGCCGTCGGCAAACAAGAAAAAACCGACTTCATCCGCGCCGAACGATTGTTGGATTTGCGATACCATGTACTCAATGGCTTCATGAAGCCGCGGCCGGGCGTTCAATTGGCGCATTGTGTCGTTGATCAGCTGCAAATCGGCGACAAGCCGGCGCGACTGTTCATACAACTTGGCGTTCTCAAGCGCGCTTCCAGCCGTGCTTGCCAGCAGCGAAATAAAATGAATCTCTCGTTTTGGAAATGGCGCAGCGTATGGGGCGATAATTTCAATCACCCCATACACCGCCTGCACCCCTTTAATCGGGGCGTACAGCACCGAGCGCGGCGGCGCCTCCATCTCCTCGCATTGCACTTGTCCAGTCAAAAACGCCCGCAACGCCGCCGTCTGTTTTTCCCTTTCATCCAATACAAGCGTTTTAATCGGCAAATTTCCGCGCAGATGGTTGTCATGCGACAACAGAAGGTGGTAGGTGAATGATGGATAGACGTTTTGCAGCGTGCGGATAATTTCTTCAAGCACAACATCGATATGCATCGAGGAATGAATTTTTGCGGCAAAGTGATGCAGCTGTCCATACCGTTTCTCTTCGCCCTCTCCTTGCAGCACCGCGCTAAGTTTCCGAAACAATCGCGCCAAATCCGTCCGGATCTCCCACAACAACCGCTCGTCAAAACCGCCATCTTTTCGATACATCAGCTCGACCATCGCCGGCGTCTCATCGGAAAGCATGAAAAAGAGCCGGGCCGCCATATGCGGCCCACCGGCATCGACAACAGCGACTTTCCGCTCTCCATCAGCCGCGATCGGCCCAGCGTCCGGCGTCCCAACCGCGGCCGCTTCCGGATAAAAGGCAGCCCGCACCGGGTCGTACAAATAAAAAACGGCTTGCTCGAGCGCCAGCTCTTCTTTTAGCAGCGCGAGCAACTCGCCCGCCGCCGCCGAAAACGGCCCATCGTCCTGAAACGCTAAAAACCAGTGGAAAAATTTTTGTTTAAATGATTCATACCGCTTCATTTCTTCCTTGTTCATCGCCTTTTCCACCCAAACCGGCATCATCATTCCAAATGAGAGAATGGGATGACAAATTTTTTCTAAAAATTGCATCTTTTATTATATCATACAAATAGAGAAGAAGGGAAAGTGTGAGTAAAATATTTGTGGGTGACATTCCGAAATGATCCCCGACGAGGGTTGCGAACTTTTGTTCGCGACGCTCGTCGGGGCCACCAAGCGAAGCGCGGTAGAAAAAGCAAATGTCGTGAAAAAAGGACTCTCTCCCTGCTATGATGGTGATTGGCAAACCAACCGAAAACAGGAGGGAGAGAGTCCATGAAACATCTTACCACAGAATGGCCCCTATTAAAAGAGTTGGAGGAACAATTAGTCAGAACTCTTCAAAAGGTGTTCGCTGTCTTGTTGGCGGCCCTTTTGGAGGAGATTGATCAACAACTGGCGGAAGCGCGGGACAAGCGCCGGTATCAGCTGAAAGACAAACGGCCGACTACGATCCAAACGCTGTTTGGAGAAGTGACGTTTCGACGGAACTACTACTATGACCGGCAAACGGGGAACTATACCTTCTTGCTGGATGCCGAATTAGGCTTTGATGGGGCCCGATCGATCAGTCCTTGCCTCGAGGAAACGGCGGTCGAGTTGGCCGTAGAGTGCTCTTCCTACCGCAAAGCGGCCCGTACGTTGGAGTCGATCGTGGGGTATGCGGTCATGAGCCACGAGGCGATTCGCCAACTGGTGCTGGAGGCCCCTGTCTCGCTGCACCGCCCTGTTTCCCAACGGCACGGCCGGGTGCTGTTTGTGGAGGCGGATGGACTGTTTATTTCCCGCCAGGGGAAAGGGAAACGGGCGAAAGAAGAGAAAATCCTGGCGGTTCACGAGGGATGGAAACGAAACGGTTCGCAGCTTGAGCTCGTGAACCGGCGCCACTACCTCCATGAAGGGGAGGGAGACGTGTGGGAACGGTTCGAAGAGTGGCTGATGAACGAATATGCCTATGATCCGTGCCGGGACCTGTTGATCATCAACGGCGACGCGGCGTCGTGGATCACGGCCTGCCGGGAGTATTTTGGGAAGCGGGCGTGCTTTCAGCTGGATCGATTTCATGTGGCGCGGGAGCTGCGTCAGTGTCTGTCCGGCCACCCGCGTTGGCGGGAGGTGCGGAAGAAGCTGGCGAAACAAGACGAGGAGGGGCTTCTGGTGGAGCTGAACAGCGCGGTCGGCACGTTGGAGGACGAAGCGAAAGAGAAGCAGATGGCTGCCATGATCCGCCGGATCGAGTCGATGCCGGGATGCATCCGGGACTATCGGGAGTGGCTGTCGGAGCAAGGGGTGGAGACGACCGGCATGCGTCCGATGGGTCACGCCGAGAGCGTGATGAGCCGGTTTGCGCATCGGGTGAAATCCCGCCGCAGCTGGAAAGACCAAGGGCTTCGGGCGTTTCTGAGGGCGATGGCAGCCCGAATCGACGGGATTTGGCGGAGAAATGGGCAGTTGGTGGAGGAAGAAGAGACCCGAACGGCAGCCTCGGCCTCGACGAAGTCCAAGCGGGTTGAACAGGCCAAACGGAAGGCAGGACGGTTATGGGCAGATGTGGTGCGTCAGAATCTACCGTGTCTGCAGCGGTCATCCGGGACGCCGATCCATCAAGCGTTGTCGGCGCTCCGGGATGGTGGTTGGGTGTAAAAAAATGGAATATCGTATCATCGCCTCAAGATGAGGGACGAGAGTCCGAAAGCGCTTACGATATTAATTCCTGAAAATGGTTCGCTAACTAGTGATTGACAACGCCCGTAGTGAACCGAAAAAATGTTCTCCACAAAGTCTTGACTGACTCGAAGGGAAACAAAATGTTGACTTTATCCTCTAAAAATCATATAATAGCCTTTGTGTAAAATATAGCAGCCTTTGTGCCCACCTTTATGGTTCATTTTGTTCCTCGACCCGCCGAGGTGCATCGTGTAACTCTTAGCTGCGAGAGCGAGGATGCATGAAAACAAAATGGCCATAATTGTTGGCGCACATCTGCTTTTATTTTACGGGAATAAAAGCGTAAGGAGGAGCAACGAATGGCTCGTTATACTGGCCCAATGTGGAAAATTTCCCGCCGCCTTGGCATCTCGTTGAGCGGCACGGGGAAAGAATTGCAAAAACGTCCGTATCCGCCTGGCCAACATGGTCCGGGGCAACGGCGGAAATTGTCGGAATATGGCTTGCAGCTGCAAGAAAAACAAAAGCTGCGCCATATGTACGGCGTGAACGAACGCCAATTCCGCAAAACGTTTGAAGAAGCAGGCAAAATGCCGGGCAAACACGGCGAAAACTTCATGATTTTGTTAGAATCGCGCCTAGACAACCTCGTCTATCGCTTAGGGTTGGCCCGCACGCGCCGTCAAGCCCGCCAGCTCGTGACGCACGGCCACATTTTGGTCGACGGCAGCCGTGTCAACATCCCGTCGTACCGAGTCAAACCGGGACAAACGATCGCCGTTCGCGAAAAATCGCGCAACTTGCAAGTGATTAAAGAAGCGCTCGAAGCGAACAACTACATTCCGGATTACTTGACGTTCAATCCGGAAAAAATGGAAGGGACGTACACCCGCTTGCCGGAGCGTTCCGAACTGCCGGCGGAAATCAACGAAGCGCTCATCGTCGAGTTCTACTCGCGTTAAGGCGCAAAAAAGATCCGAAATGCCGATGCATTTCGGATCTTTTTTCTTAGGCGTAGCGAATCAAATAATACTTTTTCTTCCCGCGGCGGATGACCGTAAACCGCCCCTCAAGGCGGTGTTCAGCCGTTAATATGGCTCCGACGTCTTGAAGGCGCTCGCCGTTGACGTAAATGGCGCCGTTTTGGATGTCTTCGCGCGCTTGCCGCTTCGATGGCGAAATGCCGGCAGAAACGAGCAGCTCGACAAGCGGAACGTCGCCTCCTTCATGAACGAATGACGGCACATCTTTGAACCCTTGCTCAATTTCCGCCGCTGTCAAATTGGCAATGTCGCCGCTAAAGAGCGCTTCAGAAATGCGAATCGCTTGCCTGAGCGCCTCTTCGCCGTGCACGAGCTTTGTCACTTCCTCAGCAAGCGCCTTTTGGGCCGCCCGCTTCTCTGGGGCTTCACGAAGCTCTTGTTCAAGCGCTTCGATTTCCTCTTTTGACAGGAACGTAAAGTACTTCAAGTAGCGGATCACATCGCGGTCGTCGGTGTTGATCCAAAACTGGTAAAACTCGTACGGCGATGTTTTCTCTTTATCGAGCCAAATCGTGCCGCTTTCCGTTTTCCCGAATTTCGTGCCGTCCGCTTTCGTCACAAGCGGGATCGTCAAGCCAAACGCCCGCGCCTCGCCTTTCGTTTTGCGAATAAGCTCAAGCCCTGCCGTGATGTTGCCCCATTGGTCGCTCCCGCCGATTTGCAGGCGGCAGCCTTCCGTCTCGTACAGGCGGAGAAAATCGTATGCCTGCAGCATCATATAGCTGAACTCGGTAAATGAAATGCCCGTCTCGATGCGCGATTGCACCGACTCTTTCGCCATCATGTAGTTGACGCTGAAATGCTTGCCCACATCGCGCAAAAACGTAATGACATCCAGCGGCCCGATCCAGTCGTAGTTGTTTTTGATTTTCGCCGGATTGCCGTCCGCTTCAAAATCTAAAAAACGGCCGAGCTGTTCTTTAATACGCGCGCTCCATGCCTCGACGGTTTCTTTCGCATTGAGCGTGCGCTCGCTTTTTTTCCCGCTCGGGTCACCGATCAACCCCGTCGCTCCGCCGACTAGGGCGATCGGCCGGTGCCCCGCCTGCTGGAAGCGGCGCAGCGTCAAAATGGCGGCCAAGTTGCCGATATGCAAACTGTCCGCCGTCGGGTCAAACCCGCAGTAGAGCGTCACCCGCTCCTCATTCAACAGCTTGCGCAACCCGTCTTCATCCGTCGTTTGGTTGACGAGCCCGCGCCATTGCAATTCCTCAAGCAAATCCATGTCCTTCACCTCTCTATAAATGTCATGCAAAAGAAAACACCCGCCCGTGATGAAGGGGCGAGTGTTCGTCGCGGTACCACCCTACTTAGAAAGCATGGTGCTTTCTCACTCATTTGGATAACGGCGCCGGCCGGCGGATGGCTACTAGGTGCCAAAAACGTTCGCCATCGCTGCTCAGGGAGGTAATTCACGCCTGCCTGTGGACTGGCTCGCACCGTCCGCCAGCTCTCTGCACCAGGGAGACAGCCGCTACTTGTTCCCATCATCGCTTTCTCATATGAAATATATACATTCTTATTACCATAGCGATGCGCTCGCTGTCAACTCTAACGCTTTTCGCACAAACGGCGAAAAATCGGCAAAATTCCACAATGCCTCCCCTTCCTATGGTATACTGATATATAATGACTTGCCGCATAGGGGGGCTGGCATGAAGCGAAACCAACTTTCCATTTCTCTTGAAAAAGCGTGGCATTATTTTTCCCTTACATACGATGTGGTTTGGAACGTCATCTTAATTTTGCTCATCGCCGCACTCTGCCTTGTCTGCTTTGCCATCGGCGCCGGTGCCGGCTATTTTGCCTTTTTGGTCAAAGATATGCCCGTTCCCTCGCCCGACGAGATGAAAAAGGAGATTTACCATTACGGCGAAACGAGCCACATGTACTTTGACCGCGGCGTATATTTAGGGCGGTTCCGGTCCGACCTTGACCGCGAGGCGGTGCCTCTTTCCGAGGTGTCGCCATACGTCGTGCAGGCGATCATCGCGACCGAAGACGAACATTTTTATGAACACGACGGCGTCGTTCCGAAGGCCGTCATCCGCGCCGTGTTTCAAGAGCTGACCAACTCGCCGGTCAAAAGCGGCGGGAGCACGCTTACGCAGCAGCTCGTCAAAAACCAGATGTTGACGAACGAGGTGTCGTTTGAGCGGAAGGCGAAAGAAATGCTGCTTTCACTTCGTCTGGAGAAATTTTTTTCCAAAGAAGACATTTTAGAGGCGTATTTAAACGTCGTTCCGTTCGGCCGCAATTCTTCAGGGCGCAACATCGCCGGCATCCAAGCCGCGGCCCAAGGCGTCTTTGGCGTCAACGCCAAAGAGTTGAATCTCGCTCAAGCGGCGTTTTTGGCCGGACTGCCGCAAAACCCGTTCGTCTACACCCCGTTTGCCGCTGACGGCAGCGTCAAATCGGATCTCTCGGCGGGATTGAAACGGATGAAAACGGTGCTGTACCGGATGAAACGGGCCGGCTACATCTCGGAAAAACAGTATAAGGAAGCGCTTTCCTATGATGTGGCGAAGCATTTGGCCGCCCCGAAGCCGTCGCCGTTTGAACAATATCCGTTTTTGACGATGGAGATTGAGCGGCGGGCGAAAGAGGTGCTCGCCGAGACGTTCGCCAAGCGCGACGGCTATAAGCCGGAAGAGGTGAAGCGCGACCCCGCTCGTTTCCGCCGCTATCTCGGCGAGGCGGAAAAAGCGTTGCGCCAAGGCGGATATCGGATTTATACGACGATCGACAAAAAGATTTATGAACAAATGCAGCGCATCGCCGCCCGCTACCCGTATTACGGAAGCGACAATGTGTATTACACCAAAGACAAGAAAACAGGAAAAATGATCCCCCATCGCCAACCGGTCGAAGTCGGGGCGATGCTCATCGAAAACAAAACGGGAAAAATCATCAGCTTCGTCGGCGGCCGCGATTATGGGCGCGAGCAGTTGAACCACGCCACCCAAGCGCACCGGTCCAACGGGTCAACGATGAAACCGCTCTTAGTATACGCGCCGGCGATGGAGATGGGCGTCATCCAGCCGGCGACGATCATTCCCGACTTGCCGCTTTCGATCGGTTCGTATACACCGAAAAACGCGGACGGAAAAACGCACGGGCTCGTCACGGCGCGCTATGCCTTGCAGCAATCGTTCAACATTCCGGCCGTTCGGACGTATATGAGAATTCGATCCCGCCATCCGATTGACTATTTGCATAAAATGGGGGTCACGAGCGTCGCCAAACAAGAAGAGGCCAATCCAGCTTTGGCGATCGGCGGGACGCACATTGGCGTCACGGTCGAGGAAAACGTCAACGCCTATGCGACGTTCGCCAATTACGGATCGTTCGTGGACGCTTACATGATTGAGAAGATTGTGGACAAAAACGGAAAGATCGTTTACAAACATCAAAGCAAACCCGTCCCGGTGTTTTCGCCGCAAACGTCGTACTTGATGATTGATATGATGCGCGACGTGCTTCACGGCGGAACGGCCTCGTCGGTGCCGCGCTACTTGACCTTTTCCGCCGATTGGGCGGGAAAAACCGGCACATCGCAAGACAAGCGCGATTCGTGGTTTATCGCCGTCAATCCGAACGTCACGTTCGGCGTTTGGATCGGCTATGACCGGCCGGCGCCGCTTGAGTCCCGCTACAAAGGGCTTTCCTACAGCCAGCGCACCCAGCTGTTATGGGCGCGGTTGATCAATGCTGCCTATCAAGAAAACCCGAAGCTCATCGCTCCGCCGAAGCGGTTTCTCATGCCAGGCGGCATCGTCCGCCGCGCTTACTGCGCCGCGAGCGGCTTCAGCCCGTCGGCCGCGTGCGAAAAAGCCGGGCTCGTCCGTTACGATCTGTACAATACGAAGTTTGCACCGCGGGAAGGAAGCGGCGAGGAAGTGATGGAAAGCCGGGTCGTCGTCATCGGCGGACGCCGCTATGTGGCGCTTGAGACGACGCCGGAAGAGTTTGTCACTCGCGAAGTGATCGTGAATCCGAAGCTTCTCGCCGATTGGGGGATCAACGGCGAAGGGCAGGCAGGCGATGCATCGCTCGTCTCCACATTAAAGGAAAACGGCCGTCCACCGGCTCCACCCGCCGCTCGGCTTGCAGGGGGCAAGCTCGTCTGGAATCGCCATAACGAGCCGGATGTCATCGGCTACCGCGTCTATCTAGTGAACGAAACGGGGGAACGACGCCTCGCCGCCGCTGTTAAAGCGGACGAGGCAGCCTCGTTTTCGCCGCTGCAGCCGGGCGCCGCGTACTGCGTCACTGCTGTGGACATCGCCGGACAGGAATCGGCGCCGTCGAACCTCGTTTCGCTGCCGTCCGCCTCGCCGCCCAATTCCGGTCATCAAAAGAGCGGCGAGCCGTCTTCTCCCCCGCCGTCGGGTGACGTGGAGTGACAAGGAGCTGACCCAAAAGATTGTCTTTCTTTGATTGGCTTTCTTTAGAAGATGCCATTCGTTTTGAATAAAGAGTTGGCGCGTATATATGGTGATCGAAAAGAGGGTGTCCCGATCCTTGTTGGGACACCCTTTCTTGTTTTGTGAAGATGGGGAAAGCACAACGATTTTCGCCAAATGGATGGTTCTTAAGCGAAGAGGAAACGGGCATGTATCAAGTTTTTCAAATGGAGAAATCACGCTGTTGGCCGCGTTTTCCGTTCCATCACCGTCTTTGCAGCCGCCCCGCTTCGGCCCCAGCCTGAAAAGAACAACAGCGCCTGGAACAGCGGATGTTCCAGACGCTTTTCGCTCATCAGTCTTCCATCGTCGACAAATCGCCGGTCGGCAAGTTGAGCTCCCACGCCTTTAGGACGCGGCGCATGATTTTCCCGCTCCGCGTTTTCGGCAGTTTGTCGCGGAACTCGATCTCACGCGGCGCGGCATGAGCGGCAAGCCCTTTTTTCACAAATTGGCGGATGTCTTCTTTCAGCTCCTCGGACGGCTCGTACCCTTCGCGAAGCGCGATGAACGCTTTGATGATTTCCCCGCGCACCGGATCCGGCTTTCCGATGACGCCGGCTTCGGCAACGGCCGGATGCTCGACGAGCTTGCTTTCGACTTCAAACGGCCCAACGCGTTCGCCGGATGTGTTGATGACATCGTCAACACGGCCTTGGAACCAGAAGTAGCCGTCTTCATCCATGTAGGCCGAATCGCCGGATACGTACCAGTCGCCGATAAAGTATGATTCATATTTTTGCGGGTTGTTCCAAATCGTTTTCATCATCGACGGCCAGCCTTTTTTGATGGCCAAGTTGCCCATCCGGTACGGCGGCAAGACGTTTCCTTGGTCATCAATGATCGCCGCCTCAACGCCCGGAATCGGTTTCCCCATCGATCCCGGCTTGATTTCCATGCACGGGTAGTTGCAAATGAGATGCCCGCCTGTTTCCGTCATCCACCACGTATCATGGATGCGGCGGCCGAACACTTTCATCCCCCAGCGGATGACTTCCGGGTTGAGCGGCTCGCCGACGCTCAAAATGTGGCGGAGCGAGCTTAAATCATATTTTTTCACGACTTCATCGCCGGCGCCCATCAGCATGCGGAACGCCGTCGGCGCGCTGTACCAGACGGTGACGCCGAAATCTTGGATCGTTTGATACCAAGCATCCGGGCTGAAGCGGCCGCCGACGATGACGCTTGACGCTCCGCACAGCCACGGGCCGAAGATGCCGTACGACGTCCCAGTCACCCACCCCGGGTCAGCCGTGCACCAGTAAATGTCGTCTTCTTTTAAGTCGAGCACCCATTTCGCCGTTTGATAGTGCTGAATCATCGCGTTATGGACGTGCAAAACGCCTTTCGGCTTGCCGGTCGAACCGGATGTGTAATGCAAAATCAAGCCGTCTTGGCGGTCGACCCATTCGATGTCGAAATGCTTGCTTGCCTCATTCATCCGCTTTTTCAAATCGATGTACGGCCCTTCCTCGACAATGCCGTCGCCGACCAAAAAGACGTACTTCAACTCCGGCAAATCGCCGACCGGCACGCGCGGCAGAAGCTCCGGCGTCGTAATGATCGCCTTCGCCCCGCTGTCTTCAAGACGGTCGCGCACCGCTCCTTCCATGAACGCCTCAAACAACGGCCCGACGATGGCGCCGGTTTTAATGATCCCAAGCACCGCAAAGTACAGTTCCGGAGAACGCGGCATGAACACGAACACACGGTCGCCCTTCTGAATGTCCGCCGCCTGTTTTAAGACGTTCGCCACCTTATTGGACATCTCTTTCATTTCTTTGAACGTATATTTCTCGTTCCGCACCGCGTCGCGGTAATAGAGCGCCACTTTATTTTTACGGAATGACTCAGCATGGCGGTCGATCGCCTCATACGCCATGTTGACTCGGCCCGTTTCATGCCAAGAAAACTCTTTCTCCACTTCCGACCATTGAAACTGTTTATATGTTTCTTCGTAGTTTTTCAAATTGTAGTCCCCTTGTATGACAGGAAGCCGTTCTGTGTTCATTCTCCGATCCCCCTTATGTAAGTGATTACATTTCTATTATAGTCGATTGAAAACCATTTCTCAATTTTTAAAATATTCCTCGTCCCCACTTTTTTGAAATTTTTTTGAACCGCACCAGCCGGCGCCGTTTTTATGTATAATGGAAGCAGAACGACCAATTCAGGTGGTGGACGAATGGAACATAAAAAAACGTATAACGCCAAAGAGCTGAAAACCCCGAAAGGAACGCTCCTCATCGAAGGGCCGGTGACGCCGGAAGCGTTGGCCAGCTATGAATTCCACCATGACCTCACTTCCTTCCGCCCGCCTGCCAAACAGCACAAAGCGTTGATCGAAATCGCCAAGCTGCCGGAAGGGCGGATCATCATCGCCCGCCGCGGCGAGGTGATTGTCGGGTATGTGACGTTTTTGTATCCTGATCCTCTCGAACGTTGGTCGGAAGGGAACATGGAAAATTTGCTCGAGCTTGGCGCCATTGAAGTCATTCCGGAGTTCCGCGGGTTTGGCGTCGGAAAAAATTTATTGATCGTCTCGATGATGGACGACGCCATGGAAGACTATATCATCATTACAACGGAGTATTATTGGCATTGGGATCTAAAAGGCACGGGGCTGAACGTATGGGAGTACCGAAAAGTGATGGAGAAAATGATGAACGCCGGCGGGCTCGTCTGGTATGCGACCGACGACCCGGAAATTTGCTCCCATCCGGCGAACTGCCTCATGGTCCGCATTGGCAAACGGGTCGACGCCGAATCGATTCAACGGTTCGACCGGCTTCGGTTTATGAACCGCTATATGTACTAGCTGAAATTCTCAGCTGTCCGGACGTTTGCGCCCGCCTTGCCGGTTGCGGGCGGCGCGCATAAAATGCCACGCACAAAGGGGAGAGGAGAACGATGCTTGTCGAACAAGTGATGAAAGCACCGGTTATCACGCTTCGCGCCACCAATACAATCGCCGAAGCGCTGCAGCTGCTAAGACATCACCGCATCCGCCATCTGCCGGTCGTCGACGAGGAAGGACGTCTTCTGGGGCTTGTGACGAGCCAAGATTTGCGCGACGCGAGCCCGTCCATTTTCCATCTTCATGAACATCTTGAAGACTTGCAAAAACCGGTCAGCACGATTATGAAAACCGACCTCATCGTCGGCCATCCGCTCGATTTCGTCGAGGAGGTGGCGGCGCTCTTTTACGAACACCGAATCGGCTGTCTGCCGATCGTCAATCACGGGAAACTCGTCGGCATCATCACGCAAACGGATTTGCTCCGCACGTTCATTGAATTGACCGGCGTTCACCAGCCGGGGTCGCAAATCGAGATCAAAGTGCCGAACGAAACCGGCATGTTAAGCAAAGCGGCGGCCATCATCAGCGAGCGCCATGTGAACATCGCCAGCGTCTTGGTGTATCCAGCTCCGGATCCGAATGAGAAAATTTTAGTTTTCCGCGTGCAGACGATGAATCCGCTTCCATTGATCCGCGATTTGCAAAACGCCGGCTATCACGTGCTATGGCCGAACTTGCCGGGGGTTACGTCATGAGCCGAAACTGCGCATTCGTCTATAGCGAGCAATTTCTTCAGTACAAATTTCATGACGACCATCCGTTCAACCAGCTGCGGGTCAAAATGACATACGACTTGCTTTGCACGCTCGGCGCGCTCGAAGACCGCCAGATCGTCGCCCCGCGCATGGCGACCGATGACGAGCTGGCGCTCATTCACGACCGCTCCTACATCGAGGCGGTGAAAGCGGCCGGGCGCGGCGAGCTGTCGGAAGCGGCGGCGCAAAACTACGGCCTTGGCACCGAGGATACGCCGATTTTCCCAAACATGCACGAAGCGAGCGCTCTTTTGGTCGGCAGCACCCTCACCGCCGTCGACGCGGTTCTTTCCGGAGCGGCCGAGCATGCGCTCAACCTTGGCGGCGGTCTGCACCACGGCTTCCGCGGCAAAGCATCCGGCTTTTGCGTCTACAACGACAGCGCGGTCGCCATTCAATACATCAGGGAGAAATACGGACTGCGCGTGTTGTACGTCGACACGGACGCCCACCACGGCGACGGGGTGCAATGGGCGTTTTACGACGATCCGAACGTTTGCACGTTTTCCATTCATGAAACGGGGCGCTATTTGTTCCCAGGGACCGGAAATGTCAACGAGCGCGGCTTAGGCGCGGGCTACGGCTATTCGTTCAACATTCCCGTTGATGCGTTCACGGAAGACGAATCATGGATCGCCGCCTATACGACCGCGCTTCGGGAAATCGCCGACTTTTTCCGCCCGGACGTCATCGTGACGCAAAACGGCGTCGACGCCCACTATTACGATCCGCTCACCCATTTGTCGGTGACGATGAAAACCTACCGCGCCATTCCGAAACTCGCGCACGAAATCGCGCATGAATATTGCGGCGGACGCTGGATCGCCGTCGGCGGCGGCGGCTATGACATCTGGCGCGTCGTGCCGCGGGCATGGGCGCTCCTTTGGCTCGAGATGACGGGACAAGCCGATGTGTCCGGCCCGCTGCCGGATGAGTGGCGCGAACGTTGGCAACCGCTTTCATCCGTCGCGCTTCCGCTTGAGTGGGACGACCCGGATGACTTGTATCCCCCGATCCCGCGCAAGGCGGAGATCAGCGAAAAAAATGCGCAAACGGTGGAAAAGGCGTTGTATTTCATTCGCAGTCAACGCCGGGCGGGGACTTGATTTTTTTTCATTTAAAGAAAACAATGGATTTCTACGTCCTGTTTTCCTAGTCAACTTCCGTTTTCACCGAAAAACGGGCCGACTGCAAGGCGATTGCAGCTGTCAAAAAAGAAATGGAGCAAAGCAAGCAAGAAGCTGGCCCCCGTGTTGAGGCCAGCTTTTTTCATTTCGTCGACTCCCGCACTTCAAGCCGGTGCGGCAAGACAACGATATGGTGGTCCACTGGCTCTTTGTTCATATACTTCGTCAAGAGCCGCATCGCCACCGCCCCGATGTCGTACATCGGCTGCACGACGGTCGTCAGCCGCGGCCGCACCATCGTCGCCAATCGCGTGTTGTCAAAACCGACGACTTCCAGTTCATCCGGCACGCGCACCCCGTGGTCTTGGGCGCTGTGGATGATGCCGAGCGCCATTTCGTCCGTGCCAGCAAACACCGCCGTCGGCCGTTCGGCAAGCTCTGTGATTTTCTCATACGCCTCCAAGCCGGAGTCGTACGAGTTGTCGCCCTCAATGACGAGCTCTTCCTCATACGGCGCGCCGTGTTCCTCAAGCGCGCGTCGGTACCCCGCCAACTTCCGCTGGTTGATCGGGTCATCGGTCGGACCGGTCACATAGACAATGCGGCGGTTTCCTTTTTCCAGCAAATACGTCACGGCTTCAAACGCCGCCTGCTCATAGTCGATGTTGACCGAGGGAATCTCGTTCGGTCCCATCGTCGCCGCAAGCACGATCGGCACCGACGACTTTTGAAATTCGGCGACGTGCTCATCGGTGATCGTCCCGCCCATAAACAACAGGCCGTCCACTTGCTTGGCGAGCATCGTGTTGAGCAAATGCAGCTCTTTTTCTTTGTTTTGGTCGGAGTTGCTCAAAATGATGTTGTACTTGTACATCGTGGCGATGTCCTCAATGCCGCGCGCCAGTTCGGCGAAGAAAATGCTCGAAATATCCGGGATGATCACTCCGACCGTCGTCGTTTTTTTGCTGGCGAGCCCCCGCGCCACGGCGTTCGGGCGGTAGCCGAGCCGTTCGATGGCCTCAAGCACTTTTTTTCTCGTCGACGGTTTGACGTTCGGGTTGCCATTGACGACGCGCGAGACGGTCGCCATCGAGACGTTCGCCTCCCGCGCCACATCATAAATCGTTACCGTCATTTTGTTTCACTCCTTTTCGCTCGATCCGATAACCGGTCAAATTCCGAATGTATGTACAACTATCATACGATACATTATCGCCAACTCGCAACGAAATCGCAACCATTTTGCCGGTTTGTTCACAAACCGTTCACGGGTAGTTTGCCCCAACACTCGCCATCTCATCAAAAAATCCCCTCGGGCAACAACCGAGGGGATCGTCTTACGCCTGAACAAACTGACGTTGGAACGCGCGCACTTCTTCCATAAACTCGTTGAATTGAGCGATGTCCATTTGCTGGGCGGAATCGGACAAGGCGACGGCCGGGTCCGGATGCACTTCGGCCATGACGCCGTCGGCGCCGATCGCCAAGGCCGCTTTGGCGCACGGGATGAGCAGATCGCGCCGCCCCGTTGAGTGGGTGACATCGACGAACACCGGCAAGTGCGTTTCTTTCTTCAAAATCGGCACAGCCGAAATGTCGAGCGTGTTGCGCGTCGCCCGCTCGTACGTGCGGATGCCGCGCTCGCACAAAATGATTTGCCCGTTTCCTTGTGACATGATGTACTCAGCGGCGTTGATGAATTCTTCAATCGTCGCCGCCAAGCCGCGCTTCAGCAAAATCGGCTTGTTCACTTGGCCGGCTGCCTTAAGCAGCTCAAAGTTTTGCATGTTGCGCGCGCCGATTTGGATGACGTCAATATAGTCCAAGGCGATTTCAATGTCCGCCGGGGTGACGATTTCACTGATGACCGCCAAATCAAACTCATCGGCGATCCGTTTCAAAATTTTCAGCCCTTCCACGCCGAGCCCTTGGAAATCGTACGGCGACGTGCGCGGTTTGTAGGCGCCGCCGCGCAGCAGCTTGATCCCTTGTTTTTTCACGGCCTCCGCCACCGCAGCGACTTGTTCATAGCTTTCCACAGCGCACGGGCCCATGACGAAATATTGATTGCCGTCGCCGATTCGCTCGCCTTTCACTTCAACAATCGTGTTTTCCGGATGCTTTTTCCGCGAGACAAGGAGCGCCTTGCGGTGGTCGTCTTCCTGCAGCTCGAGCGCTGCTTTAAAAATTTCCTTGAAAATGTGCTGCAGCGTCGATGTTTCAAACGGCCCATCGTTATGCTCGGAAATGAGATCCAACATTTTCCGTTCGCGCACCGGGTCGTAGCGGTGCGTCCCTTGCGCTTCTTTAATTTTTCCGATCTCCTGAACGAGCCGCCCCCGTTCATTGATCAGTTTCAACAGCTGCAAGTTGATCTCATCGACTCGCGCCCGCAGTTCGTCTAATCTCTCATTGCTCATGCTTTTCTCATCCTTTCGCCAAGTGTAGTGCATTGTTTTCGCCGCTTGCCGGCAAGCGGCGCCCCCGTCTTGGAGAGCGAAGTCGTTTAATTAGTGTTTATTATAATCGATGGAGCTATCGTTGTCACGAAAAAAATGCTTTTTTGATTAAACGCTTTTAAGCGATAAAGTAAAAAGTGTGCAAAAAACCGCCCGCAGTAAAGGCGAACGGTCAAGCGCCGACATGCTCCGAGAGCGCGCCATACGTAATGGCCCAATGGGACGCATGCCAGACGACGCGGCCGTTTTCAAACAGCAGCACTTGCGGCGACTCGTGTTTCACCCCGGTCGTTTCGGCGATATAGTTGGAGAGCGGCCGCGCCTCTTGGACGTACAGGCAATACACCGCCAGCTCTGGATGGTCTGCGGCGAACTTCTCGCATTCGCCAAACGCCGCTTGACTGATCGGGCAGGTGAGGCTATGCTTGACGAACAAAAAACGCTCCGTTTCCTTCATGACGCGGTCAAACTGTTCGATCGTCTCCAGCTTCTCCATTCCCATCGCCTTCACTCCGTTTCTTTTCGCGACGTGATGCTTTGCTCGGCGTCATCAAGCGCCGCCTCGGCTTCCTCAAGCAGCTTTTGCAGCGTTTCCCGGTCGGCTGGCCCGGCGGATGGCGGAATCGGAATCGTCGCCTCCTTGGCTTCCTCTCCATCGTTTTCCCCGCCGGCTGGCGCCGTCGTGGATTTCAACGGGATGAAGTTGGCGATTTCCTTCGTTTTCTCTTTCGCCGTTTCCAACCATTCGACAGCCGTTGTTTTCACCGGCTCCCACGTTTCATCGTTGCTCCACTCGGCCAGCCATTTCCGCCCTTTTTCGCTCGTCAAAAACAACGCAGCAGCCGCGCCGGCGATGCCGCCGACCAGCGCGCCAAGCAAAAATCCACCGTTATTTTTCGCCATTCGATACACCCTCCTTTAACGATTGTTTTTTCTCCATTTTTCCCGTAAATCGAGCAAAACATTTGTCCAGCGCAACGCCTTGCCCCATTTTCCTTGCCCCAGGCCCGCCCGCGCCGACAAACCGGCAGCCGCCTGCCGAAGCGCGCGGTTGAGCGAACGAATCGTGCCGCCGATCTCTCCGACCGCTTCGATTGCGCCATTTAGCGTTTCTACTTTTTTTTGCACATCGCTGGCGATGCCGTTGGCCGTATGGAGAAGTTCACGAACTTCTTTCGCCACCGTTTGCACTTGCTCATCGGCATGGTCGATCGCCGCCGTCAGCCGGCGCAGCGTTTCCTGCAAAACGATGAGCGTCCTGGCTATGTAAACAACAAGCAGCAAAAAAGCAAGCGCGATGAGCGCCACGCTTCCATACAAAAGCCATTCCACCCGATTCCCTCCTTGCCCATTCGAACGTTTCATTCCCTTTGTACCCATCTTTTCCCGCTTTCAAACTTCGACATAGAAAAGACGGCTTCCTTTTTGAAACAGGAAAAAACGGGCCATCTTCATCACAGCCCGTTCCCTGTCGGCCGTCAGGCGGAAAGAACGGCCCGTTCGTACGCTTGTTGAAACTTTTGAATGTCGCCGGCGCCCATGAACACCAACACCGCGTCTTGATGCTGCTTCAACACGGCTACGTTTTGTTCCTCAAGCAGCTGGGAACGCGGAATTTGCGCCTGCAAATCACGGATCGTCAGCTTGCCCTCATGTTCGCGCGCCGAGCCGAAAATGTCGCACAAATACACGTGGTCCGCTTGCAGCAAACTTTCGGCAAACTCGCGCAAAAACGTCTGCGTCCGCGTATACGTATGCGGCTGAAAAATCGCCACCACTTCGCGCCCCGGATATTTTTGCCTTGCCGCCTCCAATGTCGCCGTAATTTCGCGTGGATGATGCGCGTAATCATCGATCAGCACTTGGCGCCCGACCGTTTTTTCACTGAAGCGGCGCTTCACGCCTTGGAACGTTTGCAGCCGCTTGGCGATCGTGCCCGCATCCACCCCTTCGTAGTGGCAGAGGGCGATCACGGCGAGAGCATTCAATACGTTATGAGTGCCGAAGCGCGGAATGGCAAACGAAGCGAAAAATGTGTTGCGCACGAACACATCAAACGCCATCCCTTCCGTCGTCTTGACGATATTGCGCGCCTGAAAATCGTTTTCTTCGCCGAATCCATAAAACAAAATCGGCACTTTCGCCTGAATGTTCGGCAAATACGGATCATCCCCGCAGGCGACGATCGCTTTTTTCACTTGATTCGCCATTTGCTGGAAAGCGGAAAACACATCGTCGACATTGGCAAAATAATCCGGGTGATCAAAGTCAATATTTGTCATGATCGCATAATCTGGAAAGTAGGAAAGGAAGTGCCGGCGGTATTCGCACGCTTCAAACACAAAGTATTTGCTCCCTGGCTCTCCTTTTCCCGTGCCGTCTCCGATCAAATAGGACGTTGGATGGGCTCCTTGCATCACATGGGCAAGCAACCCCGTCGTCGTCGTCTTTCCATGCGAACCGGTCACCGCGATGCTCGTAAACTTGCCTGCCAGCTGGCCTAAAAAGCGATGGTAACGAATGACAGGCACACCAAGCTGACGGGCCGCCTCGATTTCCTCATGCGTATCCGGAAATGCGTTGCCGGCAATGACCGTATAACCTGGACGAATATTGTCTTTCGAAAAAGGCAGCACCGGGATTCCCCGCTCTTCAAGCGCCTTTTGCGTGAAAAACCATTTCTCTACATCCGACCCTTGCACCGTATAGCCAAGGTCATGAAGCACTTGCGCGAGCGCGCTCATCCCCGTGCCTTTAATGCCTACAAAATGGTAAGCTGTCATCGTTAAGCCCTCCAACCATCGTCTCTCTGTAAGACAGTATATGATATCCATCTCGTTTTGCCATTTCTCTCATTGCGGTGCACCATTCATTTCCCCATTATAGCACGCAAGGAGGCAAAACACTACCGCCCGCCCAAAGGAGGCCGCCCGCCCTCAGCTGTTCTGCTCGCGCCAGCGCTCCCACTCATCCTCGCTCATCAACACATCGCGCGGTTTGCTGCCGCGCGCCTCCGAAATCAACCCTCGTTCCTCCATCATCTCGATCAACCGGGCAGCGCGGTTGTAGCCGATGCGGAAATGACGCTGCAGGCTCGATGTCGACGCCCCTCCTTGGGCGATGACAAACCGGCACGCCTCCTCGAACAGTTCGTCATCCTCGCCGCCCATCGACGCCGTTTGCCGAAAATCGTCCGGATCAAACAGATAGGATGGGCCTTGCTTCTCTTTCACGTGCGCTGCCACCCGCTCGATTTCCTCATCAGAAATAAAGCAGCCTTGCAGCCGCACCGGCTTGGCCGAACCATTTTCCAAAAACAGCATATCGCCGCGCCCAAGCAGCCGCTCAGCCCCATTCACATCTAAAATGGTGCGCGAATCGACTTGGGAGGAGACGGAAAACGCAATGCGCGTCGGAATGTTCGCCTTGATCAATCCCGTGAGGACATCGACCGACGGCCGCTGCGTCGCGATCAGCAGATGGATGCCGCACGCCCGCGCTTTTTGCGCCAGCCGGCAAATCGATTCTTCGACATCGGCTGGAGCGGCCATCATGAGGTCCGCTAGCTCATCAATGACGATGACGATGTACGGCAGCGGCGGCTCGCTGCTTCCGCGTTCGCGAAGATGGGCGTTATACTTTTCAATATCGCGCACGCCGGCGTGGACAAACTGTTCATACCGCCGTTCCATTTCGCCGACCGCCCACTTGAGCGCCCCCGCCGCCGCCTTCGCCTCGGTGATCACCGGGCTGAGCAAATGCGGCAGCCCGTTGTACGGCGCCAGTTCGACCATTTTTGGATCAATGAGCAGCCATTTCACTTCGTGCGGCGCTGCTTTATACAACATGCTGATAAGCATCGCGTTCATGCATACGCTTTTTCCCGACCCGGTCGCCCCGGCGATCAGCCCATGCGGCATTTTTCGGATGTCAGTCACGACCGGCGCACCGCTAATGTCAAGCCCAAGCGCCACGGTAAGCGGCGATGGGCTTTTACGGAACGCTTCGCTTTCTAAAATTTCCCGCAGGCGCACCGGACGGCTCGTTCGGTTCGGCACTTCAATGCCGATCGTCCGTTTTCCCGGGATCGGCGCCTCGATGCGAATATCTTTCGCCGCCAGACTGAGTTTGATATCATCGATTAAACTCGTAATCTTGCTCACTTTCACTCCTAAATCCGGCTGCACTTCAAACCGCGTCACCGTCGGTCCTTGCGTCGCCCCAACGACTTTGGCGCCGATATGGAAGCTCGCAAACGTCCGGTCCAAACGCTGGCATTGGTCGCGAAGCCACTGCTCGTCGCGTTCGGCCGCTTTCTCGGGCGGTTCAAGAAGCGCCAATGGCGGCAGTACGCAGCCGTTCGATCGATTCGCCGCCTTTTCTTCGAGTTTGCGCCAATCTTGCTTTAACATGATCACATTATACGGGATGCGCGTTCGTTCGGGGCGGGAAGCCTCCTCCCGGCCCGCGGGCGCCGCCGAGTGACGGATTTCGCGATCTGGGGTCGTCTCCCGCTGTTCTGTCGAAGAAGCGCTCCCTCCGTCTCCATTCCTCATCTGTGACGGCACCCCTCGTCCTTCGCTCTCCAAGCCGCCGTCTGTTGCGTGCGGCGCGCGTTCGTTGCCTCGTTCGTCCAGCTCCTGCCCTTTCTTTTCATCCGCCTCGGCATCACGTTCTTCCTGCCCTGCCGCCGGCGCCAGCTCATGTTTTCCTTCCGTTTCCATAACAGCCGCGGGCATCGCTCCGCTCGCGTCTTCGTTCCATTCCTCTGCCCCCTTGGCCAAAGGCGCCTCTTCTTTTGGCGGTTCAGCCGCCCGGCTTTCCGTGCCCTCTCGCGCGTCTCGCCGTGTCGCTTCTCCGCGGAGGGCCTCTTCCCGAACCGCCTCATCGCTCCGATTCTCTATGTCCCCCGCACCGGTCAGCTCGGGTTCATCCGCTCGTTGCCGCTGTTTCCCCCGATTCCGATCATATCCAAAAACCGGGGATGGCACATCGGACGGGCGGAACGGCCGTTTTTCCGCTATTTCCCTTGAAACGCCAGCTGACGGGCGCCGACTCGGCAGCGGCCGGGATGCCTCGCTTTTCTCCCGCCTCGGCCTTTCCTGATTTTCACCCGGCTGGTCATCCGGAATCAACGGAAAGCGGAAGCGGCCTTGCGGATATTGGTAAATGACATTCACCGCGCCGCGTTCGGGCATGCCGGCCGACAGCCGGGAATTCGCTCGCTGCTCGTTCCCTTCCTCTTCCTCGTCGCTCGTGAGAAAACGAAGCCATCGTTTCCAAAATTTCATCCATCACGTCACTCTTTCTTTGCCTTCATTGTCGGAAAAAACGCCACTGGCGTCGTTCCAGTGGCGAAACAACAGTCGGAATCCGTCTGCACCGCCCGTCGGAACGTCAAAAAACGAACGGCTGGCCGACCTCATACTCATCGGACAGCACCAAAATGCCTTTCTCCTGCGGGGCGTTTGGCAGCCCAAGCTCGCGGGCCGAACAAATCATGCCGGATGACCGGACGCCGCGCAGCTCGCTTTCTTGAATGACGAGGCCGTTTGGCATCACGGCGCCGATTTTGGCGACGACGACTTTTTGCCCTTCGGCGACGTTCGGCGCTCCGCAGACGATTTGCAGCACCTCACCGCCGACATCGACTTGGCAGACGCTCAATTTATCGGCGTTCGGATGCTTCGTTTTCTCTTTCACATATCCGACGACAAACTTCGGCGACAAGTCAGCTTCGATCGGTTCGTCAAAACCGTTTTTCGCCAAGATGTCGTTGATGACGCCGACGAGCTCCTCATTCACTTCCAGCGGACCGTTGCCGGAAAACGGATAGTACGAAGACGCGGAAAAAATGTTATAGCCGACCGTCTCGCCCGTCCGTTCGGACATGATGCGGACGACATCGCCTTGTCTGACAAACGTCCGTTCCTCATCCGCCGCCGGTTTCAGCGACACGAGCAGCACGTCGCCGACCCCTTCTCGGTTGTAAAACACGTTCATCGCTTCATTCCTCCTTGCCGCTACGTTCTCCGTTTTTTTCCTAAAATAAAAATCGGTTCAAGTTTCCCATTTTCGTATAAAAACGACAGCGCCGTGATCGGCACGCGGCCGCCGGCAAAAAAGCTCATCGTCATTTGCGCGAGCACGTCATAACCGATGTCGTTGCGGACATCAGCGATGATGAGCACATCTTGATGCGGAACAGCGACGGCCATCGTTCCTTCCACGCGCGCCCGCATGCCGGCCAAAAACGATTCGTTTAAAATGCGGCTCGCATCATACCCGTCATTGGTGTTCACAAAATAAAACACGTTGTCGGCCACCCGATCCTCTTTCACCGGCGTCGGCAGCGACCGAACGTTGAAACGGGCGATTTCCTTCACCCGCTCGCGGCTCCATTTGTCTTTCTCCAGCATGCGCTCATCAATCAAGCGATACGTTTTGCCTAGGTCGAGCGCATAGTAAATGCGCGTTTCGGCTGTATGATCATCAAACAGCAACGGAATGCCTTCTTTCGTCTCCGTCGGAAACGACGCCGAGCGAATGACGGGATAAATGTTTCGCTCGTTGCCGGAAAGCGCCGCGTCTTCCTCCATCGTTTTCAACGTTTCCTCTACATAATAAACGACTTCGCGCACCGCCTCATCTTTTTGTTCGTGCCATTTGGCGATCACGCCGGGAAGCGAGATCGTGACGCCTTTTTTCGTGCGGCGGTCTTCGACGCGCATCGCGTCTTGCTTGGCGTCAAAGCGAAACGTCCAGTGCCGGTGGGCGACGAGGCGCTCTTTAATCTTCTCATACATTTGCCGGCTGTTCATTCGTGTTCCTCCTTGTTTTGCCGGCGGCCGTGCCTTCCGTTTCCCTCTTTCGGCCGGGACTTGGCCAAAGGCGCATCCGGCGTTGACAATGCCAGGCCATGCCCGTGCGGCGTTTTCCACCGTTTGACGTTGCCAGCCGCTCGGTCTAGATCCTCGCGCGGCCCGCTCATTCAGCCGCCCGCCATCATCGGCATGACCGTTCGTTATTTATCATACATGGAACGACCCGTTTTGACAAAGCCATTCATATTGACCGGCCAAAAGCTCGACGATGTGGGAAAACATCGCCGATCGGTCAACGCGCCCGTTCGTCAATACGCCGACCGCGCCTTCTTTCCGCCGAACGTTCCTCCGCCCGGTGTACGCTTCCATCACGTCGCCGAGCTCGCGCCCCGCCTCGATGCCGGCGCCGACGTCCGGCGGGAGGGCGAGGCGGGCGCCGGCGGCGGCCACCACCACTCCGTTTCGGTCAGCGAGCGCCCCCCAGTTGCACAGCCACCATTGCCCATCGATCTTCGTCACGCCGCCTTCCAATCCGATGCCGATGTCCGCCTCCGCCGCTTCGAGCGCCCGTTTGGCGCGCCCGATGGCGCCAAGCCGCGTCTCCTCATCGGACAGCGGCTGCGCGGAAACGCCTGATGGCACCTCAAGCGATACAATGCGGTATTCCTTTTCCGAAAGCACCGCCCGAACGGCGGCGATTTTCGCTTCGTTGTTCGTTCCAACCGCAACAGTTTTCATCCAGTGCCCTCCTTGTCATGGAAAAGGAGAAGCGCTCGCTTCTCCTCAGCTGTTTTGGCGAATCGTCTCGACCGTTGTCCGGTCGCACCGTTTGACGAGCTCAACGATGAGCTGTTTGGCCGCCGCGTAATCGTCGACATGAATGATCGACGCATGCGTATGAATGTAGCGGGCGCAAATGCCGATCACCGCCGACGGCACGCCGCGGTTGGCGATATGCACCCGCCCGGCGTCGGTTCCGCCGCCTGGGGAAATGAAAAACTGGTACGGGACGCCGATCGTTTCCGCCGTATCAAGCACAAATTCGCGCATGCCGCGGTGCGTAATCATCGTCCGGTCGTACAAGCGGATGAGCGCTCCTTTGCCGATATGGCCGAACGCCTGCTTGTCGCCGGACATATCGTTGGCCGGGCTTGCTTCCAGGGCAAAAAAGATGTCCGGGTTGATCATCGAGGCCGCCGTCTGGGCCCCACGCAGCCCGACCTCTTCCTGCACGGTCGCCCCGGCGTACAAGACGTTCGGCACTGTTTCGCCGTTCAGCTCTTTTAACAGCTCGATCGCCAATCCGCAGCCAAACCGATTGTCCCACGCTTTTGCCATCACGGTTTTTCCGTTGGCAAGCAAAGTAAACGGGCTGACCGGCACGATCGGCTGGCCGGGGCGAATGCCGACTCGTTCGGCATCTTCACGGCTTTCCGCTCCGATGTCAATCAACATGTTTTTGATCTCCATCGGTTTTTTGCGCTGCTCCTCATCAAGCAAATGCGGCGGAATCGACCCGATCACGCCGATGACCGGCCCTCCGTCCGTGATAATCTGCACGCGCTGGGCGAGCAGCACTTGATCCCACCAGCCTCCTAGCGGCTGGAAACGAATCATGCCGTGATCCGTGATCGCTGTCACCATAAATCCGACTTCATCCATATGGCCGGCGACCATCACCGTCGGGCCCGCCTCATCACCGCGTTTGACGCCGAAAAGGCTCCCGAGGCGGTCTTGCACAATATCATCGGCGTATTTCGCGAGCTCTTGGCGCATAAACTGCCGCACCGGATGTTCATAACCCGGTGCGCCTGGAAGCTCGGTCAACGTTTGGAATAATTGCAGCGTGTCCTTATTCATCACGCGTCTCCCTTTCTATGTTCGATTTCACCGTTCCGTTTCTTTCCGTCCTTCTTACATGTTCCGCCAAAATCGGCTATACTAAACCGTATCAAAGCGAAAAGGAGGAAAGAAACATGGCTTGGAAACAGTGGCTCGTCGGCGCCGCCGTCGGTGCGGCCGTCGTCTATGCCATTCGCTCCGCTTCCAAACCGGCGCTCCTTGCCCCGGAACAAGCGCTGGCGCTGGCGAAAGCCGCGCTTGGCGGTCCGCGCGCCATCCGCGGTTCCTGGATTCAATCCGCCCCGGAGCGGTATGAGAAGGACGGCTTGACGTACACGGTGTACCGCGGCGGCGTCTGTTGCGACGATGGAGATGACGAGTTTTTCGTGAACGCCTGCACCGGCGCCATCATCGAGATCAGACCGCTATAGCGCAGACCGCTCCCGCTTCACGGCAGCTTCCATCGTTCCGTCGGTCCGCCATTTGACCGCCCGGTAATAGGCGTCGTGATAAAACGTAAACCACGCGTTTCTTTCTATGCCGTACGGGAGCCATCGCTGTTTGGCAAAAATCGAATCCATCGGGTAATCGTCGTACGCCATCACCCAAAGGACGTTTTGATGGGCGTGCGTGCCAAGCAAATCGCCAAGATGAATGGCCATCTCCCCGTCTGATTCGATGAGCACGATCGCATGCCCGGCGCTATGCCCGCCGGTATGGACGAGGCGGATGCCAGGAACGACTTCCGTTTCCTTTGTAAACGGAACGACTTGATCCGCGATCGGCTCCCAATTTTCTTTCCAATACGTATTGCGCGATCGGATGTTCGGGTTTCGCATTTCCTCCCACTCGACATCCGAGGTGATGATCGCCGCGCGCGGAAACGCCGGCACGAGCCGTCCGTCTTCCCAAACGGTCAATCCGCACGCATGGTCAAAATGCAAATGGGTCATGATGACGATGTCGATGTCGCGCCGCGTCAGCCCGAGCTTGGCAAGCGATTCATCAATCGCTGATTCTTCCGTGACGCCGAAGTTTCGCTTTTGCTTGTCGGTCAGCTTGCCGTTGCCGATGCCGGATTCAATGAGCAGCCGTTTTCCATAGGCTTCCACCAAAATCGGATCGGTGCGCAGCTCGATTTGATTGTTGTCGTTCGGCGGATATTTTTTCGACCAAAGCGGTTTCGGCACGACGCCAAACATCGCCCCGCCGTCAAGATGGGTGACGCCGCCCCGAAGCCATGTCAATGTGACTTGTCCAATTCGCAACTGTTCCATTTCCTCTCTCCCCCCTCCACTAGTGTACCATTTTCTCCATCAATCGGAAATAGAAAAAGACCCGACCAATCGGTTCGGGCCTATGACGACCGCCGCGGCGGGCGCACCGCCTCGCATCGGTAAATGCGGTTTCCTTTGGCAGAAAATTTTTCCTCATACTCTGTCATGACATTGTCCGTCATGCCGCTTTGATGCAAGTCGAGCTGGACCGATGCGAGCACAAACCCATATTGCGACAAACTGACAAGCGAGTATTCGAAAAACGATTGATTGTCCGTTTTCAAATGGATGTCTCCGTCTTCCGCCAAAATGCGGTCATAGAGCGCCAAAAAGTCCCGATACGTCAGCCGCCGCTTTTCGTGCCGCTTTTTCGGCCATGGGTCGGAAAAGTTCAAATAAATGCGCGACACTTCCCCGTCGGCAAAAAACGCGGTCAGATCTTTCGCATTGGCGTTCAGCAGCTTGACGTTCGCGAGCCCGCTTTCGATCAGTTTGTCAAGCGCGGACACGAGCACGCTCGGGTACAGCTCGATGCCGATGAAATTGACATCCGGATGAAGTTTGGCCATTTCCGTGATAAATTTGCCTTTCCCCGTCCCGATCTCGACATGGAGCGGTTGGTCGTGGCCGAACAGCTCGCGCCATCGCCCGCGCTTTGTTTCGGGATCGGGAATGACGTATTGCGGATACGCGGCGATTTTGTCTTTCGCCCACGGTTTGTTGCGCAAACGCATATTGACACCTCAGCCTTGTTTCCGTTTGTTGGTTTGACGATACCACACTCGCGCCAAAGAAGCAAACGCGAAAAAACGCCCGGGCTTGAACGCTCTCCCACCTACGCTCACGCGTAGAAGCAGGGGGTCTTTTCGGTTTCGAATAATAAACTCGGCTCGATCCGGGCATGATAAAACCGTACAGCCTGGCGAAAGGATGGTGACCAGCATGCCGCTCAACTATAACCATCAATTGACCGTACTTCGCGACATTTTATCCGAACATCAGCTCGATTGCTGCGGAACGGTTTCCGAATGCGAACAAATTGAACGGCTCGCTAAATCGCTGCTCGCCAACGATGAGGTGGACGGCCAAGTCAAGCAAATTCTCCCCCATATTTACGCTTATGGCCAAGGCGGGAAATACAGCACTGATTTAAACGCCCACATTTCCGCCCACCAAGGCCAGCTCGCCGACTGGGTGAATGGGCTGTCCTGACCGCGGCGCCTTCGTCATCGGCAGCGGAAACAAATGGCGCGGCGGCAGCCGAACACAGCGATCGCGCAGCCCCCGGCGCCGGCCGTTCGGACGCTGAGGCCTCGCTTGGTCAACTCTCTACCATGACGCGCTTCAATAACCGAAGCGACTGCTCCTTTTCTTTTTGGCCGTCCTTCCCTTTCGGCCAAAACAGCGAGTGCAACGTATGAGCGATCGTATACCACTTTAGGCGGAGGCCAAGCTCCTGGCTCCATTCCCATCCGTACTGGTCGAGCCACGTCTTCCATTCGGCGCGCGGAATGTACAGATGAAGGAGCATGCCGATGTCGATCGCCGGATCGGCGATCATCGCTCCGTCCCAATCGATCAAGTACAACGTGCCATCATCGGCCAGCAGCCAATTGTTATGGTTGATGTCACAGTGGCAGACAACATATTCGCCATCCGGCAATGACGACACATGCTGCTCCAGCCAGTCAAGCGCCTGACAGACGACAGAACCACCGACCGGATGACGCCGCTGCTGCTCAGCGAGGAGAGCGAGCATTTTCTTCGCGCGCAGCGGAGATTTGCCGAGCCGCTTCAGCATCGTCACCAGCTCTTTTGAACGATGGATTTTCCTTAGCAGCGCCGCCACTTGCTCGCTTCCCATCTCCCACGGCTTCAGCTCCCGGCCGTTCAGCCATTGCTGGGCCGTAAACACATCGCCGTTTTCGAGCCGTTTCGTCCATACAAGCTTCGGGACGATGCCCTCGGCCGACAATACAGCCAGAAACGGAGAAGAATTCCGCTTTAAAAACAATTTCTTTCCTTCATATTCCGCAAAATACGCATCCCCTGTAGCGCCGCCAGCGGGAGTGATCTCCCACTCCTTACCTAGTAACTGTTCCAAGCGTGTTCACCTGCGACTTAAAAATAGAAACATCTCCGTTTGCTTCTCGCGCCCAAATAAAAAGGACGGCCAGGCCGCGTCCTTCCTCCGTCCGTTTTACTTGTATTATACTGAAATACCGCTCCGGCATGCAAACATTTTTCTCGGCAAACGCCCTGCTTAAAACTGCCAAAGCGGAAGTGCCCCGCGGCTCCCACTCCGATCGGCCGCCCTTTCCCGTTTCGTCTCAACTGGAACACCGTTCATTGGGTGCGCCAAAGACGAGCGCAGCCGCTCTTGCAAAGGGCTGACGACTGAAACAAACAACCTGCTCAACGCCGGTCTTTCTCAATTGCAGAAGGATTGCCAAATCGGCTTCTCCTTTCCGACAACCCCCATTGGCTTGGCGAACATACTCGTTTTTCATCGGCCTTCCAAAGGTCTTGTGGCGAACCCCGCGCGCCGTCTGAGCGGTCACCCTGCAGGATGGACGAGCACCCATGTGCCGATGCCGTCAAGCCGAAGCATGCCGCGCGCTTGGCCAAAGGGCGTTGTCCCGCATCGCTGTCCGTCGCATACAACCGCCCACTCGCGCTCGTCGGGGAGCGCAATGGCTGTCTCTTTCTCCTCGTTATGATGCACGACGATGATGTCCTCCCAAGGCCCATAGACGGCGGCATCATGCAATCGGTAGGCGATGACCGACGGCGGCAGCGGCTCAAGAAACGTGAAATGACGCAGCACTTCCGCCTCCGTGGCGAGGCGAAATGCGCCATGCGCACGGCGAAGGGCGATCAATCCTTGAACGTAGCGGACGTCGTCTTCATAGCGGCTTTTCCGCTCCCAATCCAGCTGATTGACCGCATCCGGCGATCGGTAGCTGTTCCCATCGCCGCCTTTCGTCCGATAAAACTCTTGGCCGCTGTGCAAAAACGGAATGCCTTGCGCCAACAGAACGATCGCCGTCGCCAGCTTTTGCCGCTTTCGCCGGAGCCATTCCGGCTCATCATGGTTGGCCGCCTCCATCTTATCCCAAAACGTATGGTTGTCATGACATTCGACGTAATTGATTGACTGACGCGGGTGGCAAAACAGCCCGCCGAGCGCTCGCAAGCTCCCGGCAATGGCGAGCTTCACCTGTTCTCGCCCGCCTGGGTTGCCGAGGGCGAACCCACGGTCCGGCAAATGAAAGGTGCTCCCTTTCACCGCATCGCGAAACCGGTCATTGAAATAAGCGAAGCGCGGCAGCTGCTTGGCGTTGGCCATCGTCGCCTTTTGTTCCGGTGGAAGAGGCGTCGGCAAATCCCACCCTTCCCCATACACAAGGATCGACGGATCGATGGCGTCGAGGGCATCGCGCACCGCTTTCATCGTCTCGATATCGTGCACGCCCATCAAATCAAAGCGGAACCCGTCAATGCCATATTCTTTCGCCCAAAACACCACCGAATCGACGATCCAGCGGCGCGCCATCCGCCGCTCCGAAGCGATGTCGTTGCCGACGCCGGTGCCGTTGGCCGGTTGGCCATAGGCGTCGTAGCGGAAGTAATAACCGGGAACGAGCTTCTCAAGCGGCGATTGCTCCCGGTCATAGACATGGTTGTAGACCGCATCCATCACGACGCGCAAGCCATTTTCGTGCAGCGTGTGGATCGCCTGCTTCAATTCTACAATGCGCGCGTATGGATCCGCTGGATCGGTCGCATAACTCCCTTCCGGCGCATATAGATGAAGGGGATTGTATCCCCAGTTGTAAGCCGCTTGTGGGTCGCGCTCATCGACGCCCGCAAAGTCCATAAACGGCATGAGCTGCACATGGGTGACGCCCAGCTCTTTGACATACGAAAGCCCGGTGGCCGTCCCGTTCGGCCCGCTCGTGTTCGTTTCGGCCAGCCCGAGATACTTCCCTTTATGGACGGCGCCGCTGTCCGGGTGGCTGGTAAAGTCGCGGATGCTCAGCTCATAAATGATGGCATCCGTCGGCGAACAGAGCGGCGGAAGCGGCAAAGAGGGCGGCGCCAGCTTCGTTTTCTCCCAGTCGATCACGACGCCGAACTCGCCATTGACCGAAACCGCGGTCGCATACGGGTCCACTGCCTCGCGCCATACGCGGTTGATGCAGGCGATATATGTGTAACGCGCTCGCTCCCAATCGCCGGGGACGACGGCTGACCATACGCCGCGTTCGCCGCGCACAAGCGGCACGCAGCGGATCTCGTCGAGATGCGGATGAACCAGCTTGACGCTAACCGCGGTGGCGGTCGGCGCCCATACGCGAAATACCGTCTGTTCTTTGAGATACTCCGCTCCTAACGGTCCATCATAGAAAAACCGATCATCAAATGCAGGAGTGCGCACAACGGCGCCGATTTGAACATCGGTCTCCTCCCCGCGGCAAGAACGCACCCAGTATGTCGCTCCAAACTCGAACGCGGATGCAAACCGGCACACATATTTCACCGTCTCCCCAACATCCTCGACGTGCTGCACGGACAGCGGAATCTCCTCGCCGCTCGGCGCCACGAGCGTAAACGGCGCCATTCCATCAAAGCCGAGCGATTTCGGCGCAAGCACAACGATTTGATCCATCTCGTCCAAATAGGCGGCAAACGTTCGGCTGATGTGAAGCATGTGCGTTCACCCCTTTTTTCTCCCGTTAATACCATCATACGTAAAAGAAAAAGGGCGGTGCCAAATCATCGGCCGGTCGCCCTATCGATGCACAGATGTTTCTATTGTTGCCCTTCCTCGCCGCTCATATTCCCGTCATGGCGGCGGTCGTAAAAGCTGGCGCAATGGCGAAGCAGCGCCTCAGCCGCTTTCAGCTGCCCGTGCCGAAGCGGGAGAGCGGAGCGGCGCAGGCGGGAAAACCACTCGTCATAATTTCGCTTATCAATATAGCGGATAAACGGAAAAAGACCGCCGCTGTCAATGTAGCCGGAGCGGTTTAACAGCACGAGGTGGATCGGCCAATCGACCTCATGTTTGCGAAAAATCTCCGAAACGATCTGCTCCGTCCGCCGCAGCGACACGACCGGGTTGACCAGCCTCGTTTCGTTCGTTCCGGCCTGTTCCACCCAAAACCGGCCGGTTGACGCCATGACGATGTTGTCCGGCCTTCCTTCGACGAAGGCAATGCACCAGAGCGTGGATGGCGTCAACATCATCGTCTCCAGCTCCACCGGCGCCTTGCCGACCATCGCCACCGGCCGGTAAAAGCATAAATGCGTATCCGGAAACCGTTGCAAAAAATATTTCAACGTCTCATCGCCATACACGGCTTCATCGAGGGAGGAAACGTACATCATCGTGGAACTCGCCCATTTCAGCTGCAACTCGAACAACTCATCCAAAAACTGCTGTTTCAATTCCTCCAGAGTAGCCGCCGGACGAGCCATCGGCGCAAGAGAAAACGTCTCTTCTTCCGTAAGCGCGGCACGGCGGCGCCATCGTTTCGTCAGCCGTTCCCACCATGACGGTTTGTCAAGCCAAGCATTCCACGTCTCGCCCGTTTCAAGCCATCCGCTGGCCTCAGCCGTTCGTTCGGCTTGCCACCGCGCTTTTGCCTGCTCCCATTGCCGCTGCTTCAGCCGGATGAACTCCGGCACATAATAGTACACATCCGTTTCGTAGCGGGAAATGCAATCCATGAGTTTAACGAGCTGACCCATTGTTTCACCTGCTATTTCCGGCCATTCATCGGCGCGCCAAGCAACGGGAACACGGCGATCGCTTCGTACTTCGGCGTCCGTTCCATATTCGTCCGATACAGCACGATCTCAGGCACCGAAAACACCGCCTTGGCCGCGGCAAGCGAACGGAGGCGATCCGGGTGAAACGGTTCGGCTCCCTGCCATTTGCGAGCGATCGTAATATGCGGGGCAAACGGCCGCCGGTCCAAGGAAAACCCAAGCTTCATGCACGCTTCATACACGTCGCGCCGCAGCGCATGCAGCCGCTCTTCCATTTCGACTCCTTGCCAAAAAATGCGCGGCGCCGTCCGCTCCCCGAACGTCCCAAGCCCGGCAAGCACGAGGGGAAACGGGGCGCATCGGGCGGCGGTGGCGGCCATCGCTTCGCACAGCGGCGCCATTTTTTTCGGCGGCACATCGCCTAAAAACGCGAGGGTGATATGATAGTCCTCTTCATGCACCCATGTGCGAAACGGCAGCGACGGCGCCGCATTGCTCGAAAAACGGGCGATGGCTTGTTTCGCTTCGGCTGTCAGCGGAACAGCGATGAAATAATGACTCCGTTTCATCCTTTCTCACCTGCCGATTTGGTCGTTTTTTCCAGTTTCCCCAACCAAATGAGCACGAACACTCCAACGATGGTGCAAGCGCCAAAAAACACGTAGACAGCGCCGATCTGCCAACGCTCAAACAAATATCCGCCCACCAACGTGCAAAACCACGCGCCAAGTCCGCTGCTCGTCGCCGAGTAAAGGGCGACGGCCGTCGCCTGCACCCGCTCGGGCGCCAAGCGGCGCACATACTGGAGGGCGGTTGGAATTGCCAGCCCGACCGAACATCCTTGAACGATCGCTGTGATATAGACAAACCAAAGCGGCGGATCGGCGACATACGACCACCAGCGGGCGGCCGACACGAGCGCAGCCAACACGAGCAGGCGCGTCATGCCGAACCGGCGGATGAGCCGGTCGGCCGTTTTCATAAACGGCGCTTCGCTTCCGGCAGCCAGCCAAAAGGCGAAGCCGATGCCGGTCAGCGTGCCGCCAAGCTCGTGGATCAACAGCCCGAAATAGGAATTGTTGGCATAAATCGGACCAAACAGCAAAAATGTTGCGACAAGCAGGAGCTGAAACGAGCGGACGGACAGCAGCCCGCGCACATCCTGAAACGTCAACGCCCCCGGCGCCGCCATCGGGTAGCGCGGCAGGCGGGCGGCCAAAACAGACGCGGCCAACAGCGCCAACGAAAAGGCGTAAAAAATGACCGCAAACGCGACATGATCGGACAGCCATCCGACAACCAACACCGACGCGGCAAACCCGATCGAACCCCAAAGTCGAATCGCCCCGTAGTTTCCGCCCGAGCGGCGCACATGATGAAGGGCGATGCTGTCTGAGAGCGGAACGATCGCGCTTTGCGCCGCCGAAAGCAGCACGGTCAGGGCGACGAACACCTGGTAGTTTCCGGCCAGCGAATAAAGAAGCCCAAACAGCGCTGTCACCCCGAGCGCCAGCGTCAACAGTTCGACCGGTTTGCGCGTATAATCGGCCGCCGTGCCCCAAAGCGGCTGGGCCGCCATCGTCACGATCGGGGGAAGCGACATGATCCAGCCGATCGCCGCCCCCGAAAGGCGCGCCTCTTCCTGCAAATAGACGGACAAAAGCGGAAACAACGCGCCAAAAGCAAAAAAGATGAGAAAATAAAAGAGCGGAAACACCTGTTTTCGCACCGCCGCCTCCCGTTTGAACGCCGCTTCCATCCCGTCCCCCCCTTTCGTTAAAACAACGCCCGCCCCGCTCTCTTTTTTCGCCGGGGCGGCGGACCGCCGTTTATTTCGCCAGCTCGTAGATCGCCTGCGCGTAAATGGCTGTCGCTTTCACCAAATCGTCGATTTCGATATACTCATCTTTCTGGTGGGCGACATCCGGACGGCCCGGAAACAACGCGCCAAACGCCACCCCGGCGGTCAAGGCGCGGGCGTATGTGCCGCCGCCGATGGCCAAAAGCCGGGCCGGCTCGCCCGTCTGCTCTTCGTAGACGCGCTGAAGCGTGCGGACAAGCTCGTGGCTCGGATCGATATAATGAGGCTTCGTATCGCTGAAACGGCTGAGCGCGAATCCATGTTCAGCCGCAGCGCCGGCGAGCGTCCGGCGGATCGCGTCACCGTCGGCCGTCACCGGATAGCGGATGTTCAGCCCAATCGTTCCGCCATGCCGCCGGTCATACGACAGCACCCCGACGTTGACCGTCAAGTCGCCGCTTTGTTCGTCCCGATACGCAAGGCCAAGCCGCCGGCCGCGGGCATCGCCAAAAAAGGCGGAGGCCACAAACTGAACGAACGGCCGGCTTCGGCCATCGAGCGGAAGCGACGCCAAAAACTGCGCCAAATAGACGCCGGCGTTTTTGCCGCGCTCCGGCTCGGCGCCATGAGCGGACACCCCTTCCAATTGAAAGACGACGGCCCCTTCGCTTTGCCTCATGCTCCCCTTTACGCCGCGCTCCCAGCAAAACTGTTCATAGAGGCCAAGCAGCTCCTCCGTCCGTCCCGCTCCTTCCACCACCGCTTCAGCCGCATCCGGCACCATATTGTAGCGGCGCCCGGCTTGGAATGAGGCAAGCGCGAGCCCTTCCGCCTCCGCCGATTTAGGCGGGCGGTATGCCAAATCGGCGTCAATGATTCCTTTTTCGGCATGAATGATCGGAAAATCAGCATCCGGCGCAAATCCGACATCCGGCATTTCCTCATGGCGAAAATAATGCTCCACACACCGCCAGTCGCTTTCCTCATCGCCCCCGATGATGAGCCGCACCCGCTTGCCAAGCGGCAGCCCGAGTTCACGGATGATTTTCATCGCGTAAAACGCCGCGACGGTCGGCCCTTTGTCATCGATCGCGCCGCGCCCGTAAAGGCGGCCATCGCGCACCTCAGCGGCAAACGGATCCATCGTCCAGCCGTCCCCGGGCGGCACGACGTCGATATGGCCGAGCACGCCGACAAGTTTCTCCCCATGCCCCATTTCGATATGCCCAGCAAATCCGTCCACATTTTTGACGCGAAACCCTTCCTCCCGGCCGCGGCGAAGCATATGCTCAAGCGCCTGGGCCACCTTGGGCCCAAACGGCGCGCCCGGCTGCGCCTGCTGATCCTCGCGGACGCTCGGAATGCGGACAAGCGCTTGCACGTCGCGGACAAGATCGTCTTTTCGTTTCTTCGCTTCGTTCATCCAGTCGATGTTCAACGCCATTCTTCCTTTCCTTATTCAACACCCTTTGTTGCCAACGTATCATATCAAAAACAGGAAGTCAAAATGTTTCATTCGTTGCAAATCGATTTCCGTTTCATGACAAAATGTTGAAATTTTTCGTGAATAGAAGCAACCGGGTAGCATTTTCCCTCTCATTTCGTGTACAATGGTAGTAAACAGACAAAGACATCTCTCATCTGCTAGCGGTCGGTTGTGCCATGCGAATGATGCTAAGATAGGGAGTGGTCTTTTGAAACCTTCAACACATCGGATGCTTACCCGCATCAAGTCCGTGTATATGTACATTAGCGAAAAAGGAACGGTTACGACCCAAGAGCTTGTTGATGAGTTCGGCACCACCCCACGAACGATCCAGCGCGACTTGAACGTGCTTATGTACAACGATCTCGTTCGCAGCCCAAGCAAGGGCAAATGGACGACCACAAACAAAAAAGTGCGCATCTCTTCGTAAACCCGGTGCCAATAGGGTAGGCAAGATGAGAGATGAACGCAAACCATTTTTCCACAGATGAATATCCACTATTTTTCCATAAAAAAGGAACCGCGTCAGGTTCCTTTTTTTTCGTCCGTCTCTGGCCGGTATTGCTTCAACATGCCCACCTCTTCATCCGTCAATTCCCGATACTCGCCGACGGCCAAATCCGGGTCAAGCGGCAGCGGCCCCATTTGAATTCGTTTTAAATACACGACCCGCTTGCCGACCGCTTGAAACATCCGCTTCACTTGATGGAACTTCCCCTCGGTGATCGTCACCTCGACATCGGAACGAAGGCCGGATTTCAACACAACGAGCTTGGCCGGCTTTGTTTCATAGCCGTCATCAAGGACGACGCCGCGCTGAAACGCCGCGACATCCGCTTCCGTCACTTCCCCGTCCACGACGGCAAAATACGTTTTCGGCACGTGTTTTTTCGGCGACAACAGCTGATGGGCGAGCTGGCCGTCATTCGTCAAGAGCAGCAGCCCTTCCGTATCTTTGTCAAGCCGCCCGACCGGAAACGGGGAAAATGCCCGGTCTTCTTCTTCAAGCAAATCGACGACCGTCTCTTCCACGGCATCTTCCGTCGCGGAAACGACCCCCGAAGGCTTATTCATCATCAAGTAAATGAACGGCTTGTACTCGACCGTTTCTCCCCAAACGGTCACGATTTGCTCATCCGGCCGCACTTTCGTTTTCGCATCACGGACCGGCGCGCCATCCACTTTCACCGCTCCGGACTTGAGCAGCTTTTTCACTTCCTTCCTCGTCCCATACCCCATATGGGCGAGCAGCTTGTCAATGCGCAGCTCCACAAATCTCCCTCCTAAAAATATGGCCTTCATTAGGCGTTCATCTAGTCCGCTTCCGCCTTCCCCCCATACACTGTGAAGGAAACATCAAGAAGGGGGATTTGCCGATGAATGAATATTACTATTATGTCCCAACGTTGGATGATTACCGTCAACAGCCGCCAGCCAGCCAATTTTGGCCCGGATACCCAGGCGGGCCATTCGCCAACTGGGCGCGGCGCATCGAACGGCTTGAGCGGGCCGTCGAACGGCTCGACCGCCGGCTCGACCGGATGGAAAGCCGCCTCGATCGCATCGAACGCCGGCTCGGCCTGTCGTAAGCAAAATGGAGAAAGAAGGCGGGGACGACCGCCTTCTTCTTTTTTTGCCGCAAGCCGAACGGCATGGGGGAGGGCGAAAAACAGCCGTCGTCGAACCCTTTCGCTAGGGCGCCGCGACGTTCGCAAGAAGCGCCGTCCGCCGGGCTCCCGGCCTAAACGAGCCGCTTCTAGGAAACGGCCGTCCGGTCAACGGCCGATCCCTTCTACGATACCGCCTTTTTCTCTTTCCGGCGCCAAAACGCAAACCGGTCGCCAAACAGCGCCGAAAACAACCCGGAGCGGATGCTGAGAAACAAGTAGACGGCTGCCCCGACCGCTGCGCCGATGGCAGCAGCGCCCACCGATTCAGCGGTGCCGGCGCGGTAATCGATCCATCGGGACGCCAGCGCCTCGACCCCCATAACCGCCGCTGACATCGCCGCCGTCAAGATGGCCATAAACGCCGTCCGGCGGGCGACAAACCGATAGCGGTAGCGCGTGCGGCGCTGAATGACCCATAAGTTGAACGCCACAGAGACGAAATAGCCCGCCATCGTGGCAACAATGGCCCCGACGGCCGACCATTTCATAATGAGCGGCGTGTTGAGCAAAAGCTTCACAAGCAAGCCGGCTGTCAAACTGACGACCGTAAACCGCTGCTCGTTGATGCCTTGCATGATCGCCGCCGTCACAGAAAACAAAGCGTACAAAATCGCCGCCGGCGCATACCAGCGCAACACTTGTTCACCAAGCGGATCATAGCTGTAAAACGAGCTGTACACCGGCCCTGCCAGCACCGCCATGCCAATCACCGCCGGGAGCGTTAAAAACATGAGCACTTGAAACGTCTGGTTCAAATATTGCCGCAGCGCTTTCCGGTCTTGCGCGACATACGCTTTCGTAATCGTCGGGATGAGCGCCAAGCTGAACGAGGTCGCGAGCGTCACGGGTATGATGACGAGCTTTTGCGCCCACATGTTGAACACGGAATACGCGTGCTCCGAGATGTTCCCGCGGCCCGCCGCCGCCATCGCGTGATTGAACGTAAACTGATCGACGAGCTGGTACAGCGACATCGACAAGCCGACAAAAACAAACGGAATCGAAGAAAGAAGCAGCTCTTTATACATCGCCAAAAGCGACACGTCCGCTTCGCCGCGGTCACGCGCAAGCAGCGACTGCAAATACGGACGCCGCTTCCACCAATAGACAAGCAACACCAAAAGCCCCGCCGCCGCCCCGACAAACGCGGCAAACGTCGCCGCGCTCACAGCGGAGACGATCGAGCCGTCCATCAGGCGCAAAATGACGTAGCACGCCCCAAGCAAAAAAGCGATGCGCGCGATTTGTTCGACGACTTGCGACAGCGCCGTCGGGCCCATCGACTCATGTCCTT